>DASUGC010000152.1:0-21963 GCA_036274235.1 Vicinamibacterales bacterium
ACAGATCGCGCGACGCCGCCTTCGCGACGCCAAACTCCACTCCGTGCGTGAACACCGTCTGGCCTTTGAGCTGGCCGTAGCCGTTCTCGGGCACGACACGGATCGCGCTCGACGACTGCAAACTGGTCCAGTTGGACGGCACATCCGCCGTGAAAATACCCGCCGAGATTTCCCGCATCCGCGCGGACGGCGCCGGCACCGGCAGGCCCGGTGTGCCGGTGGCCGCGTTCGAAGCCGCGGTGCCCGTATTGGGATCGCGGCGGCGCGCCAGTTCGGCCATGGTGATGGGCGCAGGGAGGCTCGCGATCGCGTTCCTGGCCGATGCGAACTCGCGCGTGTCCGGCGCGGGGCCGATGGCAACGGCCTGCGCCTCTTTATTGATGTACGCGCTGCGATTGCCGGGATCCGGATGGCTGCTCAACCATTCCGGCGGACTGCCGGATCCGGATCTGGCGATCGTCTCGAACATCCGCGCCAGGTCGCGCGGGTCGTAGCCCGCCTTGGCCATGATGGCGACGCCAAGCAGGTCCGCCTGCTTCTCAAAGTCGCGGCTGTAGCGCAGCAGCATCGTCGAGAGGCCGAACTGCGTGCCGTCGGAAATGATGGCGCCGACCGCGCCGCCCACCATGGATCCGCCGACGACGCCGGCGACCTGTCCGAGCTGCAGCCACGGGTTCTCGGCCTTGGTGGCGTTCGCCGTGCCGTGTCGCAACAGCACATGCGAGAGCTCGTGGGCCATGACGCCAGCCACTTCGCCCTCGCCTTTCGCGGCGTCGATCATGCCGCGATTGACGAACATCGGCCCCCCGGGCAGCGCGAAGGCGTTGATCTCCTTGAGGTTGACGCCGGTGAACGAGAACCTGTACTCGGGCTGCTTGAGCGAAGCCGGCGCGGCCGCCACGAGTCCATCACCGAGCCGCGCCAGGTACTGGGGGAGAAAACCCTCCTCGATGATGGGATATTCCTTGCGCACCTGGGCGGCCGCTTTCATCCCGAGCGCAACGTCCTGCGCCGGCGTGTACTTGTTCTTGGCCAGCTTGAAGGTTGTCTGCGCAAACAGCGCCGGCGCAGCGAGGAGCATGCCGGCCAGACCGATGGCCAGCGTTCGAGACCCGACGGATGTGCAGCCTGCCATGCGGTGCCTTCACGGCATCGTAGCACTCCCGAAACTGTCCCGCGCCTCACGGCGGGCCGTCACGTCAGCTTCGGCGCCGACTCCGCACCGGGCGGTTCTTTGAACGGAACGATTGGAATCGCCGAATACTCGACATCCACGATTTCGAGCTGCTCAGTCTTGTTCGGCGCGCGCAGTACCACGCGATCACCAGCGCCTGCTCTCATCAACGCGCGCGCGAGCGGTGACATCCAGCTGATGTAGCGTCGATGCACGTCCACCTCATCGACGCCGACAATGCGGACGACGTGTTCTTTCCCTGCCGGGTCGAGATAGGTCACCGTCGCGCCGAAGAACACCTTTGTGGACGCGGATCCCGAGCGTGGTGCAGCTGGATCCACGACTTCGGCGGCATCGATGCGCTTTGTCAGAAACCGGATCCGCGAGTCGATCTGGCGCAGCCGGCGCTTTCCGTAGAGATAATCGGCATTCTCGCTGCGGTCACCGTTGCTCGCCGCCCAGGCCACCACCTGCGTCACCGCGGGCCGCTCGCGGCTCATCAGGAACCGATGCTCGTCCTTCAACCGCTCCAGGCCGGCCGGCGTAATGTAGTTCTTGAGCTTGGGCCCAGGCGCGTCACGCACCGGGTCCCGAAGCGGACGTTTCGCGCGCATGTGTCGCAACTCTCCAAGGTGTAATTGTCTCACCCGTTTTTGACCGGCGCGGGATCCTGGTTATTTCCAGTCGCCTTGCAGCACGAAGCCGGCCCAGAAAAACGGCGACGCCCAGCGCGGTTCCTGCGACATCTGACGTTGCGCCGCGCGAAGCGCCGCGGCAGGCGTCAGCTTCTGCCGAAACATGCCAGCGTAAAACCGTTCCATCAGTTCGGCGGTCGCGAGATCGCTCACTTCCCAGAGGCTGGCCACGACACGCGGCGTGCCCGCATACATGAAACCGCGAGTAAGGCCCACCAGACCCTCGCCTCTGATTTCCTTGCCGAGCGCCGTTTGACACGCGCTCAGCACGACGAGATCGGCACGCAGGCGGAGATTGTAGATGTCCGTCAGCCGGACGAATCCGTCCTGGGTGTTCCCGCGATCGTTGACGAGTGAGAGCACCAGGCCGGACAGATCGGGACGTTCGGTGTCGATGAGTCCGTGCGTCGCGAAATGCACGATGCGATAGTCCGCGAGCGCGCCGCTCACAGCCGTGGCCCGGCTGGCTTGAAAGTCCATCGCGGTGAGCGTGTCCGGCCGGCCGGCAATCGCGCTGATCGCGTTCGCTTCCTCCCTGGAAAACGGCAGCCGCGTGAGCGGGCCTCCCCGAACCGCATCGATCCGCTCAATCGCACGCTCGGTGGACAACGATCGGCCCGCGGCCGGCGGCTGGGCGGGGGCCGCCGGACTGGCAGGCACCCGCGGATCGGTGATTTCGAAGACCGGATCCGCAACAAGCGCCAGCGCGTGTCCCGGCGGCGGGCGATCCGCCGCCTCCCGCCGGAGCGTCGCGAGCACCGAGGCCGACGGGACTTCGACAATCTCATGATCCGCGATCAGCAGAGCACCCACGCCCTTTGTCGCCGCGATCGGCACAGGCAGGGCGGCAAAGGGGACGTACTCGAGCGGGCCGGTCGCGACGATCGCCAGCCGTTTGCCCCGCCATGGCCCGGCGAGCTGCGCCGCGACTCCGTCGAACAGGATCCGGCTGAGCGCGGCGGCTCGACCAGGCACGCGGCGGTCGGCGGCCGCGATTCGCGCCGCATACGCGGACGCGGACTCGCCTGACTTGCGCTGGCGCGCGGCCACGTCGTCTCCAAATGCCCGCGCGGCCGCGGCGATGTCGCGGCGGCCCGGTAATTGAACGGTCGTGACGCCGGTCGACGTGACCGCCCACAGCCAGCTTCGTCGATCGCCGAGGGCGAATTCGAGCAGCACGGTGCCGGCGTCGAGCACGTCATGCTGGATCTGCCGCGTCGAGAGCGACTGGGGCTGCGTCAGCGCCGCATAGCGCGGACTGGACGCGCGAATCCGTGTCTGGACGTCCTGATAGGCTGTCTCCGCGGCCGCGAGGGCCTTGCGCGCCGCCGCGACGTCGGCGTCGCTCGATCGTTGCGTCAGCAGCCGCGAGAGCCGTGTGGATGCGGCGTTGACTGCCCGCAGGGCGGATCGTTCCGCGGCAAGGATCGACGGATCGACGTCCTCGCGCAGGTTCGCCCGGGCCTCGGCCAGTGACTCCAGGAGCACGCGGGCGCGCGAATGTTCAGCGGCCTCCAGGGCGGCCCGATCGTGGCCGGCACCCGGCGCCTTCAGGTGTAACTGCATGAGGATGTCCACGTACGACGCGTACGTGTCCGCCACACGAGTACGTCGATCAGACGATGTCGGCCGTCGATCGAGAGCGCTTCGAGACGAACTATCTGGACTCGCCGCAGCGTCGCGATCGCGTTGAGACGATTCGGCAACTGAGGGGGGCGACCCACACACGCGAGCGTGCCCAGCGGATTTCGATCCGCACGCTGGCGCTGGCCGCCGCGCTGGTGCTCGCCGTCATAGGCATCGCGTCGGTTGTCGGGCGGGAACGACCGTCATCGCTGGTGGAATCGCCGCCACCAGCAGCCATCGTGCCGCCGGCTCCGCTGCGGATCTTCGCGATGACGATTTCCCCGGTGTCCGTGCGCGGAACCAGCGACAGTTCGGCGCTGGTGGTTCCGACGGGCACGGATGTCATCGATCTTCGGCTGGAAGGAGACGGGGCCGGCCCGTCGATCGCAGCCGGACGAGTCCTCATCCGGACCGTGGCCGGCCAGGAGACGTGGCAAGGTCCCTTGCGCCCCGCCGCCACGCAACCGCCGGGCGTCATCGCTCACGTCGAAGTCCCCGCGGCACGGCTGGCTCCTGACGATTACGTAATCACGTTGTTCGAAACTGGGCCCTCCGGCTCCGAATCCGAGCGCTTCCGCTATTTCCTGCGCGTCCGGCGCTAGCGCTCCGACACGTTTTCCCGCTTTGCTCAGAGACAGGTGACGCCAGTTTTCTGGCCCCCCATACCGGAGGCATCACATGACGGTCTGGACCCGCGCGCGCGTACTGGTTTTGGTGGCGGTGGTGTGGATGACCGCGACGACGCTCGCGATCGGACGGGCACCGGATGACCCGGCCCTGATGCCGAACATGCTGGCCTTTCCGAACGAGGCCGGCTCGACGCGGACCTTCAGCGTCGATGGCGCGATCGATCTGTCGAATCCATTCTTTCAGTCACTGGGATCGAACGGGCGTGCCTGCGTGACCTGTCACCAGCCGTCGGACGGCTGGTCGGTGACACCGGAGCACATTCAGGCGCGGTTCGACGCGAGCGGCGGTCGCGATCCCATCTTTCGGACGAATGACGGATCGAATTCCCCACACGCCGATGTTTCGACCGTCGAGGCCAGACGCGCGGCCTACAGCATGCTGCTGACGAAAGGGCTCATTCGCGTCGGCATCGGCGTGCCGGACAATGCCGAGTTCGAGCTCGTCGGCGTGGACGATCCGTACGGGTTCGCCTCGGCCGCCGAGCTGTCGCTGTTTCGCCGGCCCTTGCCGTCCACGAACCTGCGATTTCTTTCCGCCGTCATGTGGGATGGCCGCGAGACGTTTCCGGGCGAGACGATGCAGTTCAACCTGAGCGATCAGGCCAACGGCGCGGCGCTGGGCCACGCCGCCGCGACGCAGCCGCTCTCGCCTGAGCAACGTGACGCGATCGTCAGGTTCGAGAGCGGACTCTACACGGCCCAGAATGACGACCGCCTGGTGGGCGAACTGCGAAACCACGGTGCGAGCGGCGGGTCGATACCGCTCTCCGGGCAGCCGTTCTTTATCGGCATCAACGACGTGCTCGGCGCCGGGTTCAACCCGCGCGCGTTCACGACATTCGACGCCTGGAAGGATGCGCCGCCCATCCCATCGCCGCGACCGGCGCGTGACCCGCGGCCTGCCGACGAGGCCCGGAAGTCCATCGCGCGGGGCCAGGAGATTTTCAACACCCGCGCCTTTGACATCACCGGCGTCAACGGCGTCAATGACGTACTCGACGTCACGGCATTGCCCGGCACGTGCACCACCTGCCATGACACGCCCAACGTCGGCAATCACTCCACCTCCCTGCCGCTCGATCTCGGCCTCACAACCGAAGCCCGGCGGACGCCCGACATGCCGCTCTACACATTCCGCAATAAGGCGACCGGCCAGATCGTCAAGACGACGGATCCGGGGCGCGCCCTGATTACGGGCCGCTGGAAAGACATGTCGCTGTTCAAAGGCCCGATCCTGCGCGCCCTCTCCGCGCGGGCGCCGTACTTCCACAACGGTGCGGCCGCCACGCTCCAGGACGTCGTGGACTTTTACGACACGCGGTTTGCACTGCACCTCACGCCACGCGACAAGGCGGATCTGGTGGCGTTCTTGAAGGCGCTCTAAGCCAAACAACTCACAACTCACAACTGACAATAAGAGCGGGCTGCGTTGTCAGTTGTCAGTTGTGAGTCGCAATCGCGACTTCGACCGGCGTCGCGCCGAGCACGCGAACAATCTCCGCCGGGGCCAGCGACACGAGAAACCCTCGCCGTCCTCCATTAATGTAGACGCGCGCGAGGTCCAGGATCGAGCGCTCGACGAACACGGGCAGCGCCTTGCGCGTGCCGAACGGCGATGTCCCGCCGACCATGTAACCGGTGTGCCGCTCGGCAACCGCCGGCGCGCACGGCTCGATCGATTTCCTTCGAGTCTGTCGCGCCAGCTGTTTCGTGGACACTTCCCGGTCGCCGTGCATCAGGACGATGAGCGGCGCCTTGTGCTCGTCTTCCATCACCAGCGTCTTGACGATCCAGTGCTCGTCCACGCCGAGTTCCCGCGCGGAGACGCGCGTGCCGCCGTGCTCCTCATAGCGATACGGATGCTCCGTAAAGGCCACGCCGTGGCGGCGCAGAAAGTGAACGGCGGGCGTCGCGGAAGCCACGAGAACTAACCCGCCCGCCGCTTCCGGGTCGGCTCGCGTTCTTCGCCCTCGGCTTCAAATCCGAGCAGCTCCCCTGGCTGGCAGCCGAGCGCATCGCGGGTCGCCTCCAGCGTCGAAAAGTGAATCGCGCGCGCCTTGCCGGTCTTGAGAATGGACAGATTCGCCAGCGTCATGCCGGCGCGATCGGCGAGGTCGATCAACGTCATCCGCCGGTCGTGAAGCAGCCGGCCAACCAGCCCGAAACCTGCGTCCACGCGCACTTCATGGGCCGGCGACGAAATGCTTTGCGCGATGCCGGACATCGCGATACGTAGTTTATCGATTTTCGTTCAATCGATCTTCTGCTAGCCTCTGCCCATGCGTTCAATCCGTCTGCGACTCGGACTAACGGCGTTCTTGCTGGTACTTTCGGCTGCCAGCGCGCCTCTGGCGGGTACCGCCGACACGCTGCCGGCGTCGCTCACCGATCAGCAGTTCTGGGCGCTCACACAGCGATTCTCCGAACCCAACGGCTACTTTCGTTCCCAATCGGGATCGACCGACAACCTGCTGTCCAACGAAAACACGCTGTCGACGGTGGCTGCGGAACTGGAGAAGATCGTGAAACCGTCCGGCGTGTACCTGGGCGTCGGGCCGGAACAGAACTTCACGTACATCGCGGCGATCAAGCCGCGGCTGGCCATCATCACGGACATCCGGCGCGGCAATCTCCAGCTGCACTTGCTGTACAAGGCGCTGTTTGAAACCACCGCGAATCGCGCGGACTTCGTGGGCCGGCTCTTTTCGCGCACGCGTCCCGCGGGTCTCAGCGCGACGGCGACGGCTGGAGAACTACTGGCCGCGTATCAGGCCGCGCCGCCCGTCAGCGATGCGGCATTCACAGCCAATCTGGACGCCGTGATGGCGCACCTGACGAAGACGCGGAAGCTGCCGCTCGATGCCGATGACGTGGCGGGAATCGCATACGTCTACGGCAATTTCTACAAGTTCGGTCCCGACATCAATTACTCCTCGACCATCAACGGCCGATCGGGCGGCCAGGGCAGCTACGCCAGAATCCTGGCCGTGCCCGATCGCGCGCTGGGCACCGAACGCAGCTATCTGGCGACCGAGGCGAATTTCACGATCATCAAGGGTCTCGAGGCGAAAAACCTGATCGTGCCCATCGTCGGGGACTTTGCCGGCCCCAAAGCGTTGCGCGCGGTCGCCGCGTACCTGAAGGAGCACGGCGCCGTCGTGTCGGCCTTCTACGTCTCCAACGTCGAGGATTACCTGCAACGCAACGGCGTGATGGGCCGGTTCTGCGCCAACGTCGCCGCGATGCCGCTCGATCCGGCCAGTACATTCATTCGGCCCAGCAGCCGCGCCGGGTTTTTTGGATCGATGATGGCGGAAGCCATGGCCTGCCGGCAGGCCTTGCCTTCATGATGCATTTCCTACTTCCGCGTGAACTTCAACGGCAGTCCGAGCGACGTCGTCTCATAGGAGTCATTCACAAACTGCAGGATCAGCGGCATGCCCTGCGCCAGCGTGACGTTGACACGATCGCCTTCGACGACAAAGGTGCCGTCCTCTGAACTCGTCTTGCCGCCTCCGGCCATCGTTCCGGTGAAGGTCAACTGCGTCGCGGACTTGAAGTCGATCTTGAAGTCGCCGTCGGCGTTGGATCCGGCCCACGTGCCGGTGACGACCGGAGCCTTCTTCGTGGAGACGTTCGATGCCGCGCCAGCGGCGCCGCCCTGGCACAGCTTGCCAAAGATGTGCTGCGGCTCCTCGATGCACTTCCCGTCGCGCACGAACGTGTGCTGGCGCCCGTCCAGAGTCACGACGAGCTTCTCGCCGTCGATGGTGTACGAACCGGTCGATGAAGCACCCATCTTGGGCGCGGCCATCGTGACGACGCCGTTGGATTTGAAATCGAACGAAACCAAACCGTCGTCATTCACGGACGTGTAGACGCCCGCGGCGCTGGTGGAGGAAGACGCGGCGGAATCAGTGGAACCTCCTCCACCGCAGGCGGCGATGGTGGTCGCGACGAGAACAACGGCTGGTGCAGCGGCCGCAAAACGAAGCATACGCATGAGAGTCCCCTGTGAATGGCCGAAAGTACCGCCGGTGTCAGCGGTCATGCTATCCCATCAGCGCGATCTCACGCGCAGCTTGCGATCGATCGCCCACGCAATGAGGGACAGGCAGGTGCTGAGGACCGTGCGATAGAACCAGCTCATCGTCAGCGATCCCGAATGACGTCCACCACAAGCGCCACGGCCAGCACGACAGCGAGCGAGCCCATCACGCTCGTCAGCACCGTCGTTCCCTGCGGCGAGACCGCGACAAGGGCCGTGGCCACGGTCGCCGCGGCGGCAGCCACGCCAAGTCCAAGTCTCTGACCGCTCCGCCGGACCGTGTGTTCGAAGTGAGCCAGGCCGGCAAATTTCACCTGCAGCTGACCTCCCGGTATCGCGCGAGACAGCGCTTCAACGGATTCCAGGACGCGGTTGACCCGCGCCTTGCCTTTCTGCAGGTTGTAGAAGATCTGCTGCGGATCGATCACGCTTCGAAGCTGCCGCAGCGCATGGCGCACGCCGAACGACCGCGCGACCTCGAAGGGATCGAGCGTGGGATCGAGATCCGCGACGGCGAGCTGCATCTGCGACATCGCCTTGGCCGCCAGGGCCAGCGCCGGCGGGATGCTGACGTCGTGCCGGACCGCCACGGCGGTCACTTCCTGGAGCAACGGCCCCAACTGAATCTTGTCCAGCGACAAGGCCGAGAACTTGTCCACCAGCGCGGAGAGATCGGCCCGAAACCGATCGAGGTCCCGGACGTCTCCGGCACCGTCGCCCCCGCCAAGCAACAGCACGACCTCGGACAGGAAGGCGGCGTCCTTCTGCGCGAACGCCAGCATCAGCAACAGCATCAGCTCGCGGACGGCCGGCTCGATTTCACCGACCATCCCCATGTCGAGGAAATAGATCCGGTCGTCACACCAGCGCAGGTTTCCCGGGTGCGGATCCGCATGGTAGAAGCCGTCCACAAGAACCTGCGTGTAGTACGACTCGAGCAACTGTCGCGCCGCGGCCTTCCGGGCTTCTCCTTGCGGCGCCTCGCTGAGGCGCACGCCTCCAATCTCCTCCAACACCAGCAGCTTCGACGTGGAGTACGCCTCATAAACCTTTGGCACCGCCAGTCGAGGGTACGGCGCGAGCACGGCGGCCAGTCGCTTCGCATTGGCGGCCTCGCGCGTGCAGTCGAGCTCACGGCGGAGCGATTCGGCGAACTGGCGGACAAGCTGGGGCACGTCGATCACCCGCCGCGTTCCCGGCCGGCCTTCCAGTTTTTCGGCGAGCCGCTCGAGCAACCCGAGATCGAGCGCGATGTCGCGCTCCGCCGTGGGCCGCTGGACTTTCACGACGACGCGCTCGCCCGATTCGAGTGTCGCGCGATGGACCTGTCCGATGGTGCCAGCCGCCAGCGGTGTGGGGTCGATGGACGCAAAGACGTCCTCCCACGGCACCCCGAGCTCCCGCTCCATCGCGGCCACGACCTCCTGTTCGGTCAACGGCGTGACGCGGTCCTGCAGCGAGGCCAGCTCGTCGATGAACTCCGCGGGCAGCAGGTCGCGCCTCGTCGAGAGCACCTGGCCGAGCTTCCCGAACGTCGGGCCGAGCTCCTGCAACGCGTCTCGAACCCGGCGCGCGCGCGCGCGCATCACTGCTTCAGCGTCCGCGCCGAATCGGCCGCGCAATTCCCGCACGCTGGTCTTGACGAGCACGCGCAGAATCCGCAGCGCGCGGCCCAGCAGCCGGCGCTCGAGCGGCGTCTCGGCGGGTTGTGCGGTCACGGCCGCACGCGGCGTCTGCCCCGTCAGATGCGCCGTGTTGACGATGATGACGCTGCACCGGGCGTTGTGGGAGATACGGTTCGGAATATTCGACAGCAGAAACTGCTTCCGCCCCGCCATCCCGAGGTTGCCCACAACCACGGCGTCCACCTGCTCGTCCTCGATGACGCGCAGAATGGCCTGGGCCGGATCGCTGTGGGCCACAACCTTCGCGCGTCCATGCGCGCCCGCGACTTCCGTGGCCAGACGCTGCAGGCTGGCGTTCGTTTTGGCCATCCGCGCCGCGTCCAACGCGGCATTGGACGCGCCATCGGCGACCACGTCAACCGCCGGCGACACGACCTGAAGGACGATGAGGTCGGCCGAATATCGGCCCGCCAGTTCCCCCGCCCACCGCGCCGCCAGGTCGGCGGTCTGCGAGCGGTCGGTGGCCACGAGGATGCGCGTGAGTTGGCGCTGGCTGGGACTGGTGTCGCTGCTCATCTTGGGGATGTGCAGTGTGCCCCATGTCGTCGGAATATGGAACCGCGTCCCGGCGCCGGCTGGGACCCCAATGGGGATTACCGGCCGGCGTCGTGGACGCGGACCATTTTCGTGCGCTTCGCGAACTCGAGCATGCGCCGGTCGCGAGTAACCAGCGCGAGCTCGGCATCCCGCGCGGCGGCGACGAGCAGACGATCGATGGGGTCAGGCAGCGCCTCATGGCCGAGCGCGCCGGCGTCCATCGCCGCGTCCGTGTTCACGTTGATGATGCGGAGGTTGCCGCGCTCGATCGAGTCGCGGATCCAGCGTTCCGCGGGCTGATTCAACACCAGCCGGCCGGCGGCACAGAGCGCGCTGATTTCGAAGGCCGAAATGGCGGAGACGCAGACCCGACCTGCGGCCGCCTGCCGATCCAGCAGTCTTCGGGTCTGCGCCCCAATCCTCCGGGCATCGGCAGCCGCCCAGATCCAGACGTGCGTGTCGAGCAGCATCACCCGGCGTCGTCGGCCATCCACGCGCCGGGAACGGGATCCAGCGGCCGGTCGAACGCGAGAAGGGACCCGGCCATGGACCCCACGAAGCCCATCGTCGTGGCACGAGGAGCGGGCCCGAGGGTGGCCACCGGCACGCCGTGACGTGTGACGATGTATTCCGCCGCCGTTTCGCGCACGTGGTCCACCAGTTCCAGGCACCGCGCTTTGAATTCCGCTGCCCCGACCGCCGGTCCTGCCCGCCGCTTTGACATGGTCACAATATTATGGCCAGTTCAGCCAGCCCGTCAAACTCGCGATCGCCGCCGGCGAGCGGGCCCGGCGGCCCATCTGTGGCAAGCTACCCCGGTGCTGCGCGATCTTCGTCACGCCCTTCGCTTCTTCGCGCACCACAAGGCGTTTACCGCGACGGCGGTCCTCACGCTGGCCATCGGCCTCGGCGCGAACACCGCGCTGTACGGCCTGCTGAACGCCACGTTTCGGCCGCTCGACCTTCCCGACGCCAACAGACTGGTCACCATCGTCGGCGAGCCCAGGGGCGACGAGACGGGCGGCTTCCAGTTCGCGTTTTCGACGGAGCAGATGAAAGACCTGCAGGACCGGACGGAGGTCTTCAGCGACGTCGTCGGTTTTGTGGCGCGCGTGGGCGGGTTCGTGGACAACGGCAAGGCGTCCACGTTCTGGTTCGCTGCCGTAAGCCATAACTACTTCGGCGGTCTGAAGGTACGGCCGGCCGCCGGCGCGCTGCTGGAGACAAACTCCGGCTCACCTGTTCGCATCGTGCTCGGTCACGGGTTCTGGAAGAAACACTTCGCCGGCGATCCGGGTGTCGTGGGACGCATCGTCCGGCTCGATGGTGAACCTGCCGTCATCTCCGGCGTCGTCGAGCCCTCGTTTGGGGGAACGATGGTCGGGGTGGAGCTGGACGGCTACATCGACATCGAGGACTACGGCATCATCGAGCCTGGCGCCAGGCGCTGGCTGTATCACAATCGCCGCGCACGGACGCTGACGCTGCTCGGGCGATTGAAGCCCGGCGTCAGCCTCAACGAAGCGCAGGCAAGCACGGACCGATTGCTGGCGGCGCTTGCCGCCGAGCATCCCGACAGCGATCGCGGATTTGGCGCCGCCGTGATCCCGGAAACGCTGGCCCGGCCGCTGCCGATGCGATCGATTCGCGAAGCCGTTCCGCTGGTGCGGGCCTTCACATTGGCGGTCGCGGCGCTGGTGCTGCTGCTGGCGTGCATGAATGTCGCCAATCTGCTGCTGGTGCGCGCCACCGGCCGGCAGCGCGAAATGGCTGTGCGCGCCGCGCTCGGTGCGAGCCGCGGACGGCTGATCAGGCAGATGGTGACCGAGGGCCTTGTGTTGTCGATTTTCGGCGGTGCGGCCGGGTTCGTGCTCGGCCGGTGGGTCACCGGCGCGTATCTGGCGCGGCTTGATCTCGGCGGCGACATCCCGCTGCGATTCAACACGTCGTTCGATGTTCGTGTCTTCGCCTTTTCGCTCGTGGCGGCGTTGCTGACGGGCCTGGCCATCGGCATGTGGCCGGCGTGGCGGGCGTCAAGGGCCGACGCACGCGGCGCGCTGCACGAAGGCGGCCGATCGCAGTCCGACGGGGTCGATCGCCAGCGCGTGAGACGGGTGCTGGTCGTCGGTCAAATCGCGGGCGCGCTCGCGCTCCTGGTTGTGGCCGGCCTGTTCATTCGCACGCTCGCATCGGCGCAGCAGATCGATCTCGGCTTCGACGCCCACAAGCTGATCTCGATGCGGGTCGATCCCAAGTACGTGAACTACAACGAGGAACAGACGAACGACTTCTTCGACCGGCTGCTCGAGCGCATCGACGCCTGGCCGGACGTCCAGGCCGCATCCGTCTGCCTGGCGCCGCCGATGAGTTACATCATCGGGGGCGGGTCGATTCACGTGGAAGGCCGTCCGGTCGATCCGGACGGGCAGCCGCCCGCCTCATTCATCAATCACGTCGGTCACGACTACTTCGACGTGATGGGCATTCCCATTGTGAAAGGCCGCGCGTTCACCGAAGACGACGAGCACCAGCACTCGACGAATCGCCGCTACGCGATTGTGAACGAAACGTTCGCCGAGCAGTACTGGCCCGGCCAGGAGGCCGTTGGCAAGCGTTTTCGCGCCTACAACACCACGGAAGCGCTTCTGGAGGTCGTCGGCGTCGCGCGCGACAGCAAGTACGTGATCGTGTTCGAATCACGCCGGCCGTACGTGTACCTGCCGATGGTCCGCGATCAGACGATGCGAACGGTGATGGTGCGCGCGACCGGGGACCCGGCGTCACTGGCGCCGAGACTCGAGCGCGAAGTGGCGTCGCTCGATCCGGGCATGCCGATTGCGGATCTGCGCACCATGGACCAGACGCTGGTCGGCATCTTCGGGTTTCTATTGTTTCGCGTCGGCGCGATCCAGGCCGGCGGCGCCGGAGTGCTCGGCCTCGTCCTGGCCATCGTCGGCGTCTACGGCGTCGTGTCGTTTGGGGCTTCGCTCAGGACGCGCGAAATCGGGATCCGCGTCGCGCTCGGCGCTCTTCCGCGCGATGTCATGCGCCTGATTGTCGGTCAGGGCCTGGCGATGGTGTCGGCGGGCATCGCGGGAGGGCTGATCGTGTCGGCGTTGATGAGCCGCGTCCTCTCGAAGTTCCTTCCATTGGTCAACGCGGGCGACTGGCGCACGTTCGCGTACATCGCCGGCGGTCTGGCCGTGATGGCGCTGGCGGCCTGCTACATCCCGGCAAGGCGCGCGACGAAGGTCCCGGTGACGACGGCGCTGCGGCATGAGTAGGAAGAGCGGCTGCCAAGATCGCTTCTCCCACATGAAGGAATCAAGGATTGAGAGCTAAAATGGCCATCTTCGCCCGCCCTGATGGGGCCAAGGAGTCTGTATGAACAAGCGAATGCTCGTGACGGCCGCGTTGTCGTCCCTGATGGTGCTGACCTCGCTGGCTCAGTCGCCGGGCCTGGCCGACATGAATAAACGGCTGCGCGACGAAGAAACCAACAATTCGAAAGTCATGTGGATCCTGCACGAGATCACCGACGTGCACGGTCCGCGCCTCACCGGCTCACCGGGCCTGCGCGCCGCGCAGGACTGGGCGGTGGAAACGATGAAGTCGTGGGGCTTGTCGAACGTCAAGCTCGAGCCCTGGAATTTCAATCATCAGGGCTGGCAGAACTACGAGCTCAGCGCCAACGTGCTGAAGCCGTTCCAGCAGCCGCTGAACGTGCGCGCCGTCTCGTGGACGCCGGGCACCAAGGGCACGGTCGAAGGACCAGTGCTGGTCGTGGAGCCGCCGGCGCCGCCTGCGGGCGGTGGCGGTGGACGCGGCGGCGGCGGCGGACGCGGTGGCGGTACCGGCGGACAGGACCTCGCGGCCATTGCGCAGGCCGGCACGTCGCCGCCTCCGATGCCGCCGCCTCCGCCTCCATCGACGAAGCCGGTGACGCAGGCCGACCTGGACGCGTACCTCGCGTCGATCAAGGCGAAGGTGAAGGGCGCGATCGTGTTCTACGGCCCGCACGTGGATGTGGCGAAGAACTTTGTCCCGGCGCCGCTGCGGCGTACCGATGATCAGTGGCAGCAGGGCGGTCGGGGCGGCGGACGCGGCGGCGCGCCGACGGCGGCACCCGCAGCCACGCCACCTGCCGGCAATCCGCCGGCGGCCGGTCAGCCGCCCGCAAATGCCGCGGCGGGCGGCGGTCGTCGAGGCGGCGGCGCTGGCGCAGCGGGCGCAGGCGCGGCCAATGCCAACGCGCAACCGCAGGGACTCTCGGCTCAACAGATCGCGACGCAGGTCAACAAGTTCCTGATCGACAACGGCGCGCTGGTGAAGGTGACGGATGCCGGCCGCCTGTACGGCATCATCGTTCAGCAATCAACGGCCGGCTACAACGAGAATCCCGAAAACCCGAATCTGCCGTCGCTGCTGATGGGCAACGAAGACTACGGCCGCATTTATCGGACCGCGACGATCGACAAGATTCCCGTCATCCTCCGCGTCAACATCCGGAACGAGTTCTACCCGGAAGGCAAGACGGTCTACAACGTCACGGCCGAGTTGCCGGGCACCGACAAGGCCGACGAGGTGGTGATGGTGGGCGGCCACTTCGATTCGTGGAACCCGGCCACGGGCGCCACGGATAACGGCGCCGGATCGGCGATGGCGATGGAGGCCGTCCGGCTGCTCAAGTCAGTCGGCGCAAAACCGCGCCGCACGATCCGCGTCGCGCTGTGGAGCGGTGAGGAACAGGGGCTGTACGGATCGATCGCGTACGTCGCGCAGCACTTCGGCAGCGCGGAGAATCCCAAACCTGAATGGTTCAAGTTCAACGGCTATCTCAACGTGGACACCGGCACGGGCAAGCCGCGCGCCGCAAGCGTCTTCGGCCCGCCCGAAGCCGCGGCGATGGTGCAGACCGCGATGGACCACTTCAAGGACTGGGGTTTTTATCGCGTGAATCCGTCGCTGAGCCGGAGCACCGGCGGCACGGACAGCACGTCCTTCAACAACGCGGGCCTGCCCGGCATCGGATTCAGCCAGGATCCGTTCGACTACAACACGTACACGCACCACACGAGCTTCGATACGTACGAGCGGATCTACGAGCCGGACATGCGCGAAGCCGCGGTGGAAGAGGCGCTGGCGTTGTACCACCTGGCGATGACCGAAGAGATGCTGCCGCGCTGCTCGGCGGCCACAATGCCCGCACTGCCGCCCGGGCGAGCCGGCGGCGCCGGACGCGCGAGCACCGTGCCGGTCACGCCCGTCGCGCCGTTCGCCGGCCCGCCGCTCGGCCCAGGCGAAACGGCTCCGCCGGCCCTGTCGGCCTGCACCGCGTCCACGCCGGCCGGCTCCGCGAAGGGGCGCGGCGCCGGGAGGTAGAAGAAGAAGGGATCGGGCCTGTTTTCCACAGGCCCGACCCCCTTTTCACTCCCGCCAGATCGTAAACGCGGCCGCTGATTCGCGCGGCTTGGCCGGCGGCACTTCCGCCGGCTCCCCGATGTTCACCACGGCGACGATGCGCTCATTGTCGTGAACGCCGACCGCCGCGCGTGACGCCGGATCGGCCATGACCGCGCCCGTCTTCACATGGGTGCCCAGGCCGAGATCGACGGCGGCGAGCGAGAGATTCTGAATCGCCATCATGACGGCGGCATAGTCTTCCTCGCTCGTTTCCGGATTCTCATTCTTCGTCACGGCCACCACCAGCATTCCCGGAAGCGCCCGATGCTCGGCGGCCACCGTCTCCCGGAGCGCGCGCGCCGCTTCCGGGTCTTCCACTTTCTTCGCCTTGCGCCCGCCAAGCACCAACCCGTACGCGTAACGCGCCTCGGGCCCGAGCACATAGAACCGCCACGGCTGCGTCAGCCGATGGTTCGGCGCGGTCACCGCGGCCGCCAGCAGCGCCTCCATCTCCTCGCGCGTCACCGGGCGCGGCGTGAACTTCTTGATCGAACGGCGGGACGCGATGGTCTCGGACACATTCATGGGACCTTCATAGTAGTCGGGCGCCCGCCGCTTCTCCATTTGACAACCAAATGGATCAGGCGGATACTCCATTGGAATGTCTAATAAAGAGGCTTCGAAAGCCGACGTCCTGCAGGGCACGCTGGACCTGATGGTCCTCCGCACGCTCGAGTCGATGGGCCCGCAGCACGGCTATGCGATTGCCTCCCGGCTCGAGCAGACGTCTGACGGCGCGCTGCAGCTGAATATGGGCACGCTCTACCCCGCCCTGATGCGCCTGGAACAGCGCGGCCTCATCCGAGGCGCCTGGGGAAAGACGGAAAACAACCGGAAGGCCCGATTCTACGCGCTGACCGCCGCCGGCCGCCGCCAGCTCACCGCGGACCGCAGGGCCTGGGATCGCATGGCCTCCATCATGCAGCGCGTGCTCGCGCAGGAGTAATGACGTGCGCCTGCTGGAATTCCTCCGCCGCCTGAACGGCTCATTCCGCCGCGGACGCACGGACGAGGACGTCCAGGAAGAGCTGCGCGCGCACCTGGAACTGGCGGCCGATCGCGAAGGCGCCGCCGGACACGCGCCCGCAGACGCATCGCGGCGCGCCCGCCTCCGCGCCGGGACCGTGTCACAGGCCATGGGCCCGGTACGCGATCAACGCAGCCTGCCCTGGCTGGACTCGCTGCGCTCGGACATCGTATTCGGCTGGCGCCAGATCGCGCGGCACCGCGTCGCCAGTCTGGCCGCTATTCTGTCGCTGGGCCTCGCCATGGGCGCGGCACTCGCCGCGCTCCGGCTGGTTGACGCGGTCCTGCTCCGGCCGCTCCCCGTCTCCGATCCCTCGCGGCTCTTTGTGGTGACGACGACGTCTCTGAACCTCGATCAGGTATTGCAGGAACGCGAGGACTTCGATTACCCCACGTTTCGAAAGTACATCGATCGCGTGGGCCCGCAGGCCGACCTGATGCTGGTGGGATTCGCGCATCGCCGCAACGTCGCGTTCGGCGGCGGCGATCCGGAGACCGTCGTCGAACAGTTCGTGTCCGGCAACGTGTTCCCGGCCCTGGGCCTGAAGCCGGCGGCCGGCCGCCTCCTCGACGGAAGTGATGACACGATCCCTGGAGGACATCCCGTCGCGGTGATCACGCGTGATTACTGGCAGCGCCGGTTCGCTGCCGATCCCGCCGTCGTCGGCCGGACGTACCGCGCCGGCAAGGAACTCTTCACCGTGGTTGGCGTCGTCGATGGGCGGTTCACCGGCACCGAACCGGGCACGATCACAGACGTCTTCGTCCCGTCGATGATGAATCCTGACGCGCTCAACGCGAAGGGCTGGAACTGGTTCCGGATCTGGGCGCGGCCGCGGGCCGGCGTGGACCGGCTTGCGGTGCAGGCAATCCTGCAGGCGGGTTTCCGCGCCGATCACGTCGAAGGGGTCAAAGGATTCCCTCCCGACACGCCGAAGGCGCGCCTGGACGCGTACTTCAAGGAAGAACTGCGGCTGCAGCCGGCGTCGGCCGGGGCATCGGCCGCGCAGCGAACATTCCGGGAGCCGCTGTGGATTCTTTCGGCTCTGGCCGCGCTGCTGGTGCTGATGGCGTGCGCGAATGTCGCCAATCTGCTGCTCGCGCGGGCGATGACGCGCCGTGTCGAAATGGCGCTGCGCCTGTCGATTGGCGCGGCGCGCCGGCGGCTGGTGCAGATGATGCTGGTGGAAAGCCTCGTGCTCGCGCTCGTGGCCGCGGCCGCCGGCGCCCTGTTTGCCTCGTGGGCCGCGCCGTTTGTTGTCTCGATGCTCGCGCCACCTGAACAGCCGCTGCGGGTGATTCTCGACCTCGACTGGCGGACCATGCTCACTGCCGCTTCGCTGACGATCGCGGTGACCATGCTGTTCGGCCTGCTGCCGGCGCTGCGCGCGTCGGCCACGCCGCTGCTGGAGGCGCTCAAGGAAGTGCGCGGCCGGCACGGACATCGCCGATTGGCCGGCGTCCTCGTCGGCGCCCAGGCGGCGTTCTGCGTGTTCCTGCTCTTCGGGGCGAGTCTCTTCCTGGGCACGCTCGATCGCCTGCAGCATCGGCCGCTGGGGTTCGCGCCGGATCACCTGCTGCATATCGTGGTCGAGGGCACGCGCGACCGATCGCCCGAGAATTGGGCTCAGTTGGCCGCGGCCCTGCGCAACGTGCCGCGGGTCGAGTCCGCCGCCGTCGCGGGCTGGGCGCCGCTCACGGGCAATCGCTGGCGATCGTCGGTGACGCGGCCGGGATTTGCGCCGCCCGAAGACGCGCCCGATTGGATGGCGGTCGCGCCGGGTTACATCGAGACGATGAAGATGCGCCTGGTGGAAGGCCGCGATTTTCGAGCCGGCGACCGCGCGCCGCGCAAGGAGAACGGACAGCCGGCGCCCGGCGTGGCGATCGTGAACGAAACGTTTGCGCGGATCTATTTCGGCGGCAAGAGTCCCATCGGCCAGCGCGTGACGGTGGACAGCAGTCAGGCCCCGATGGAGATTGTCGGGATGACGGCAGACGCCGTGTATGCGAGCGTCCGGGAAGCCGGTCACCCGGCCGTTTTGATTCCGCTCGAGGGGGTGCGACAGGGCGGTACGGTCCTGGTACGCACGTCAATCCCCGGGCCTGACATCACCAGGGCCGTGCGAGAGGCGATCGTCCGCTTTGATCCCGCGCTGCAGATTCGGGAGGCCGTGCCGTTCCAGTCGATCGTGACGAAGCAGATCGTTCGCGAGCGGCTGTTGGGAGCCCTGTCCGCATTCTTCGCGACGCTCGGGCTCGTCCTCGCGATCATCGGGCTGTACAGCGTGCTGAACTATGCGGTGACGCGCGAACGGCACGAGATCGGCCTGCGGCTGGCGCTGGGCGCGCGGCCCGGCCACATCGTGGCGAAGCTCACCACCCGGCTCGGCGCGATGGTCGCGATCGGCGCCGTCGCCGGCATCGGCCTTGGGCTCGGGTTTGGCCAGTACGTCCAGAAACTGCTCTTTCAGGTGGCGCCGACCGACCTGCGGTCAGTGGGTCCGCCCATCGTGGCGCTGGGGATCGCCGCGGTTCTGGCCGTGTTGCCGCCCGCTATTCGCGCCGTGCGGACGGATCCGGCGCAGACGATCAAGTCGGAAGGCTGAGGTCCAGTTCAGCGGCGTCGTTGGAGCTCTGGTAGCGGCTTCTCACCTGCACAGCTCCCGCAACGTGACGGCATTGCGGACGGCGGCCGCGTCCACGTCATTGTTGAAGTACACGTAGGCGTCACGAGTGCGCGCCGCGGCCCGCAGGCGCCTTGCCCAGGCGAGCAGCGCCGCGCGTGAATAATCGCCGCGATACTTCCCCGTCGCGCCGTGGAAGCGGACGTACACGAATTGTCCCGGCGACTCGTCGATCGCCGACCCGGCCATGTCGTGCCAGCACACGGCGGCGCCGGCGCGATCGATCGCCCGGAAGACGTCGTCGCGATACCAGGACGGATCGCGGAATTCGATGGCGTGGCGCCGGCCGCGCTTCGGCAGGGTCTGCAGCAGGCGGCACAGCCGGTTGGCGTTCTCGTCGCTCCAGACGAATCGTGCCGGCAGTTGATACAGGACGGGACCAAGGCGAGGCCCCAGCGCCCGAGCGCGGGCCAACAGCCGCCTGATCGGCTCCTCCGGATCGATCAACCGTTTCAGATGCGTCAGATAGCGGCTGGCTTTGATGGCGGCCACGAAGCCCGCCGGCATCCTGCGGCGCCAATCCGCAAACGTCGCGGCCTCGGGCAGGCGGTAAAACGTGTTGTTGATTTCGACGGTGTCGAATCGCGCCGCGTAGAACGGCAGCCAGCGGGAGGCCGGCAGATCGGCCGGATAGAAGCGGCCGCGCCATGACGGGTACTGCCAGCCGGAGCAGCCGACGCGGATGCGATGGGAGGACATGACACTCGTGAAAGCAATGGGAGTGCCATCACCCGTGCCACAATGCGCGGATGCTGACCCCGACTCGTTGTTTGCTGGCGGTGGGCGTGGTGCTCGGCGTCGCCCAGTCCGCGCCCACGATTCCGACGAAGCTCTGGACCGACGCCACCGCGGCCACGATCGGCGAGACGAAAGAGTGGACGAACAAGGTCGAGATCGCCGATTTGAACGGCGATGGCCTGCCGGACCTGCTCTTTGCCAACGGCGGCGGCTACTCCACTCCCGGCAAACCCGAACCCAGCCGCGTGTTCTTCAACATGGGCGCCGGCAAGCCGTTCGTGGACAGGACGACCGGCGTCTTTGGCGAGGCGCTGTTTCTGTCGCGATCGATCAAGGCGCGCGACTACACCGGCGACGGCATCGTGGACATCCTCGTCAGCACGACGTACCAGACGCAGAGTCATCTGTACGTCGGGACCGGCAAGGGCGCCTTTCGGGACGCGACCGCCAACCTGCCGCAGATGCCGCTCAGTATCGGCGACGTCGAACCCGGCGATGTCGATGGCGACGGCGATCTGGATCTTGTGCTGACCGATTGGGGGCCGGGCGACAGCATGACGAACGACGGCGGCCGCACGCGGCTGTGGCTCAACGACGGCACGGGCCGTTTCACCGACGCGACCGAAGCGAAGATGCCGGCGATACTCGTGCGCTTTTCGTGGGATCTCGAGCTGATGGACGTGGACAACGACTACGACCTGGACGTCGCGATCTCGTGCAAGCGCTGCAACGGCAGCCTGCTCTTCCGCAACGACGGGGCCGGGACCTTCGCGAATGTCGCGGGCATCCCGGCGTACACGAACAACTACGAGTTCGAGCCGATGGACCTGGACGGCGACGGCTTCCTGGACCTCATCACGATCAACGACGGCGAGATCGTCGATGAAAACAGCAGCAGCCGGCGCGAGCATGTCTTCCGCAACAACGGCCGCGGCCGCTTCGTCGACGCGACCACGAAGTGGTGGCCGAACGAGGCGAACCTCGGCGAGGACGACAACGTGGCGGCCTGCCTCGATTTCGATTCAGACGGCGACGCCGACTTCGTGATTGGCTCGCTCAGCGGACCGAGCCGTCTCCTGATCAATGACGGGAAAGGGCACCTGTCGCTGGCGAAAGACGTGTTCGTCGGTCCCGCCGCGCCCGGGACGCTGGGACTTGCGTTGGCCGATCTCGACGCCGACGGCCGTCCCGACGTCGTCATTGGCCAGGGCGAAAACCCGCAGGCCGTTCAGGAACGCGTGTTCCTGGGCACCGGTCTCAAGCCGGACACGGCACCGCCGACGATCACGATGGTGGGCGCGGCGGACGCACCCGGTGGCGGCACGCTCATCCGCGCCCGCGTCCACGACCGCAAAAGCCCCAGCCTATCGACGGAGTGGAAGAGCGTGACGGCGCAATGGACCACCACTGTGAATGGTGTCAGCACGGCCGTGAAAGCACCGATGCAGTGGTACGGCGAGTACCTATGGCGCGTTAGCGTGCCCGCGAGTCGGACGGTCGAGTCGGATCTCAAGGTCTGTGCGACGGACGCGGCAGGGAATAGCGCGTGTAAGTAGTTCAGGCCGCAGTGCCTGAGAGACAGGGTTCGAATCCCT
>DASUGC010000153.1:0-18345 GCA_036274235.1 Vicinamibacterales bacterium
TGCCCGAGAGCACGGTCACTTCCGTTTCCACCTTCTTGTAGTTCTGCATGGAGATGGTGACCTTGTACTTGCCGGCCGCCACGCCAGGGAACGAGTACGCGCCGTCTGCGTTGGTCACCACTGGCGCGAACTTTTCGCCAGTTGCCACATTCACGAGCTCAACGGTCGCGCCAGGGACGAGACCGTCCTTATCTTTCACCACGCCATTAATCGACGTTGCCGTCGAACCGCCCTGCGCGAACGCCGGTGTGGCCACACACACGCCCACCAGTGCCAGAACGGCTATCCATCCTAGTCGTCTAAACATCCACGACCTCCTTAGATCGGGGTAGAGGGTCGCAGCTTATGTGAGGGGAGGCTGAAGGCCCATACTGTCTGGACAGTATTTCCGGCCTTTTAACCCGTTAACAGGGACTGTATTTGAGCAGTTGGGTATACCGATAAGTATACCGATAGGTATACCCTCAAAAGCGTCCTCAGGCCGCCACGGCCGGGCCAGGACAAATTCCGCGGGGGGCCTGTGCCGAAGCAGGTTTACCTGGAGTTGAAGGAAAAGACTGGCGGCGACAGGAAAAACCTTACCTTGGCACGGGGAGGCGTTACCAAGGCCGCGTCGCCGCCATGGTCAGACAATAGCGTCTGACTGCCGCCGCCACCATCCAGACCGCACCGTATTTGACAAAAGAAAACAGGGGAATTTGCCCGATCAGGACGGAACCCAGGATGGCTGGTTCCGGAGCCGCTTGACGAGCATGGTCGTTCGTTCCGCCCAGTCCAGCAACGTCGGCGCCGGATCCGCCACTTTCGCGGGTGGCTCGCTGCTCAGAAAAGGCGCCACCGCTTCCGTTGCCCCGATGCTGAGAACCGCCCCAAATGAGCGGCGAAACAAGGCATACAGCATGTCCACGCCGCGCCTGGGATCGAAGGCCGTCGCGACATCGTGGTAGCGCTCCCCCTGCCAGAACCGCAGATGGCCCTGTTCGAGCGCGCGGAACAGCCGCTGGCGCGCGGCCAGGCCGGGATCGATCAGCCGGAATCGCTCCCCATACTCGCGGAGTTTCGCGAGACGCGCATCGAGCAGCGACAGCTGGCAATCCTGCGCGACTTCTTCGACGGACATCTCACTGAAGCCTACGACGTCGAGCTGCTGACGCAGGGCGACGCGGCGGAGCGCGTCGATGGTGTCCGACGCCGGCGCGCCAAACTCGAGCGCGTGGTAGCCCGCCACGTCGCGCGACTCCGCAATCGTGAAGTCGAAGTAGCCCGCCGGCACGAACGCCGCGGCGCCGCGTTCGCAGACAAAGGGATGACGAATCCCCAGCCGCCCCTGAATCGCTTCCACCTCCGCGCGCGTCCGGCTGGAGCACAGGACAATCGGCACCCGCTCGTCTTCGTCCAGCCGCCGCGCGGCCGCCTCCCACTCGGCAGGCTCCCCGCGGATGCCATCCAGGCTCGAAAACACAACCAACGGTATGCCCGTTCGCATCGAGTCTTCCAGACTACGGTGGCGCCGGCCGCCCGGGCCATCCCCTGATCACCTGATTTCCGGCCCGGTAAGTCTGTACTCGGGCAGCCGGGGATCGGGATTGGACCGGAGGGGCGCTAAGATGACGCTGGCGGGGCCTGTGGTCAGACCGACGATCAAAACAACGTTGCTGTTGGGGTTCGGCCTGACCCTGACCATCTGGCTGGCCGCCGGCCTGTACTTCACGCGAAGGCTCAGCGATACCGAGTCCCGCGCCGTCGCGATTAACACGCGATATCTTCGGGCTCAGGAACTGCTCTCCAGTGTCAGGGCCCAGGTCCTGCTCGGATCGGTGTACGTCCGCGACGCCCTGCTCGATCCGCACCCGGTGGCCGCCGACTACCAGCGCCAGCTCGAAACCGCCATCGACGGAATCGATCGCGCCTTGCAGGACTATGTCCCCGTGCTGGACACGGCCTCAGAGCGGGAGCGGGTATCGCGATTGCAGGCAGAGGTCGAGAACTTCCGTCAGACAATGATCGAGGTTCTGGCCACCGACAGCTCGCAATGGCCCACGCAGGCCCGGACGCTGCTGCGCACGCGCGTCGTGCCGACTCGTGAAACCGTGATACGCGTGTCCGAGGAAGTTCAGGTGCTCAACAGCACGGCGTTCGTGCAGCAGCAGAAAGACGTGGCGTCGATCTACAACGCGACGCAGCGCGGCCTGTGGGAAAGCCTCGGCCTGGCCCTGCTCGCCAGTTTCGGCATCGCGATGCTGGCCGGACGCTATGCCGTCCGTCTCGAAGCCCGCCTGCAGGACCAACTCGCGGAAGACGCGGAAAAGGCGCGCCAGCTGCACGACTTGTCAGCCAAGCTGATCACCGCGCAGGAAGAAGAGCGCCGCACCATCGCGCGCGAGCTGCACGACGAAGTCGGCCAGCTGCTCACGACGATCAAGGTGGAGCTGGTCGTCGCGCAGCGGGCCATCGAGGCTGGCGGCGGCAACGGCATGGTTCTCGACGACGCCCGCTCGGTTGCGGAGGGCGCCGTCGCCACCGTCAGGGATCTCTCGCATCTTCTGCATCCCGCCCTGCTCGATGATCTCGGCTTGCCTGCGACGATCGAGTGGTATCTCCGCGGGTTCGGCCGGCGCCACCAGATCCGGGCCGAGGTGCTGCACGATCGGATGGATCAGCGTCTGGCGGTGGAGCTCGAGGCCTCGATTTATCGCATCGTACAGGAGGCCCTCACCAACGTCGCGAAGCACGCCCGTGCCGGCCTGGTTCGCGTCTATCTGCAGCGGTTGAGCACCAGCGTTCTGGTCACGATCGAGGACGACGGCATCGGGTTCGATCCGGCGGAGATCGGCCACGGCGCCGGTTCAGGCCTGGGGCTGATCAGCATTCGGGAGCGCGCCAAGCAACTCGGCGGGACGGTCAGTCTGGAAACCGCACCGGGCAAAGGCGTGCGGCTCACGATCGAGGCGCCGGTGCGGCTGCGACAGAAGCCGATCGAGCCGGAATTCCCGGCCGACGGATCGGATGTGCGCGAGGCGGTGGCGCATGGCTAGCGTCAGAATCCTGCTGGGAGACGACCACACGCTCCTGCGCAACGGGTTGCGCAAGATCCTGCAGGATCGCGTGGACTGGGAAGTGGTGGCGGAAGCCGGCGACGGGCGTGAGGCCGTGCGGCTGGCGATCGAAACACAGCCCGACGTCGCGATTCTCGACATCGGCATGCCGCTCCTGAACGGCATCGAGGCGACGCGCCAGATGGTGCGGCGCGTCCGCGACATCAAGATCCTGATCCTCAGCATGCATGCCAACGAGGCGTACATCGTCCAGGCGCTCAAAGCCGGGGCGAAAGGCTATCTCCTCAAGGACTCGGCGGACGTCGAACTCCTTCGAGGTGTGGCTGCCGTGCGGGAAGGGAAATCCTACTTCAGCCCGGCCGTGTCGAAGGTCATGCTCGACGATTACGTGAAGCACCTGGCCGATCAGGGCATCACCGATCGCTTTGAATCGCTGTCCGAACGCGAGCGCGAGATTTTTCAGCTCGTGGTCGAAGGGCACAGTAACAAGGAAATTGCGTCGCTGCTCTCGCTGAGCCCCGCCACCGTCGAGACCCATCGCGCGCACGTGCTGCAGAAGCTGGATCTGCACAACACGGCCGAGCTGGTGTTGTATGCGGTGAGGAGGGGAGTGATTAGATAGGCCTCTGGGGCATGAGTGCGCGACTGTTCGCCGGATTGAGCGCGATGGCGCTGACCGCGCTCTCGTTGGGCCCGGGTGCCGGTGCCCAGGGCAGGAACAAGGACCTGGGAGTCCTCTTCGACCGCTACGAGCGCGGGGAATTTGGCGCAGCCGTTGCCGGAGCGGCCCAGGACGAGCAGGATCTGCGCGCGGTCATCGCGCAGTTGACCGGCCGGGTACCCGTCCTCAATCCCGACACCCCGGAAAGCCAGATGCGCCGGCTGGCCCTCGCGGCCTTTTCGCTCGAGATCGTCATGGCGACTCGCAGCTCGCTCTTCAACGATGCCGGCAGCAAAGGCTCGGGCAAGATCCTGCTGGAATGGGCGTGCTCGCTGCTTCGCCGCAGCCAGACGCCGCTGCCGGCCGAGCGGCTTTGGCATCTGGCAGCCTTCGGGGTCATCGAAGGCGCCGCCGATGCGCAGGCGCTGACCATCCACGTGGCGCACGCGAACAAACGCTTCCCCGATGAACCCAGGATGATCCTGACGAAGGCCATCGCCCTGGAATTGGAAACGTGGCCGGACGATCGTCAGGAGGGCCGGTACCAGGGACTGTCGGAACCGCCGCAACTCGTGCCCGCGTTTCGCGCCGCGGCCAACCGGCCGGAAGTCAGGGACGAAGCGTTGTTGCGGCTCGGCTTCTTCGAATTGCGCCGGGGCAGTCCCAGGAGCGCCCTGGCTCGCTTCGATGAGATGCGCACCACGGCCGATCCCTTCATCGACTACCTCCGGCATCTGTTCCGCGGCCGCGCCCTGGAGAAGACCAACCGGCTTCCGGATGCGATCGGCGAGTACCGGCTTGCGACCGTGGTGCTGCCCTCGGCGCAGACCGCGAGAATCGCGCTGGCAGGCGCGCTCAGCGCGAATCGGGAACGGCCCGAGGCGGCCGCGCTGCTCGACGATGTCCTGGCCGCCCCCGGGGACGTATTGAGCGACCCCTGGTTCGTGTACGGCGCCGCCGACCAGCGCTTCTATCCCGAGCTGATGACGCAATTGCGCCGCGAGGTGCGGAAATGAGATTGCCGCGCGTGTCCGTCGCGGCCGTCCTCTTCGCCGGGACGATATCCGCGATATTCCCCCAGCAGCAGGCGCCGACCGGGTTCCGCGCAGGTGTTGACGCCGTCATGATCGATGTCTCCGTGTTCACGGGAAACGCGCCGGTCTCAGGACTGACGGCCGCGGACTTCGCCTTGACCGACAACGGCGTGGCCCAGACGATCACATCCGCCGCTGTCGAACAGTTGCCGATCGATCTCACGCTCGTCCTGGACGCGAGCGGCAGCATGAAGAGCGCGACGGATCGCGTCCGGCTCGAAACGCTGAGAATCGCCAGCGGTCTTGGCGCAGACGATGGCTTCCGCCTGATGAAGTTCGCGACCCTGGTGGCGTCCAGCCGTCTGCAACGCGTCGGCGGCATGACGGGCCTGGACTTCCCGAGTCCGGGTGGGAGCACATCGTTCTACCAGGCGTTGCTGTCGTCGCTGATCGTGGCGCGGCGCGTGGGCACCGCCGATCGCCGGCAGCTGATCGTGGCGATGAGCGACGGCCAGGATTCGAGCAGTTTTCTCAATCCCCAGGATGTCCTTCGCGCGGCGCAAAGCTCTGACGCCGTGCTGCACGTCTTCCTGGTCCGGTCGCCAAGCGGTGGGACTCCGGCCGCCGGGTGGCATCCCTACTGGGATGCCGAAACCGTGCCTCTGGACGCCATCGCGGCCCAGACCGGTGGCTGGTGTTACCGGGAACAGACGGCCGAAATCGACGTCGCGCGCCGGATGGCGGATGTGGTGACGGGATTTCGAACCAGCTACGTGCTGCGCTACACGGCCAGCGGCGTCCCGCAGGCCGGCTGGCACGATGTGGCCATCCAGGTGAACAAGCCCGGCAAGTTCGTCGTGCGCGCCAAGAAGGGCTACTTCGGCGCGGGCGGACGCTGAGCGATGCGGGCGTGGCTTCGCTGGTGTGCCGTCTGTCTCGTGCTCGCGGCGTGCGCCGCCGCCTGGCTGTCGACACACGCCGCCGCCAGGCCACACCATGCGGCGCAAACGCCGGCGGATCAGACCCGAAACCTTTCCGTCATGCAGGCGCTCGAGCTGTACGCCGTGGGCGATCCGGAAGTCATCAGGATGGTCGCCACGCCGCGCGAGGTCGGATCGATTCGAGCGGCCCTCGCGCAAGACGGCCGCGCCTGGATTCGCGCCAATGGCAAAGCTGAAGAGTCGCACCGTCGGCTTGTCGCCACCACGTTTGCGCTCGAGGCGGTCCGGCACGCCATCGACACTGTGGAAGACCGGGAGTTCGATCTGCTCCTGCGCTGGGCGGCTGACGAATGGCGAAACGAAGCCAGGCCATCTCCGGAGGAGTTGCTGTGGCACAACGCGACGCTGGCCTTGCTGCAGGGCGTCGGGGACACCACCAGCGTTACCGCCGCGCTGAATGCCGCGCGCAATCGATTCCCCAACGAACCACGATGGGCGCTGGTTAGAGGCTGGATCGCCGAATTCGCCTCCGGAGCCCGCCCGGTGCCGCCGCTCCAGCACATCGCGGAGATCGCGCCTGGCGTCATTCAGGCGTATGTGGATGCGTCGGTCTTGCCGGACGTCAGCGCGGAGGCCCACCTGCATCTGGCGTACTTGTTCACGAGCCGGAACGATCCGGCGGCTGCCGTCGATCACGCCACGGAGGCCGCCCGACGCACTACGGAAGCCGAGATTCGATCGCTCGCGCACCTGTTTCGCGGCTGGGCGCTCATCAGAGCCGGGCGATCGACCGATGCGCAGTCGGCGTTCCGAGATGCGCACAATGCGCTGCCGGCCTCGCAATCCGCGGCCCTGTGGCTGTCGGGCGCGTTGTTCCTGTCCGGCGAGCGCCAGGAGGCGGCCCGGCTTGTCGACGGCACGATGCGGTCCGGGCTCGGCGAGCTCGATCCCTGGCGCCTGTATCCACGCGGCGATTTCCGGCTGTGGCCGAGGCTGATCGGCCAATTGCGCCAGGCCCTGCGATGAAGACCATCGGCGTCCTCACGGCCGCTGCGGGGCTGGCGCTGGCGCCGGCGGCGCAGCAACAGCCGTTTCGCGGCGCGGTGGATGTGGTCACGCTCGAAGTGGCGGTGTTTCAGGCCAACCGGCCCGTCAGCGGCCTGACGTCGCGCGACTTCGTCGTCACGGACAACGGCGTGCGGCAGTCCGTCACGGCCGTGTCGGCGGCGTCGTTGCCGGTCGATTTGACCGTGGCGCTCGATACGAGCGGCAGCATGTCGGAATCGATTGATGTGCTGGCGTCTCAGTTGCGATCGGCCGTGCGTGACCTGCGGCCCACCGATCGGGTGCGCCTCGTCACGTTCGACTGGGGCGTCCGGGAGGTGTTTCCGCTTCAGCCTCCCGGTCCCGGCGTGCCGTTCGATGCCATGAAAGCCGGCGGCATGACCTCGCTGCATGACGCGCTGTCGGGCCTGCTGATGCATGCGCGCGCGCCCGGCCGCATCGACCTCGCCGTGCTGTTTACCGACGCCGTGGACAATACGAGCGCGATGACGCTCGCAGCCGCGGCGGAAATCGCCAGGCGATCCGACGTGCTGCTGCACGTCTACGTCGTGCGGGCCGGCGAGGACGTGGCGGTGGACGCCGTGCTTGGCCGCCCCGACTACCGGCCCCTCGAGGACATCGCCACCACCACCGGCGGCCGTCTGGACGTCGTGCTCGCCGACAATCGCATTGTCACGGGTCTGGGCCGCGCGCTCGCTGACATGCGCGCGAGTTACACGCTACGCTTTACGTCGGCCGGTGTGGCGCGCGCGGGCTGGCACGCGCTTGGCGTCAGCATCGACAGGCCTGGCACGTTTGTCGTGCGTGCGCGCCGAGGCTACTTTGGTGAATGAGACACCGATGTCCATCGACCCCGGCGCGCAGATCGACTCGATCCACCTGACGATTCCCAGCCTGGATCGATCCGTTCGTTTCTATGAAGAACGGATCGGCCTGAGCCTCCAGCGCCGCGAGGATCGCGCGGCCGTGATGGGCGCCGGCGGGCGCGATTTGCTGTGGCTGCACGAGTCGGCGTCCGCGCAACGGGTCAGGGGCACCACGGGGCTGTATCACTTCGCGATCCTGGTGCCATCGCGCGCGGATCTCGCGGCCGCGTTGCGTCATCTTTCTGAAATGAGCGCGACGTTTCAGGGATTCGCGGATCACCTGGTGAGCGAGGCCGTCTATCTCGCGGATCCGGATGGCAATGGCATTGAGATCTATCGCGATCGCCCGCGGGCGGAGTGGCCGCGCGTGGATGGCGTGCTGCAGATGGGCACCGAGCCGCTTGATTTGAAGAGCCTGCTCGCCGATGCCTCCGCGCCGTGGAACGGGCTGGCGCCAGGGACGCGGATCGGCCACGTGCATTTGCACGTGGCGGAACTCGACCAGGCTGAGCGGTTCTATCGCGACGGGCTCGGATTGGACCTGGTGCTCCGCTACGGCGATTCGGCGGCGTTTCTGTCGGCGGGCGGCTACCACCATCACGTGGCGGTCAATACGTGGGCGGGCATCGGGGCGCCGCGCGCGCCGGCCGGGGCCATCGGACTCGATCATTTCGTCGTTCGTGTGCCGACTGCCCAGGCGCTGAGGGCCGTTGGCGATTCCCTGAAGCGCGCCGGCATCGCTCACGATTCCAGCGGCGATGGCCTCCGCGTCAGCGATCCTTCAGGGAATCAACTCGAACTGCGGGCCGATTAGTTTTCATAGCCGGTAAATGGTCGCACCCGCGCGAGTACCTGCTCGCGCGTGAGTCCGCGCGCGCGCAGGTCCCGGATGGCCGTGTCGCCGTCCGACTTGCTGAGTTTCTGCGTCGACGATTTCATGACCAGTTCGTGGTGCGCGAAGCGGGCGGGCCGCGGCCGGCCGAGCAGGCGGGCGATGCGGATCTGCCGGCCCGTCGACTCGAGCAGGTCACGGCCTCGAATGATGAGATCGATGTCCTGCCGGAAATCGTCCACGCTGGCGACGAACTGGTAGGTCCAGTTCCCGAGCCGATCTCGAATGGCCAGATCGCCGCACTGCCGGGACGGGTCCTGCCGCTGCGGGCCGCAGATCAGATCCTCGAACGTCTCGGATCCCGGCTCGAGCCGCAGCCGCCACACCACGCCGGGCTCGATCCCGATGCCACGATCGCGACACGTTTCCGGGTAGCGAAGTTCGATGTCCGGGCCGGACGGGATCAGGTCGCGCCGCGTGCACGTGCAGCCATAGAGAAGGCCCCGCGCTTGCAATTCCCGCGCGGCGGCCTCATAGACGGCGCCGCGCTCGCTCTGCCGGGACTCGCAGGCACCGGCGCGAAACGCCGTGGTTGGATAGATGTCCGGCGCGAATCCCAGCCAGTCCAGATCGTCCAGGATCCCCCGTTCGTACTCCGGCCGGCAGCGCTCGCGATCGTGATCTTCGATCCGGAGCAGCACCTCCGCGCTGGACTGGCGCGCAAGGCCCCAGACGTATCGGGCGTTCAGGACATGGCCGAGGTGCAGGTATCCGGTGGGAGCAGGAGCGAAGCGCGTGCATGAACGACGCCGGGCGTCGTGTTCCACTATCACATGGAAGACGACACCCGGCGTTGGCATCACTGAACTTTGAGGGTCACGGTCGTGCTGCGCGTTTTCGACGCGCTCGTGCCGGCGATCGTGAGCGTGTACGTGCCCTTCGGCGTTGACGGCGTGAAGGTGTTGATGGTCAACGTGGACGAGCCGTTTCCGGTGATCGATGCCGGCGAGAACGAAGACGTCGTGCCAGAGGGCAGGCCGCTGACGCTGAACGTGACCGGCTCATCGAATCCGCCCGTCGTGGCAATCGTGACGTTGTAGCTGCCCGAAGCGCCGCGCTTGATCACGCGATTGCTCGGCGACGCGCTGATCGAGAAATCCTGCGCGACCGGGGCGTTCACGTTCAGCGTGACCGTGGTGGACTGCACCGGCGTGCCGGTCGAGTCCTTGGCCACGATGTTGAGCGCGTAGGTGCCGGTCGGGGTGTTGGGCGCCGTTTCCACCGTCAGGGTGGACGAGCCCGAACCGCCGGTGAAGCCCGCCGGCGAAAACGTGCCGGTCGCGTTGTCCGGCAGGCCCGTCACGGTGAACGTGCCGTCGCCGGTGTAACCGTTCTGCGGCGTGACCGTGGCGTCGAACGTCGTCGATTCGCCCTGCGTCACGGTCCGGCTGGCGGGCGTGGCGCCGAGCACGAAGCTGGGCGATGGCGGCGTCGATGGGCCGCACGACGCGAACTTGAACGACCCGACGCGCGTGCTCCAGTTGAACGTGCCGTTCGCCTGCAGGTATTCGGTGGTGAACCAGAACGTGCAGTCATCGGACGGATCGATGGACATCGTGCTGTAGTCGCCCCAGCGCGACAGATTCGCGAGCTGCGACCCGCCGCCGGACTGCAGCGTGGTGTCCATACTGAGCGTGTTCAGGGGATCCGTCGCGTCGCGGCCGGCAAATTTGATGGTCGGCTTCATCGTCGAGCTGCCGATGGTGTAGCCCAGCGCAATGTTGCCGGCCTGGTCCATCGCGGCGCTGCCCATCCAGCGGTTCTGGCCGTCGGCCGGTGCGAAGGTTGACTGCTGACGGACCGACGGCGTGCCGCCGGTAATGTTGAGTTCATACCAGCGGATCCCAATCACGGATCCGGCGTTGACCGAGTGGTTCACGACGAGCGCTTCCCGCGTGCCCAGGTTGCGATAGCTGAGCCGGTACATCAACCGGTCTCCCAGCACGTCGAGTTTCTGGGACGTACCCGGCTGCGGCACGCAGGACGAACTGCAGGCCGGCGTGAATCCGTTGACCGGGATGGCCGTCGGGCCGGTTAACGTGGTGCTCGACGGAGACGCGAAATTCGGCGTGAATTTCCAGAGGTTCAGCGCGTTCGATCCGCGATTGAGCACGTAATTCGGGCTTCCGGCCGGCGGCAGGGTCTTGCCCTCGAGGTCCGCCGGCAGCAGCGATGGCGACGAAATCTGCACGCACACCTGGCTCGCCGGCGCGCCGGTCAGCATCTTTGCGCGGTCATAGCCGCACACGCGGCCGCCCGTAAACTGGTTGCCCGTGGCGCCGAACATGTTGAACGTAATCACGTAGGCGGTCGGCCACACCGCGAGCTTCGGGTAATCCGGGAACTCCGTGTACGTGAACGCATAGCGGTGCCACGCACCGGTCGCGTCTGACGTCTGGGACACCGCGACGCACTGGAGGTAGTTGCCGGACCGCAGCGCGAATTGCGTCATGATCCAGCGGTCCGCCAGCTGGTCGTACTGCACGATGGGGTCGCCGTCGTTGCGCGTTTCGCAATCGCCGCCGAAGCCCGACCAGATCGTATTGCCCCCGGCCGGTCCGTACAGCTTCGTGCCGGTCGCTTTGTCGAAGATGGCGAACGACGCGTTCACCCATTGCACGTACTGCGTCAGGCCCGCTTCGCCGACCGTATCGGGCGGCGCGTAGGTGGCGTTAAAAGGGAACTGCGGATTGCCCTCGCCCACGCCGTCAAAGCTGGTGCCGTTGACGGCCGCCAGCGGCGCGACGACGATGGATTGCACGGACTGGTCCGGCTGTCCGGCCTGCCCGCGCGTCGATTCCTGCTTGACCTCGAAGTCCTCACGTGTGCTGATCGCCGGACGCGCCGGCATCTCGCGCAATGGTCTCGAGGTGTCGTGACGCGAGGCGGCAGCCCATTCCGGACGGCCCACAGCCTGACCCTGGGCGCCCGTGCCTGACGCCGATGCGAGCACCAGCGACGAGGCGGCGAAGACGATAGCGGCAGACGAAGCTTTCATGTTCGGCTCCTGAAAAACTGAAAGCGAATAAGACCCTGGAGATTATCCGTTACTACTATCGGTAGTAACCGGTATTAATCACGCTTAATTCGCTCGCCAGGACGAGCCGGATTCGCCCGCCTTCGCTCCAGCTTCGGCGGGGCAGGCCCTCAGCGTACAGATCTGGAGGCCCGGTCGAGCACGGCTGTGAGATTCACAGCGCGTGCCGTACGCAGTGCGGCCCAAAGATCGCCCATTTTGCGGAATCGGGCGGGTGCGGTGCGAATTGTGTAATCGCGAGGATCGAGGTCTTTGCGGACTTCCTTCCACTCGAGCGGCGTCGACACGCCGGCGTAGTCGGAGGCACGCGCGGAGTACGCGCACGCGAGCGTCTTGCCGAGGATGTTCTGCAGGTAATCGACGTAAACCGTCCCATGCGGCCGCCGCTTGACCATGCGCTCGATGGTCGCGACTTTCGGATGTCTGGTGGCGACGACACTCGCAATCAGGTGACACAGCAACTGGCCCGACTCGTACGTGGTCCGGGGCGGCAGCGGGATGTAGATGTGCAGTCCGCGCGACCCTGACGTCTTGGGCCATCCCGGCACGCCCAGCCGGTCCATCTCGTCTTTGACCCACCGCGCCACGTCGAGTACGCGATCGAATCCGGCGCCCTCGCCCGGGTCCAGATCGATCGCGCAGTAATCCTGATGGGCCGCATCCGAGACGCGCGAGAACCAGGGGTCCTGGGAGATTGACGCGAGCTGCGTCATGTACAGCAGCGTGGTCAGCGATCCGCCAATCAGGCGATCGCGCGGGCCTTCCTCGTCTATCGGCTCGATGTCATCCGGCAACAACTCCCGCCGCACACCCGGCGGCGGCGCCTCCGGATGCCGCTGCTGATAGAACGCCGGCTTGCCGACGCCATTCGGAAACCGCTTCATGACCATCGGGCGATCGGCCACCACCGGCAGCAGGAACGGCGAGACGCCGGCGTAGTAGCGCATCAGATCGCCCTTGGTGATCTTCAGGTCATGCCAGAACACTTTGGCGAGGTTCGTCACACGGACGACGTCACCGTTGGGCAGTGACAGGTCGCCGTCCTTCCGCGCCTGTTCGAGTTCCTGCAGGCGATCGATGACGGCATCCACGTTCCTGGGTGGTGCCGGAGCACCGGGCGCCGGCGTTCCTGCCTGCCGCCCCGGATCTCGAGGCGCGGGCCCCGCGTGCGCACCATTCTTCGCTGGTTTCGGCGCCGGCGCCTGCTCGCGGCGCACGTCCGCGGCGTCCTTGTCGTCGCGCGTGCCGAGGTACACCGGCTGGCGCAACAGACCATCGCTCGTCCACTCGGTGAAGCGCACCTCGACCACCAGCGTCGGGGCCACCCAATGCGCTTTCTCCGCCGTCTTGAAGCTGTCTGCGAAGGGGCTCCGCGAGGCGCGCCGTTTGCCCAGAAGCGCCGCCAGCCGATCGAGCTCCTTCTGCACGAACCCGGTCCCGACCGCGCCGGCCCACCGCAGCGCGCCGCGGTCGTCGTAATAGCCCAGCAGCAGCGATCCGAAATGCTGCCGCGATTGCCGTGGCTCGGTCCACCCGCCCACCACGAACTCCTGTTGTTTCAGAAGTTTCATCTTGCGCCAGGCAGGAGAGCGCCGGCCGGATTCGTACACCGAGTTGGTGTCCTTGACGATGAGCCCTTCCCATCCCTCGTCTCGCGCCCGAGAGAGAAGCGCGCGGCCGTCGTCAAGGACGAGATCGCTGAGACGGACGAATGCCCGTTCCGCGGCGCGCGGTTTGATGCGCTGCTGGAGGCGGAGCCGACGGGCAACCAGCGGCTCGCGGCGCAGGTCCTCCGCACCGTCTATGAGCAGATCGAACAGCACCAGCGCCGCGGGCTGGGCCTGCGCGGCGCGGGCGATGTCGGCCGCCGCCGTGAGATGAATGCGGCCCTGGATCTGCTGGAAGCCGAGGGGCCGGCCGCCGGCGTCCACGGCGACGATTTCGCCGTCGAGGATCAGGCGATGCGGCACGCGCGCGCCGATCGCCCGCAGCACGCGCACGATTTCCGGGAACTGGGCCGTCTTGTCGTTGCCGTTGCGGGAGTAGAGCGTCACCTCGCCGCGACGCGTCCCGGCGGTGTGACCGATCTCCACAATCGCCCGAATTCCGTCGTACTTGGGCTCGTAGGCCAGGCCTGGCTGCACGAGCGGCGGCTCCGCCAGGGAGGCCAGCATCGGCGCGACGGGCAGTCCATTCCGCATCGGATTAGCCAGAAGTAACTCAGAATCAGTGACTTACGCAAGCCGTGCAATTGTGGGCAAACCCGACGAACGCCGGACTTGGTTTCACCCGATAATTGACGTCTGGAGTCACACATGGCCGCACGCCCTACCTGGAAGGGCTATCTCAAAATCAGCCTGGTCAACATCCCCGTCCGTGTCTTCCCAGCCACGGACGCGGCTGCGACCATCAGCTTCAATCAGCTCCATCGGGAGTGCCGGACGCGTATCCAGCAGAAGCGCTGGTGCCCGACCTGCGAGACCGAGGTGCCGAACACCGACCTCGTGAAGGGCTATGAGTTCGAAAAAGGCCAGTACGTCGTCCTCGATGAAGAGGACATCGCCAAGGTGAAGCCGGAATCAACGCGCGTCATCAACGTCGTGCAGTTCGCGGATGCGTCGCTGATCGATCCGGTCTATGTCGAGCGGCCGTACTACCTCGCCCCGGATGGAAATGTCGCGGCTGAAGCCTTCGCCGTGATCAGGGAAGGCATGGCCGGCAAAGCGGCCGTCGGCAAGGTCGCGCTCTACGGGCGCGAATACCTGGTGGCCATTCAGCCGCGCGAAAACGGCCTCGTGATGTACACGCTGCGTCACGCGAGCGAAGTGCGATCGATGGGCGCCATCGACGAGTTGAAGGCCGTGCCCGCGAAGATGAAGCCCGACGAGGTGAAGCTGGCGCGCCAGGTGATCGGGAACTTCGAAACCGGCGGCGATCTGACGCAGTACAAAGACGAGTATCAGGATCAGTTGCGCCAGATCATCGACGCGAAGATCGAAGGCCGCGAAGTGACGACGCCGACGGAAGAAGCGCCGCCCAAAGTGGTAAACCTGATGGAGGCCCTGCGGCAGAGCCTGGAGCGGGTGTCGTCTGGAAAGAAGCGCGCCGCGAAGATCGCGGACGACTCATCGGTGAAATCGGTGGCCAAAACGGCCGTTCGGAAACGGGCGCGAGGGTGACAGCGCCCCCCTTGGCGTACTAGCATCCACCCGTGGCGACCGACACCCCGACCCCGCTGACCGGCCCGACGAGACCCACCGGCTCGCCGGACATTCCCCAGCTTTTTCTGCCAACTAACAGCAAAAAGGGGACTTACAGCCCCAAGCTGTACGGCGCGGCCACGGTGCAGTTCCGCGATCGGAAACGGAAGGTCGATCAGCCGCGCTCTGTCGCCTTCCTGGTCCCGCTGCCGGCCGGCGCGCGGACGGTGGACTGGGACTCGGCCCAGCCAACGGACGTCAAGCCCGGCCAGTTGCTCAAGGACGCGCCGGTGAATGCGGAGTTTCAGGCCTTGCCGCCCGGCGCGATGAAGCTGGCGACATTTACACGGTGGGCCAAGAACTTCGATCGCTGGCTCGCGCGCACGCAGAAGCTGGACGCGACGACGAAATCCGATCCGCCGGAGGCGGTGACCTTGAGCCCCACGCGGGGCGGTGTCTCAGTGGAGCTGGTCGCGATCGTCTGGGAGCTGGGTTAAGCCCCCACCGCCGCCACCGGTTCCGCGCGCCATCTCTCGAAAATACGCTTCCAGTTCAGCGTCCGTCGGAATCGGCAGCGGCGCGCCCGGCGCGATCGTCGGCACGTTCGCGCGCGGCGGCATGGCGAAGTTTGCCGCGCCGTCGAGGATGCGGCCCGCGAAATACCAGTAGCCCAGTCCGGCCAGCAGGAGCAGGCCGGCCGCGGCAGCGCCGATGACGCCCCCCAATCGGCTGCGCTGCCGGCTGCCGCCAATCGCGATCGTCGCGCCTTCTTCAATGACAACGTCGCTCGGCTCTCCGCCTTCCGCGGGCGGCGGGTGAGCCCCGGCGAGCGACTTCGCGGCCCGCTTCACCAGTTCAGTCGAGATGACCGTGGCGCTGACCGCGCGCCCTTCCTGCAGCGTGCGATCGCAGAGCACGTTGATCCGGCGCGGGAGGCCACGCGACAGCTCGGCGACGAGCTTCATCGCCTCCGGCTGGAACGACACGGCGTCGGCGCTGCCGGCGATCGCCAGGCGGTGATAGATGTAGGACTCGACTTCCGCCGGTGAGAGTGGCGTGAGCGCGACGCGGCGCGTGATGCGCTCGTTCAACGCGTACATGGGCTCGGTCTTGAGTGTGTTGAGCAGCATGGGCTGCCCGCAGAGCAGAATCTGGATCAGCCGCCTGCCGTCTTTCTCGAAGGCGGTCAGCATTCGCACTTCGTCGAGCAGGGTGGGAGACAGACTCTGCGCCTCGTCGATCACGACGACCGCGCGCGACTGGAGTGAGGCCAGCGATCGCAGGAATCCCTCGAGGACTTCCATCAGATGAGGGACGTCGGCCCCGGCGAGCTTGCCGCGTCTCAGATCCTCCCTGGAGACGAGACCGAAGTCCCGCAGGATCAGCCGCAGCATCTCGGGCCCCGTCATATAGGGCTGATGCAGCACGCTCGAGAACGTCCGTTCACCCAGTGCTCCGATAATCCCGCGGCAGAGCGTCGTTTTGCCGCTGCCCGTCTCGCCGGTCAATAACAGCAGGCTTTCGTCCCGGGTCAGGCCGCCCATGAGTTCGTCATAGGCGCGGCGATGCGGCGCGCTCAGGAAGAGAAACTTGGGGTCGGTGGAAATCGCAAACGGCTGTTCCTTCAGGCCGTAGAAGGTCTCGTAGAGCGGGTCCGGCGAGGACTTGAGCAAGTCCGGCGGCTGCACGCCAGAGATTATACGGGTTGTCTGCTATAAGGTGGCCACATGTCGCGCCGGACTGGGCTGAGTTTCCGCGTCTGGAGCATCGGGGTCTGGCTGTTGATGGTCGGCGTGCTGGTGATCGTCCCTGACACGCTCGAACAATGGATTCCGTTGCATCTCGCCCGGGTCGTCGGCTGGGTGCTCGCCTCCGGCCTGTGGGTTGCGATTCTCGAACGCGAGTGGCGGGATCGGTTCTCTCCAGTGCCCCGGTTTTTTCTGCAGGCGCTGGTCTGGCTGGCCGCCGCGCTCACCGCGGCATGGATCAGCGAGCAGTTCCGGGTGAGATATTGAACGGGTTTCGGGTGTTACCCGAAACCCGATCTCCTACACCCGTCTTCGATCCGCGAAGAGTAGCCCGATGCCGACCGCGATCGCGATACCGCCGGCGATCGGTGCGAGCGGGACCGCGTGCTCCTTTTCCTTGCTGACGTGCAGCGGGCCGACGTCCACCACGCGTTCACGCGTCGTGTAGGAGAGCATCGGGTAGCCGAGCATCAGCACGCCAATCAGAATCAGCGCCAGTGCGGCGATCCGGGACATGCTCATGAGAGCCTCCCTGTCAGACAGGTCGCCGGCCCTGAATGATCCGCACCAGCATCACGATCACGGCGATGACGAGGAGCAGATGAATCAGACCGCCGGCCGTATACGAGGTCGCAACGCCCAGCAACCACAACACCAGCAGCACGACGAATAGCGTCCAGAGCATGTGTAGTTCCTCCTGTCGCGTGCCCCGTGGCACGCCGTTCAGGAGGATCAAGGTCAAAAGTCGTGCCACGGCGAGGGGGCGGATCGGGCCACGTACCGCTGAACATCCTCGCGTTCCGGCGCGGGAGGTGAGAATCATCTGGGACTTTTACGGCAGGGACGTGGACCGTCAGGAATTCGCCACTGTTTCGAGCCCGGCGCGGTCGAGCAGCACGAAGCCGTCCTTTTCAGTTCGCAGTACCTCGTCTTTGCCCCAGCGGCTCATGATGCGGATGCAGGTTTCGATCGTCGTCCCGGTCATGTCCGCGATTTCCTGGCGGCCGAGCGCAAGCGGAATGAAGGTGCCGCCGCGCTCGGGCCGGCCGAGCTGATCGGCGAGCTTGAGAAACAGTCGCGCGAGCCGGGACTCAATCCGGCCGCCCGTCAGCTCCGTCAATCGCGTCGTCAATTCCACCAGCCGCAAGGACAGGCTGGCGAGCAGGCCGCGTGCGAGCGACGGATGTTGTTCGAGCAGGGCGAAGTAGGACCGGCGCGGAATCATGAGACAGGTCGTCGGCTCCAGCGCTTCAGCCGAGGCCATGAAGGGCCTGGCGGCATAGGCCGCGACGGCCCCCACGGGCCCACCCGGGCCGAACAGTTCGAGAATGCGGTCGTTGCCCGCCGGCGTTCGCTTGAACACTTTCACGCGGCCGGTCATCACCACCATGAAGTGATCGGAATCGTCGCCCTCCTGAAACAGCGAGTCGCCGCGTTCATACGACCGGATCTGCGCGACACCCGCCAGCCTCGCGCGATCCTCGGGCGACACGCGGCTGAACAGCGGAATCCGCGCCAGAACCGCGGGATCGGGATGTACCACGGGGGAGATATTACCTGCGCCGCGTATGCTATGTTTGAAGGTCGCTCACGGTGGTGGGTATAGCTCAATGGTAGAGCACCGGACTGTGGCTCCGGTGGTTGCGGGTTCGATCCCCGTTACCCACCCTTACATTTGATCTGGGGGCTTCGCCCCCAGACCCCCGACTGGCTTGCTCGCACAATTTGGCTCCCCTGAAGCGCGCTCAGCCAAATTGTGGCTCGCGTCGCCAGGCTCACTCGCTCCGCTCGTTCGCTTAGACTGGGGGCTTCGCCCCCAGACCCCCGACTCGTTCGCTCGCGTGA
>DASUGC010000154.1:0-10515 GCA_036274235.1 Vicinamibacterales bacterium
CGCCGCCCACACGCGGCGCGATCGTTCCGTGAACGTCGCCCGCAGCGCCCGGTACTTCGTCCGCACGACGCCCACCCGCATGGCGCCACCGTACCAACTGGCGGCACGCAGTACAAGCAGTTATTTCTTTACAGGCCCTAACACTCGGCCCGCGGTCAGACTGCCTCGGAGGCCGCTAATACTTTCATCGCGGCGGCGAAGGACCGGCGCGCTGTCACAGGGTCGTACACCACGGCGGGAACAGGCCGGCCGCTGACGATGTCGGGCGACATCTTCGCGTAAGCCATCACGGTCCGCGCCAGGCGCTCTTTCCCCGCGTGTTTCGCGTGTCCTGCGGGCAAGGCCGTGAACATGTCATTGAGGGACAACCCCCAGGCCTCGCCCATGACGAGTGCGTCAATGACGGCGCCCTTGAGGAGGTTCTGGGAGAAGTTGAAGAACAGCGAGAGCGGCGAGTACGCGCGATCCAACGGCCGATGCGCCGCGAACGACTCCACCAGCGCCGGCCGGTGACGCCCGAACAGCTCGATGATGCGCTCGGTGTCTGGCCGGGGCGCGAGCCTCGCCGCGTCCGCGCCCACGAACGCGGCCGGATCCGGCACCAGGCCGTTCGCGAGGGCCTCCGCGATCGACGCGAGCATGGAAGACGCGCCCGGATCGGCGGACAGGCGATCGAACTCCTCGATCAGCGTCAGCAGCGACCATCGCAGCCACGGATAGTCGGCGACGTTGTCCTCGCGCGTCCCCGGAATGCTTTTCGCGGTCGTGATCTCGTAGGCGTAGCGCAAATGTGCGCCCATCGCGTGGGCGTGCTGCATCGCGACCGTCACGCGCCGCTCGCGGGGCAGCTCCCGCACGCGCTCGAGCCACAGCCGGAAACCGTCCTCCTCCGGCTCGTAGTGGGAGGTGGCGATCAGCAGCAGCATCTCCGCGTCGTCCGCGAATCGCTGGCCGCTGGACTCGTCCCCGTGCAGTTGCGCCAGTACTGACGTCACGCGCCCCAGCGTCGCCGATGGATCGGGCGTGTCCCAGGCGCGCATCGCGGCCAGCGCGAGCAGATACACGAAGTAGTAATCGACGAGGATGGCAAGCGCGCCCCGATCGGTGGGCTCGTTGCCGCGTCGGGCCGCCAGAAAATCGAGCACACTGACCACGATGCTGGCGTTGACGACGCGGAGGGCCTTGCCGTCCCACTCATGCAGGACGTGAAAGCCCTCGCGGCGAGTCTGGCGATCGAGCGAATCGACCAGGTCGCGCCAGTCACAATTGACGCCGGGCGCCTTCAGCCTGTGCGTCGCCAGCCATTGACGGGTCTCCGCAAGAGCGCGGCTGAACGGCTGCAGCCGCGACGCATGATCGACGAGACGAACCCGTGCCCCACCCGCCAGCGCGTCGTCGATTCGAGCGATGAGATCGGCGGCGGTCACTTCACCAGGGCGATGCACTCAATCTCGACGCGCGCGCCGAGCGCCAGGCCCGTGGCGCCGAACGCCGACCGGGCGGGCTTCTTGCCGGGGAAAAACGTCGTATAGATCTCGTTCATCTTCGGCCACTCCGCCATGTCCGCCATCATCACCGTGCACTTGATGACGCGATCGAGCGACGAATTGGCCTTCGCCAGAATGGCTTTGATGTTCTCAAACGTCTGCTTCGTTTCGGCCTCGATCCCTCCCGAGACAAGGACGGCCTTGCCGTCCTCGGTCTTCGTGCCGATCTGGCCGGACAGAAACAGGTATGGCCCCGACCGGACGGCCGAGGAGAACGGATAGGGTGACGGATCGGTGAGGTTGATGAAGTCGGGATAGGGCGGTCCCAGCGACGCGCACGAGCTGACTCCGACGGCAAGCAAGATGACCAAAAGGCAACAACGCATCATGGGATTCACCGCTCCTGCAGTGTTGAGGCGCCATGCAATGGCGACGCCTCCGTCTTGAGCAGATCGAGAACAATCACTTCGTTCTGGCCGGCCTTGAGCCAGGGCGCCGGGCAGTACAGCCGCTTCTGCGGCCCGATGTCCCAGTACCGCCCCAGGTTGTGTCCATTCACCCAGACAACGCCCTTGCGGTAGCCGGTCATGTCGAGGAACGTGTCGGCAGGCGTCTCCATCCGGAACCGGCCAATGAAGAGCTGCCCGGGGATATCTGCAGGCGTCGCGTCCGGGACTCGCGGCAGTGCGGCGACCCAACTGTCGGTCAACGGCCACAAATACGCCTGCCAGTTCATCAGCGTCATGCCCGCGAGCGTGACGCGATCGGTGATGCCTTTGCGATCGATGATCTCCTGCGCAAAGTTGATGTGCCCCATGCCTTCGACCAGGATGTCGAGCACGGGATTCGGATTGGTCGTCATCGGCACGTCGATCGACTTCTCGCCGAGCCGGCGGTCGAGCGTTCCGATGAGCTTGTGGTCCACGAAGACGAGCGCGAAATCGTGAAGCTCGGTGATCGTCAGCCGCCCGCTCTTGCGCCCGACGAGCGTCGTCCGATACAGCACGAGCCCTTGATTCTGGCCGTACATCTCAAATGGCTTCGGCTGCACGGACGCAATCGGGACGGGCAGTTGGTCCCACAGGCTCGTCAGCGGCGCCATCGGAAACTCGGGAATCGCGACGGCTGGAATTGGATCGGGGATCGGCGGCAGCGTCTGCCCCGCCGGGAGGGCATCGGCGATCAGGTCACGCAACGCCGTGTACTTCGCCGTCGCGCGCCCCTGTTCGTTGATCGGCGCGTCGTAGTCATAGCTGGTCACGTCCGGTTCGTAGCCCTTGCCGCCGGAATTCGCGCCGGCCGTAAATCCAAAGTTGGTCCCGCCATGCGCCACGTAGAAGTTGAATGACTTCTTGTTGGCCAGCAGGAACGTCACTTCCTTGAGCAAGTTCGGTGTGGACGGCGCCGCCCACGGTTCTCCCCAATGCGTGAGCCAACCGGGGTAGGTCTCCGACGAAAACACCGGCACGCCCGGCACAATCTGGCGCGCGAGATCCCAGTGCTTCTCGCTGGACCCGGAATCGAGGCCTACCGCGGCACCGGGAAGGCTGCCGGCCTCGAGCATGTACTGCGTCGGCCCGTCGCCAGTAAAGAACGGCACATCGATGCCGAGTGTCTTCCACGCGTCGCGCAGCCGCGTCATGTACGCGCGATCGTTCCCGTAACTGCCGTACTCGTTCTCCACCTGCAGCATCAGGATGGGTCCGCCACGGGTCACGAGCAGCGGCTTAATCGCCCGCGTGAGCTGCGTCATGTAACGCTCAGCCGCCTGCATGTAGCGCGGATACAGACTGCGCACCCGCAGCTCCGGATCCTTCAGCAGATAGGACGGAATCCCGCCGAAGTCCCACTCGGCGCAGACGTACGGGCCAGGCCGCAGCAGCACCCACAGGCCCTCCTGCTGCGCGATGCGGATGAACTTCGTGATGTCGTGATTGCCGGCTGAGAACTCGAACTTTCCTTCTTCCGGCTCGTGATAGTTCCAGAACACGTAGGACGCGATGGTGTTGCACCCCATCGCCTTCGCCATGCGGATGCGATGCGTCCAGTACTCGGCCGGAATCCGCGACGGATGCAGCTCGCACGAAATAATCTGAAAGGGCGCGCCGTCGAGCAGAAAATCCGCCGGTCCCAGGCTGAAGGTGTGGCGGCCCGTCGCCGGTGTCGGCGCCTGACTCACCGCGCCTGCTCCCGGCCACGCGACCAGGGCCGCAAGGCATCCGACCGTCAGAAACAATGCACGCATGCGGGCGCGACCCCGATAATATCCCTACCGGCATGCGCATCTTTATCCTTCTTGCGGCCCTCGCAACCACCGCCCTGGCTCTCGGCGCTCAGGACAACCGCCTGTTGCTTCGACCCGACGCGCCTGAATTCCAGCAGCCGGCGCCCGATCAATGCGTGGTCCGCTTCGACACCACCAAGGGCATCGTCGATATCCGCGTGACCCGTGCCTGGGCGCCGCGTGGAGCCGATCGATTCGTCAACCTGGTGCGCCACGGGTACTACAACGGGAATCGGTTCTTCCGCGTGACCAGGGGCAAATGGGTGCAGTTCGGCATCAACGGCGAACCGGCCGTCGCACAGGCCTGGCGCGGTCGCACGTTTCAGGACGATGACTTCAAGCAATCCAATGTGCGCGGCACCGTGGCCTTTGCGTTCGCGGTGCCGAACGGCCGCACGACGCAGGTGTTCGTCAACATGCAGGACAACTCGGCCACGCATGACAAGGAACCGTTCACGCCGTTCGGCGCGGTCATCGCCGGCATGGACGTGATGGACGGGCTCAACGCCGAGCACGCCGAGGGACCGGGCGGCATCCGCGCCGGCCGCCAGGATGCCTACTTCACCGGCGGCAACACCTGGCTCGACAGCCAATTCCCGCGACTCGACTACATCAGGACGGCGACAATTCGTTAGGAGCCAGCAGGAGTCAGCGCGGCTTCACGCTGGGCCGCCCCGTGTCCTTGACGCCCCGGCGCATGTCATCGCGCGCCTGTTGCGCAAGCCTGGCGTAATTGATCCGGATCTTTTCCAGCTCCAGTTCCTCGAGTTCCTCCAGATCCAGCAGCCCGTTGTGCGCGCCCTCGGTGGCCCGAATCAGCTCATCGAGCTTGACCTGCACGGCTTCAGCGTCACGATTTTGAGTATTCTGAATGAGGAAGACCATCAGGAAGGTGACGATGGTCGTGCCGGTGTTGATGACGAGCTGCCAGGTATCGCTGTAATGAAAGATGGGGCCTGTGATGGCCCAGGCCCCGACGACGCCCAGCGCCAGGAGAAACGCGGCCGGCCGGCCGGTGGCGCGCGAGGTCGCACGGGCAAAACGCGCGAATCGAAACGAAGACTGAGGGCGCATTCAATGTCCTCCAGAAACCTTACTCGCGAACCACGAGCTGTCCAGCCAGGACGTCAGATCGCAGCGCAGGCTCACGATGCCTCCAACGTCAATTCCATTTCATCGGCACGCGCGATAAAACCCGCCGCGGCGTAGATCGGCTGCCCCTGCGCCGTCGCGTGCAGGCGCACGCGCGCCAGCTTGAGCGCGCGCGCCTTGGCAAGGGCGGTTGCGACGAGCGCCGTCGCCACACCCCGGCCGCGCCACTCAGGAACGGTGTACACATTGAGCAGGTATCCCTCCTGCGTCGCCGCCAGCGCGGGGGACGGCAAGCGTGGATAGATCAGCAGCGCGACGGAGCCAACCAGGGCGCTGCCGCTGTCGGCGACCCACGCGCAACAGACACCGCGCTCGAGCGCGTCCGCAAACGCTCCCGCTGACTGCCGCTCGAACGCCTCCGGACCAGCCACCGGCGTGTGCCCCATCTCATGAAACATTGCGACGCGCTGCGCCGCAAGCGCCGGCGCGTCGGCGGCGGTCGCTGGTCGAATCGCCAGGGCCCTCGCCGGTGACATGCCTACGCCCCAGGCGCCCAGAACTCGATCCACAAGCCGTTCGCGCGATCCGGCTGCACAAAGGCGCTGACGATTCGGTTGTTCTTCATCACGATCGGCATGGCGGGGATGTGCAGCTGACGGATGAAATCCAGGCTCTTCGTGCGAATCGACACACCCACCACCCGGCGTCCGGGAACCATTTGCCGTTCGGCCCGCATCATCAGCACTTCACCTTCGGCGAACCTCGCCACCGTGACGCGCTCGGCCCTGGGGACATCCCGCACTTCTTCGCTCAGCGTCGCGCCCAGGCGCTGAAACAGTTCGCGCTCGCGGGAGAAGTCGTCGCCGGCCAGCCACACTGCGACCAGCGACTCCGCGGTATTCGCATGCTGGAAGTGCTCAGGCCGATCCGTCGGGGACGCATTGCGCGGGCCCAGGAAGATGTAGCCCGGCAGATCGCGTTCGTCCCTCTCCACTTCGGGCGTCCGCCCCGGCGCGAACAGCGCCAGAAAAGCCGGGCCGTCGCCGTTGGCCAGGTGCTCACGATAAGTCCGCGTCAGCTCGTCGCGGGCTTCGGGCGCGGTAATCAGCTCGAGCTCGGTGCCGTCCGCAAACTTGGCGTGTTGATTGACAATGCCGTTGTCATGCGGCCGGCCGGGCTTCAGCGTAAAACCCAGGGCTCGGAATCGATCCGCGGCCGCGTCGAGATCGTTGACCCCCACGGGAACATGATCGAGGCCGCGAACGGGAGGCATCTGGTGGGCGAACAGGCGGGCGCCGGTAAAAACCGCGACGACGACCAGCGCGGCCGCCGACGCCCGCGCCGCGGCGGAAAGCGCCCGCGCTCCTGATGCATTACTTCCGAGCGCAATGACCAGGCCTCCTGCCAGGATGCCGGCCACGAAACCTCCGGCGTGACCGGCATTGTCGATGAACATGTACGGGATCAGGCCCGCACACAACACGGGGATCAACATCCTCACCATCTGGCGCCGCACCCAGTCCGGAGCCTGACTCTGACGTCGTCCGGCGACGACGACCAGGTAGCTTGCGAGTCCCAGGACGCCGCCCGATGCCCCGAGTGACGTCTCGCGAGTGAACCACAGGCTGGCCACACTGCATCCCAGAACGGACAGGCCGTACACCAGGGCCACGCGCAGACGCCCGTCAAAGTTCTCCACGAGCTGTCCAACCGCCACCAGGGCGAACATGTTGAACACGAGATGGCGCAGGTTGAGGTGGAGAAATGCCGCGGAGAACAGGCGCCACCATTCGCCCTCCCGGGCGGCGGGCTTGACCAGCGCCGCCACCTGAATTGCGCGCGGCGTTCCGATCCACCACTCGATCAATGTCACGGCGACGATCAATCCGACCAGTGTCAGCGTCACGACGGGCCAGGTCGCCGACACCGCCCGAACCTCCGCAGCCTCCGCCCGCTCACGCGCGGCGCTCCGCTCTTCCGCAGCGAGCCAGACTTCCGGCGTCACGCGGCGCACCGCAGCCAGACGGGAAGCGCTGGCGATCGTCCAGGTCGCGGCCACCAATGCAGGCACGGGCAAGAGGGCCAGGATAAGGGGCGCCGGTAAAGACAGGCCGATTGCAACAATTGCGCTCGCCGCAGTCAGGCCACGCACGACGTCGCGTTTCGCCATGGCCACGGCGTCGGCATGAACCGACCGCGACACCTCAGGTGACCCATCGGCCGTCACATCGGCCTTCTCCCGGGCAGCGAGCGTCTCCATCTTGCGGTAGCGCTGTACGGTACATTACAGGATCTATGCCCGCACCGCAGCACATCGACGTCCGTCCTGGCGATCAACTGGTCATGGTCGGGACCATGAAAGGCGCATTCATCCTCCGCGCTGATCAGCGCCGTACCGAATGGGACGTGGCCGGGCCGTACTTTCCCGGTCGCGCGATTTACGCGCTGCACTACGACGACCGCCGCGGCCGCCAGCGCCTCTGGGCCGCCGTCAACAGCCCGTATTGGGGTTCCTATCTCAGCACGAGCGACGACTTCGGCCGTTCGTGGACGGAACCGGCCGCGTACAGCATCAAGTTTCCCGACGGCACCGACACGGAGCTCAAGCAAATCTGGCAGATCGCCCGCGGCGCGGCCGGACAGGACGACACGCTGTATTGCGGCGTCGAGCCCGCGGCCCTGTTTCGATCAGACGATGCCGGTGAAAGCTGGTCGCTCGTCCGGGGGCTCTTCGATCACCCGCATCGTCCCAAATGGATGCCTGGCGGAGGCGGGCTCTGCCTGCACACGATCCTTCCCCACCCGACCGACCCCCGGCGCGTGCATGTGGCGATCTCATCAGGCGGGCACTATCGAACTGACGATGGCGGCGCCACATGGGCCGCGAAGAACGTCGGCGTGCGCGCGCAGTTCCTGCCGCCGGAAAACCGGTATCCGGAGTTCGGGCAGTGCGTCCACAAACTGGCGAGCCATCCCTCGGCACCGCATCGGATGTTTCTGCAGAATCACTGGGGCCTGTATCGGAGCGATGATCATGGCGACTCCTGGACGGATATCGCCAACGGCGTTCCGTCAGATTTCGGCTTCGCGATGGTGAGCGATCCGCATCACGCTGACACGGTCTACATCATCCCGATCGAATCCGATGAATTTCGGTGCACCCCCGAAGGCAGGCTCCGGGTGTACAAGACGACGAATGGCGGCGGATCATGGTCGCCTCTGACGCGCGGCCTTCCGCAGGAACAGGCGTTCGAAACCGTGCTCCGCGACGCGCTGGCGACCGATCGACAGGCGCCGACGGGCATCTACTTTGGTACGCGCACCGGTGCGCTCTACGGCTCGAGTGACGCCGGCGAATCGTGGACGGAAATCGCTGAGCGCCTGCCGCCGATTGTGTGCGTCAAGACCGCGCAGGTCTAGCGTGGTCACGGTTCAGGTTTCCGGCTTTCTCACCGACTTCACCGGCGGCGAGCGCGATATCGCGCTTGACGGCGCGCCCTCGACGGTGGGCGACGCGCTGTCGCTGCTCTGGCGCCGCCATGCGGCGCTGCGCGATCGCGTGGTCACCGAGCGCGGCGAGGTCCGGCCCCATGTCGGCGTGTTCGTGAATGCCGATCACATTCGCCACCGCGATGGGCTTCAGACACCGGTGCAGGACGGTGATGAGATTACGATCTTGCCTGCGATTAGTGGAGGTGAGTGTCGGTCCAAGGGTCCAACGTCCAAAGGTCCAAGGGTTCGGTCCTCAAGGTCCAAGGGTCCGGTCCAAGGGTCCGGTCCAAGGGTCCGGTCTGAGTTGTTCGTTGTTAGTTGCAGTAGGTAATCCCCGCATGCCTCCCGTCATTCCCGATCCTCGGCGAATTCGGAGCTTCTCAGGCGAAGCCGCCTTCGCGGCCTGGCTGAAGGTCCATCACAACCGCGAGCCTGAGCTCTGGCTGCGCATTTTCAAGAAAGATTCCGGGGTCTCGACCGTGACGCATCCGCAGGCGCTGGACGTCGCGCTGTGCTGGGGCTGGATCGATGGGCTGCGAAAGTCGCACGACGATCGATCGTTCCTGCAGCGGTTCACGCCCCGCAGGCCGAAGAGTCTGTGGAGCCAGGTCAACAAGAAACACGTTGCTCGTCTGATCAAGGCGGGCCGGATGACCCCGCACGGCCAGCGGCAGATCGATCTGGCCAGGAAGGACGGGCGATGGGCGGCCGCTTACGCGCCCATTCGCGCGACCACGGAAGCGACCGTGCCCGCCGATCTGCGCGCGGCCATCGACGCGAACCCGAAGGCCCGCGCGGCCTATGCCCGGCTTCGCAAGATCGAGTTGTTTGCTCTGGCGTTCCGCACGAACAACATGAAAACGCCGGTGGGACGCGCCAACAAGATCAAGGAGCTGGTCGCGATGCTGGCGCGACGCGGTCGAATCATCTAAAGCCTGCTACCTGTAACCTGTAACCTGTAACCTGTTTCTCTACCTGCACCCCGGCATCCGGAACGCCCCGATGCGCGTCGAGTAGTTCGTCGCGTCCTTCTTGTAGTAGTCGCCCACGTACCAGATCGTGCAGTCGTCAGAGGGATCGATGGCCGTCTGGGTGTAGTCTTCCCAGCGCAAGCCGTACGTTTGCGCGGCGGCGCCTTCGATCAGCACGGACTCGGCGAGCGTCATCTTCCCGAGTGGATCGCTCGCCAGCCGCCCCGTGAACCGCTGCCCGGCGTAGTGCGGCGTGCCGCCGAACGAATAGCCGATGCCGATATTGCCGAGGCGATCGATTGCAGGACTCGCCATCCACCGATACAGCCCATCCGGCGCGTAGGTGCCCTGCTGGCGCAGCGTGAGCGTGCGCGCGTCTTTGCCGCCGCCGGCCTGCAATTCGTACCAGCGAACGCCGCCGCCGGCGGCCTCGGTGTTGACGGAATGCACCAGGACCACTGACTCGCGCCCGCCCAGATTTCGGTACGACACGCGCGCCATGATCTTGTCACCCTGCGCGTCGAGCCGCCGATCGGTGCCCGGCTGCGGCACGCAATTCGTCAACTGGCCGCGACAGAGATACTGATACGGCGCCACGGGAATCCGCACGGCCGGCGACAGCTTCGTGTTCGCGGGATTCTGCCAGTCCACCTTCATCTGCCACGCATACAGCGCGTCGTCTCCGAACGTGCCATTGAGCTGCGCGCCGCCCGTGGCGATGAACATGTTGGGCGCGCCGGCCGGCGGCGGGCGCTTGCCTTCCAGGTCCATCGCATTCAGGAAGCCGACGCCGTCAATGATGATGCACTGCTCGGTTGCGGGTTCGCCCTTGAGCATATGCGCGCGATCGGCGACGCAGGCCTGCTTCTGGATGAAATCGTCGCTCGTGCTCGTGGGCACGTAGTAGCCATCGGGCCACACCGCCGGACGCGGATAGTCTGGAAAAAGCGGCCGCAGGAATTCGTAGCGGTAGTACTCGCCCAGCGGATCAGAAGTGACGCTGACGGCGTAACACATCGAGTACGGCCCCGGCGGAGGCGGCGGTGTCTGGGCCGGAGCGCCTTGCCCTCGAGCCGGAGCGCCGGCGCCCGCAGCTCGACCGGCTCCCGCGGGCGGCACCGCGCCTGGCGCCGGTGGCGGCGGAGGCGGCGTGGGAAACGGCATCTTCACCGCCGGACCGGGCTGCCCC
>DASUGC010000155.1:0-10327 GCA_036274235.1 Vicinamibacterales bacterium
AGGCGGCGGGAATCGGAGGGTGATCACCCCGTTCTTACGGGGTGAAAGTGGTGGAGGCGGCGGGAGTCGAACCCGCGTCCGAAAGGCCTGTCGCTGCAAAACTCTACGTGCGTAGCCGTCCTTGATGTGTCACGCGCGGCAACAAAGAACGGCGAATGCGCCGCGCGCCAGTCCGTGGTGTCTCGTCCCGCCGTGCCGGACTCGCGGCGGGACCAGCCTGCTGAATGGCGTTCGTTCCCCGGCCGCAGGCTGCCGGAGACGAACGTCGCGGACCTAGTTAGGCCGCGAGCGCAAGCTGCGTGTTCGCAGTTACGTTGTTTTGCCCACCGGTTTTACGAGCGAGATGAGCAAGCTCGGCACGCATCCCACAGTCCCTTGCCCCCGTCGAAGCCTATCGCCCCCCACAGGGCAACACTGTAGTTGCCTATGGCCACCATTCTAGCAGGCGGCCCTACTTCCTCATCGTCCCGCTCAACGCCTCGAGAAACTTAACAAGCGCCGCCTTGTCCTCCGCCGACATATTGATCGGCCGCACCACCGGAAACAACCCCGGATTGGGCCGGCCGCCTTTGGCGTAAAACTCCACCACGTCGGCGAGCGTCAGGAGGCTGCCGTCGTGCATGTAGGGGGCCGTGCGCGCGACTTCGCGCAGCGTCGGCACCTTGAATGCGCCGTGTTCCTTCTCATTGCCCGAAACGGCGAATCGCCCCTCGTCCGCGAATGAGCCTTGCGACGTGGCGGGATCGATCCGCCAGGAGATGCCCGTGTTCTTGAACGAGTCGTCCGTAAAAAGCGGCTCGGCGTGACAGACCCAGCAGTTGGCGGGCCCTCGAAAGACTCTGAGACCGCGCTGTTGCTCGGGCGTCAACGCCGTGGCGTCGCCGGCGACGAACTTGTCGTACGGCGAATCCATCGACGTGATCGATCGCAGGTACGACGCCAGCGCGCGCGCCAGATCCTCGCTCGAGACGGCCCTGTCGAACACCTGTTGAAACGCCGCCCGATACGCCGCATTGCCCTCGAGTCGCGCGACGACGTCCGGGAGCTTCATGTCCATTTCGTTGGGATCCTGAATCGGCATCAGGACCTGGGCTTCGAGCGTTGACGCGCGCCCGTCCCAGAAATGTCCGCGGCCGAATCCCCGGTTGATGACCGCGGGCGAATTGCGCCGGCCCAGGCGTTCCTTGATGCCGACGGCAATCGGCTTGTCGTCGGCAAACGCGCGGTCCGGATCGTGGCACGTCGAACACGAGACGGACTTGTCGAACGAGAGCATCGGGTCAAAAAACAACCGGCGGCCCAGCGCGATCTTGTCGTCGGTCTGCGGATTGTCGGCAGGGAAGGGCATGACGACGTCCGTGATCTTCCGCGGCGGACGGTTCACGGAGGAGAAGGCCGTTCTCACGTCTACCGGCCTGCCATCGATGATCATGGTCGTCATCGGATCCGGCCGCGGCGGTGATGGCGGCGGCACCTGTTGGGGCGGCGGTGGCGGCGGCTGCTGACCGGTTGTTTGAGATTGTGAGAAGAGTAAAGCGGGCAGCCAGAGGAGCAGCACCGCCGCCCCGAGTGGCGTGGTGCTGGCTATGCGGAGTCTGGTCTTACCGGGCATCGGCACCCCCGGACGCCTCATTAGACTCCGGCGGCCGGTAAAAAGCTCAAAGCCTTTTGTGACAATCGGCCGTGAGCCTGGACTCGGCATTCAACCAGTCCTCGTCAGCGCCTTCATATTTCACGCCGCGGGCACGCATTACCGCGGAAGTCTCCGTGGAACGGACCTTGCTCCATAGCCGGCCAACCGTCAGCACCGGCGATGATGCCAGCCGGTTTCTGACGGTCCATAAAGGAGTTACTTGATGATTCGGAGAGCACTCTTGGTCGCGTCGCTGATGGCTTTGGCGACTCCGGCGTATGCACAGATCAGGTTCGAAGCCAGCATCATGGGTGGCTACACCTTCGCGGAAGGGGTGGAGGGCGATCCCATCGTCGTCCCAGGTGAGGGCACCTTCAACAAGATCACCGTCAAGAGCGGCGGCGCGTTCAACCTGTCCTTCGGCGTCGTGGCCCACAACGGCGCGGAAGTGGGTTTCATTTATAGCCGTCAGATGTCGAGCCTTGGCCTGTCAGGCACCAACGTCAAAGACCTGGGCGACATGAACATCGACAGCTACCACGGCTACATCGGTTACAACTTCATGCCGGACGGGATGTTCCACCCGTACGTCTACATCGGCTTCGGCGCCACGGACTACGGCCCGGTTGATTTCACGCGGTTCAACGGTCAGCAGGGCACGATTTCCGGCCCGGTCCGCTACAGCACGACGGTTGGCTTTGGCGTGAAGTACTGGGCCGGCGATCACTTCGGCTTCCGCGCCGGGATGATTTACACGCCGACGTACATCACGGCCGAAGCTGAGGGCTGGTGGTGCGACCCGTACTGGGGCTGCTACCTGGTTGGCGATCACAAGTATTCCAACCAGTTCCAGTTGCAGGGCGGCTTCACGTTCCGATTCGGCGGCCAATAGACACTCCCTCGATCCTTCCCACGATCCGCGGCGGCACAGCGCCGCGGATCCCGCTCTCGGCCCAGAACGCCGAAACCGAGCCCGGCAACCGCCGGACCCGCTCGCGCCAATCGCTCGCCAGGCTCACGACTTCGGCGAGGCAGGCCCTGAGGACCGGGCCCCTTGGACCAACAGCGAAGCCCGTAACGTCCCCCCTGGCTCCGAGCGATAATCAGGATCGATGAGCACGAGTCGTCCGCGCGTGAAGGATGCCGTGGAGCGCTTTCTGGCTCGCGTGCGCCATAACATCGACGTCCACCTGGAAACCCTGGGTACCGACCTGGTCCGCGCCCTCGAGGAAGAAGGCGGCAAAGTCGCGGTGGACCGGCTGTCGGACCTGGCCAAATCGGCATCAACCGTGCAGGCGCAGGAAGGCAAACTCGACGTCCTTGCCAAGCTCGTCGGATCGATGCGGATGCAGGACGAGGCGACCACGCTCCGCGGGATTATCGAAGCCCTCGCCCGGGGAGCGTCCGGCGAGGCGGCGCGGGTTGCAGTGCTGCTTGTGGACGGTGACACGCTGCGCGGTTTCGTCGACTTTGGCTATTCCGGCGGCGCCCGGCCCGCCGATGTGTCCCTGGACAGTTTCCCGGCACTGGCGCGCACGCTCGCGGATCGCCAGCGGCTGTTGCTGGCACCGGCCGGCGGCCGCGGGCCGGATGTGCCGGCATTCATGCGCGCGATGTCCGGCAACAGCGGCTTGATCGTCCCGATCAACGTGGGCGCCGCGGTCGTCGCGGTCCTCTATGCCGAGGGCCCCGAGCGGCCGTCGGGCCCCGGCGCTCAGGTGTCGGCTGCTTCGCTGTGGACCGAACACGTTGAAGTGCTCGTGCGGCACGCGTCGTCTCGTTTGGAGAACCTGACGTCGCGGCGAACCGTGGAAGTCCTCTCGTCGTCACGATGATCATGCACCGCCTCACTGTCATCGCGCTCGTCGCCGCCGGGTTGTCGGTCTGGCCGGACGCGCGGGTGGAACAGCCGGCGAGCGCCTCGACGCGTTCGACGCAGCCGGACCTGCGAGCCCGCGATCTCTGGCTCGCGCCTGACAGCCAGGAACTGGGCGCGCGCCAGTCGCTCGCCGAGGCGGTCAGCGATCTGGCCTCCGGCCGCGCGGCGTCCGCCGCACAGGCGTTCACCCTGTTCACCAGCGACCCCGTGCTCGGCGGCTATGCCTGGCTGTATCTGGGTCGCGCGCAACTGGCGGCCGGCCGCACCGCTGACGCGCTGACGACGTCGCGGCGGCTCGCGTCACTCGTGTCGGGGGTGCCGGGGTATCTCGAAGAGGCCGCGCTGTGGCTGGCGGCGGATGCCGCAACCGCGGGACAGGATGCCGTTGGCGCCCTCCGCGCGATTCGCGCGCTCGCCGCGCGGCCGACGACGGTTGCGGCGGTCCCGGCGATTCAGCTGCGGCTGGGGCGCGAAGCGATCGGCGCGGGCGATCGAGATGCCGCCGTGCGCGCGTTCCAGGCCATATATCTGGAGAACCCCCTGGCGCCCGAAGCCGACGATGCGGCCAGCGAACTGGCGCGTCTGGGCGCATCGGTGAAACCGTCGGCATCCACTTTCGCGCCGCTGCTCGCGCGCGCGGAAAAACTGTTTGCCGCGCGGCGATGCGGCGACGCGCGTCCGGCCTTCGAAAGCCTCAGGACGGTCGCGACCGGCGACTCGCGGGAGTTGATCCAACTGCGGCTCCTGCAGTGCGATTTCTCCGCCAAGCGATACACGGCCACGCTGGCGGCGCTGCGAACGTTCCCGGAGAAGAGTCCCTACGCCGCCGACGCCGCACTGCTGACGTTGAGTGTCTTGCGCGAGCTCGGCCGGACTCAGGACTACCTCACGCGCGTGAAGGCCCTTGTCGAGCGGCAAGGCAACACGCCGGTGGCCGAACGGGCCTTGAACGAGCTGGCCGCGTTCTACACCAGCGGGAGCGACGATCGACAGGCGGCCGAGACGTTCAGCGAGTTGTATCGACGATTCCCGCTGGGCCCGTTTGCCGAGCGTGCCGCCTGGAAAGCAGGCTGGTGGGCGTACAAGACTGGCCATTACGACGAGACGATTCGCATCTTTGAATCGGCGGCTGTCGGGCTGCGTCACGCCGACCTGCGTCCGGCCTGGCTCTATTGGGCCGCGAAGGCCAAGCTGCAGCTTGGCCGGACAGACGAGGCGATCGCGGCATTCCAGCGCGCGATCCAGGACTATCGCAACACCTATTACGGCCGCGCGGCGATTCGCGAAAACGATCGGCTGCAGTCGGCGCGCCGGCCGGCGCCGGCCAGTCCCGTCGTGCAGGCCGCGCTGCCCTCGGCTCTCGCGATCTCGGCCGGTCCGCTGCCCGACAAGGCGGCGCTCATCCGGCAATTGCTGGCCGCCGGGATGTTCGACGAAGCGATCGGCGAACTGCGCTACCAGCAGATGGCATCCGGCTCGACGCCGATGATCGAGGCGACGCTGGCCTACGCCCTCAATCGTCAGGGCCGGCTGCGGCCGGCGATTCAAACGATGCGGCGCGCGTATCCCGAATTCATGCAGGCCGGCGGCGAGACGCTGCCGCAGGAAATTCTCACGGTCATTTTCCCGGTGGCGCATTGGGAGTTGATTCAGGAGCACGCGCAGCAGAAAGATCTGGATCGATTTCTTCTGGCCGCCTTGATCGCGCAGGAGTCCACATTTCAGGCGGACATCCGGTCGTCCGCCAACGCCTGGGGATTGATGCAGATCCTGCCGTCCACGGGCCGCATGTACGCGCAGCGCCTGAGCATCCGGCCGTTTTCGACGTCCCGCCTGACGGATCCCGAAACGAACGTTCAGATCGGGACCACGCTGTTCGCGGCGCTGCTCAAACGTTTCGGCGACGAGGCGCCGGCCCTGGCCGCCTACAACGCCGGCGAAAGCCGCGTCGTCAAGTGGCTGGCGGCCCGGCCCGGTGAGGATCGCGACGTCTTCATCGACGACATTCCCTTCGCGGAAACGCAGAATTACGTGAAGCGCATCCTCGGCACCACGGAAGACTATCGGCGGCTGTACCGATAGAACACCCGAACTGACAACTTCCAGCCAACCACGAACCGGTAAGAACGCCTCAAAAGGGGCCCCTGCTCGGTTCGTCGTGTCCGGCGCCCGACGGCTGCGTATACAATTCGCCCCATGCGTTCCCGCACCTCGCAAAAAGCCTCGCAATTCACCGAATCCGTCATCCGCGAAATGACGCGCCTGGCGCAGAAGCACGGCGCGGTGAATCTCTCGCAGGGGTTTCCCGATTTTCCGGCGCCCGATGTGCTCAAGCGGGCGGCGTGTGACGCCATCCTGGCCGACATCAATCAGTACGCGGTCACGTGGGGCGCCAAGCCGTTGCGCGATGCGATCACGGCCGACGTCTCGCGGCGCCACGGCCTCACGATCGATCCCGAAACGCAGCTCACCGTCTGCTGCGGATCGACCGAAGCGATGATGGCCACCATGATGGGCATCGTCGATCCCGGCGATGAAGTGATCGTGTTCGAGCCGTACTACGAGAACTACGGGCCGGACGCGATCCTGTCGGGCGCGACGCCGCGGTTCGTGTCGCTGCGGTGGTCGGAGCCGCATCGCGACTGGCGCTACGATTCAGGGGAACTGGCCGCCGCGTTCTCGAACAGGACACGCGCGATCATCATCAACACGCCGAACAACCCGACAGGCAAGGTCTTCTCGCGCGCCGAGCTCGAGGAGATCGCGGCGCTGTGCCGCCATTGGGGCGCGATTGCCGTCACCGACGAAATCTACGACCACATCCTGTACGACGGCGCCGTCCATGTGCCGATGGCCGCGCTGGAGGGGATGGCCGATCGCACGGTCACCATCAACAGCGTCTCCAAGACCTTCAGCGTGACCGGCTGGCGCGTCGGCTGGACGATTGGACCGCCCGACATCACCGGCGCCATTCGCAAGGTGCACGACTTCCTGACGGTCGGCGCGGCGGCGCCGCTCCAGGCCGCAGCCGCCGCGGCGCTTGCCCTGCCAGCCACGTACTACAGGGAACTCGCCGCGCACTACACGATCCGCCGCGATCGCCTGCTGGGCATTCTCCGCAACGCGGGGTTCACCTGCTACGCGCCGGGCGGCGCGTACTACATCATGACGGACATCTCCGCGTTCGATTTCCCTGACGACGTCACGTTCGCGCGGTACCTGGTCACCGACATCGGCGTCGCCGCCGTGCCCGGCAGCAGCTTCTACAAGACGCCGGACGGCGGGAGACAGAAGCTCAGATTCTGTTTCTGCAAGAAGGAAGAAACACTCAGCGCGGCAGAGACACGGCTTCAATACCTGCAAGTCAGAAGTCAAAAGTCAGAAGTCAGAAGTTAAGTCGGAAGTGGGAAGTAGGCAGGGAAGTCAAACTTGCAAGCGTCAGTACCGCACCACTCCCCCGATCCACACGCCAGCAAAGTTCAGGTCCCCCCGATCTCCATCGAGCACGAGATTCGTATTCATCCGCCGCCACCCCGCCGAGATGCCGGCCGTGCGATGGAAGTTGTAGGTGCCGGACACCTCGAAGTCGAAGCTCTGGAACACGTGATCGGGATCGAGGTCGCTCAGCTTCATGAAGCTGCCTTCGAGATTGATTGCCAGTTGCCGGATCGGATAAACCCGGCCAGCCAGGCCCAGCGAGGGAATCGGCGCGTTGCCGGCGATCTCGCCGCTGGCCAGCAGCGACGTCAGCGCCGCGGAGAGATCCGTCTGCCGAACTTCGAGGAGCATGCCGACGTAGCCGCGCGGACGGTAGAAGAAGTCCCACTCGTACCCCAGGCGCATGACGTTCCACGTGAGTTCGGATTGGAGCGGCAGCGCAATCGGAAAGAGCTGGCCCTTGAACGTAATGTCCCGCGCCAGGATACTGTCGCCGCCGAACGTCAGGTGCGAATACTGGAATTTGAACTTGTGTTTCCTGGCCGGATGGACGACGACCCGAACGTCCTGGTGGCTGGTGTTTTCAAAGGCCAGGTCCGTGACAAAGTCCACGCGGCTGCCGATCAGGCCCAGCCGATCGCTCGACACCGCCCCGTCCAGCCCCGGCTTCCACCACGTCGCCGTGAGTTCGACCCAGTAGCGCTCCCCGAGTCCGGACGATGGCGGGTGATCGGTTTGCGTCTGGCCGAAGCACGGTCCGGCCGCGTTGAGCCAGAGCAAGCCGGCAAACAGGAAAGGGAGGAGCCGCGAGCATGTCATGCCCCGCCTTATCGGCCGGACGGAGTCCCGTCTATTTCTTGCGAGCCTGACCCTGCCACCCGTGCCGCATGACCGTGACCAGGACGTTCTGGCGCCCGAACGCCTTCGCCTCCGTGCAGTTCCACATATACACGTCAATTTCGCGGCCCTGGATTTCCGGCCCGGTATCGAGCACCGTGTAAATGCCCTCGTACGGCTTGGCGATTCCGTCAACCCGGATGACGGACCCGATCGGCAGGATCTTGGGGTCGGCGGCGGCGATGCCCGCCTTCACGGCCACCCCGGACGCCGTCGTCTCGCCCCGGCAGTAGGCCGTGGCGGCAAACGCGGACCGGGAGCTGGGTGCCGGGGCTGCCACGGCCGTCAGTTCCAGGGGGCCGACGCTCCGGGAATCGATGACCGTGGCCTCGTACAGCAGGAAGAAGGCCCCGGCCGACAAGGCCGTAGCCAGTAGCTTCCGCCGGAAAGACCGGGACAGGAACAGCATGTCGTGACGTCCCAGCCTACCAGCCCCGAGGCCGTTCCGGTCCCCTCAGAAATGAAAGGACGCCGGCCGCGTTGGCCAAAAACAGGCCTAAAAATGCGAAAAGCCAGAATTGAGGGTGGTGGCGACCCCGGCGCGCATCAAAGTGATCGCCGGATCCCGGGTCAGGGTGCCAACCTTCGCGACCGGTAGGTTCCCCACGTGACGGATGGCCGCCAGGAAGGCCTTCCGGCGCCGGGGTGGCACAGCGAAGAGCAGCTCGTAGTCCTCACCCCCGGTGAGTGCCGCGTCAATTGGGTCGGCGCCTCCTCGCGCCAGCCAGGAGGCCGCGCCGGGCTGAACGGGGATGGCCGTGCTGTCTATCTCGGCCCCGGTCCCGGATGCCTCGGCGATCTGCCGGACGGCGTCGGCGAGGCCATCCGACAGGTCCATGCAGGCCGACGCGGCGCGGCGGGCGGCCACCATTCGTCCGCACCGGAGGCGTGCGACAGGCCCCTCATAGCGCGCCACGCACGCCAGGCTCTCCGCGTTGAGCGCGCCGCGCTCGGCGCCCGATTCGAGGATCGCGAGCCCCGCGGCGGCGCCTCCGACCGCGCCGGTCAGATACAGGCCGTCGCCGGCCCGTCCCCCTGTGCGGCGAAGAATGCGGCGCCGGTTGGCCGCGCCAATGGCGGTGACGTCGATGACCAGCGGGCCCGGCGATCGCGCGATGTTGCCGCCGACGAGCGACGCGCCCGCGGCGGCGCACTCCGCCGCGACGCCGTCAATCAGCGCATCGAAATCCGCAAGGGGCAGCGCGGCGGGCAGCACCAGGCTCAGCGTCACGACACGCGGCCGGGCGCCCATCGCCGCCAGATCGCTGAAATTCACGGTGACGGCTTTGGCGCCAATCGCGCGCGGTTCGGTCCAGTCACGCCGGAAGTGCACCCCTTCGACGAGCACGTCTGTCGTGACGACGTCGAGCATGCCCCGCATCGGCTCCACGACTGCCGCGTCGTCCCCAATCCCGATGGGCACGAAGGGCGGCGGAGCGCCCGCGCGCTGGCGCACGCGACGGACGAGATCGCGCTCGCCGGCGTCGGCGACGGTCGGACCGTTGGGTGCTGTGCCCGGTGAGGTGAGTGAAAGGCCTGACACGAAAAGAACCCCGCTTTGCCGTGTGGGGAGGTCGATGAACCTGCTAAGCAGGTGGAGCCGCTCAGAGCCGCGCTTCAGGCTTCCTCACCACGGAGGCATGCACACCACGCGGCGTCGCAGCTCACTTGGTCATGAACATCGGCTCAAACGACTCTCCTTAGCCATCACGTACAAAGCAGGGAGGAATTGATCCTACACGAGAAACGACGAGAACGACGAGAACTAAGGGAACGAGGGGAACTAGGGGAACTAAGGGAGCGACGGGAGCGACGGGAACTCAGGAAACGACGGGGACTCAGGAAACGGCGCGAACGCCCTATCGTGCCGCGCGGGACGTGGGTGCGGGCGGGTCCAGGACGGCGTCGATGATGCGTTCGATTTCGAGGGCGCGGGCCTGTGCGCGGCCGTCGGCGGACTCCTGGCGCGTGCGGAACAAGTCGTCCACGATGTTCAGGGCGGCGACGACGGCGACGCGCGCGAGATCGGTGGAGGCGATTTCGCGGCCCGCGAGATCCATGCGCGAGTCCACGTAGGCCGCGATGTCCGCGACGTACTTCGGGTCGAGCGCGCTGCGAATCGCATAGCGCTGGCCCTGAATGTCGACGTGGACGACGCGCGTCTGGGACATCCGGCTATGGGTTGAGCCTGTCGATGGTCGCGATCATCTGCGTGACGCGCGTCCGGATGAGGTCGCGCTCTTCGCGCAGGGCCGAAACCTCGACCGAGGCATTCGCATTTTCCGCCAGGCGGGCCTGAAGGGCCTGGACTTCCTGCTGGAGCCGCGACGCTTCGTCGAGCGCGCGCGACCGGTCGGCCCGGAGCGAGTCGATGAGGCTCACGAGCTGTTTCACTTTCTCTTCCAGCCGATCGATCGGCTGCAATTCCAAGGCTGTTGCTGGACGGGCCATTCAGTGATCCTTCGGAGTCTTCTATTTAT
>DASUGC010000156.1:0-4855 GCA_036274235.1 Vicinamibacterales bacterium
CGGGTCCCAACTGGGCGGTCCTGGCATTCATCACCGCGATTGGCAGTGTCGTCATTTCCGGAATTACCTGGTTTCAGCTGCGGAGCACGGTTGACGACCTGAAGTCGGCGCAGCTGGCCATGATGCCGTCGATCGACATCGCGGACGCGCCCAGCCTCGGTCCCGAGTCCGCTACCGTGACGCTCGTCGAGTTCTCCGACTACGAGTGCCCGTTCTGCATCCGGCATTTCCAGCAGACCATGCCGCGGCTGGTGCGGACGTACATCGATCCCGGCCGCATTGCGTACGTGTTCCGGGACTGGCCCGTGGACGAGCTGCATCCGCAATCCATCCGCGCGCACGAGGCCGCGCATTGCGCGCGGGAGCAGCGCAAATTCTGGGAGATTCACCCACGGCTGTTCGGGCCGCCCGGCACGCACACGCCGGAGCTGCTCACCGGCGTGGCGCGCGACGTCGGATTGGACATGGGAGCGTTCGCGGGTTGCATTGATGCCAAACGCTCGGATCCGGCGATCCGCCATACGAGCCAGATGGCCGTGGATCTTGGCGCGACCGGCACGCCGTCGTTCTTCGTGGGCGTGCGCGATCGCCGGACCCAAACCGTTCATGTCCTCAAGACGCTGTCCGGCGCGCAGCCTTTTGAAGTCTTTGCCGAGGCGATCGACGGCGTTCTGGCCCGGGCGCGGTAGGGCGCACGCCCCCGGCCGGGCAATTCTGGGCCAATCGTTTCCCTCCTCACCGCGTCGCAGTCCCGGAGCCGTCGCGGCCTGCTGGATTGGATCTTGCACAAACTGGCGGTGGCTTTATGCAGAACGGATCCCTGGCGGGCCGCCTGGCTGCCGTCCTGGTTTCCTGCGCGATCGCGGGCGGGGCGTGCATCTTTCATCACGCGTCGAGTCATGCGACGAGCCGAGCCAACCGCCGCGACGCGCTGCATCGCGCGCAGGTCTGGTCGCCAACCGACATTGCCGGGAAGGACCTCGTGGCTGGCCCGCAAGGACCCGGCGCTTTCAAGCCCGGAGAAACGATTACCTGCGATTACCAGGAACAGGAAGTCAACGGCCGGTCGCCCAAGTTCATGTGCGCGATGGCGGGCGCCGGCAACGACGGCAAGGACGTCATCAAGGTGAAGTACGGGCGGGACAATGCGGAAGTCTACGGCGAGATGCTCGGCACGCGGCTGCTCTGGGCGCTGGGATTCGGCGCCGATCGCATGTATGCCGTGCGGGTCATCTGCCGCGGTTGCCCGTCTACGATCGAAGGCGGCACCCTCCTGCCATCCGGCGATCGGCTGTTTGATCCCGCGACGGTCGAGCGCAAGGCCGCCGGCCGCGAAATCGAGAGCTATTCCGGTCAAGGATGGGCCTGGTGGGAATTAGACGAGGTGGATCCGGCAGCCGGCGGGGCGCCGCTGGCGCACCGCGATGGTCTCAAGCTGCTGGCGGTCATGATTCAGCACAGCGACTCCAAACCCGAGCAGCAGCGGCTGGTCTGCCTGGATGACGCCCCGAACACGGAGCCGGTCGATGCGCCCTGCGCGCACCCGTTCATGTTGATTCAGGACATTGGTCTGATCTTTGGCCGGACCGACCTCTTCTTTCACAAAACCAACTACGTGAATGTGGACCGTTGGGCCGGTACTACGGTGTGGGCGCCGGTGCCGGGCTGCGTGGGGAATCTGTACCGGCCGTTTCTTGGCACACTCGAGCGGCCGGCCATCAGCGAAGCCGGGCGATCGTTTCTCGCCGGCCTGCTGGACCAGCTCCGCGACGCGCAGATCCGCGATCTGTTCACGGCGGCCCGATTGGACCTGCGTTCGCGCGATCCGAAGCGCGATCGGGGCCTGGGCGGCGCCGATGTCGCGCCCGGCGACCCGCGCGTGATTGACGATTGGGTGGCGGCCTTCAAGCACAAGCGGCAGGAGATCGCCAGCCGGCAGTGCCCGGTTTCGACACTCAAGTAGCGGCGCTTTCCTTTTCCTTCTCCCTCTCCTTCTCGTCTTCCTTGTCCTTGTCCTTCTTGACGTCCTTCTCTTCTTGGTCTTTCGGTTTGTCTTTGGGCTTCGCCTGGTCCCAATCGGCCTCGAAGGCGGCCTGCACCTGCCGGGCTATCGCGCGGTCGCGGACGATCACGCCCACTTCGCGGCGCCGATCCAGTTCCAGACCGCGCAGGCTCTGGCTGCCGATGAAGACCTCTTCCCCGTCGCGCACGATTGCGCGGACGTGCAGGCGAAGCTTCTGCATCTTGGCCACCTGGAGCCCTTTGCCGCGCTGTGTCACCTTACCGAGCACTCTGACATCCACGCCGTTCCTGGCGCGCTCGAGCAGCAGGCGCAACAGCGGCCCATCGCTGACCTTCGGGTCATAGATCACGAGCTGCTGTCTGGCGGCCTTGATGAGCTGCGCGAGCCGCGCGCGCGAATTCTCGGGGCTCACGACGAGATCGGGCACGCGCGACCGGAACGGATCCTTGTGGACGTCCGCCTCGAACAGAGCCATGGCTTCGCGCACGAGCTTGGGCTTCGTGAGCACGATACCGAAGCTCCGGCTTCGAAACACGTCGAGCCGGGTCTCGTTGAAGCCCAGAACCCAGAGCGTACGGCCGTCGATGATGGCGTATTTGCCGTGGTAGCGAATCAGATCGTCGGCCGTGCGTGACACCGTCACGCCGGCCTCCAGCAGCCGCTGCTCGAGTTTGCGGAGGCCCTTTTCGCCGCCTTTGTTCGTGTGGGCGATCAGCGCCCGCACGTGCACGGGACCGGAGACCGCCGTCGTGAGCGCCTTCTCCACCTCGTGCAGGTCAAAGCGAAAGATGGCAATATCGACTGACTTTTTGGCCCGCTTAATCGCGTCCACGAGAGGGGCGATGCCCGCGTCGGGCTGGATCATCAGCTTCATGGCAGGGCCGGCGCTTTCTCCTTCTTCTCCTCCCACTCGAACGTGCTTTCGGAGTCGAGGTCGGCAATGGCCCTGGACAGCGGCTCCGTGCGCTGGCTGATCGGAAGCCTCAGTTCGTACGAGAGCGAATCCGGCGCCGACGCGCGCAGCTCGAATTGCGCGCGATGCCGTCGCAGCAGTTTTTCAATGAGCGGCACGAGCCTGGCGGCCTCCTTGGACTTGACCGTGAGCATGAACAGTTTGCGGGCCTCCGGCTCGAACGATTCGAGCAGCCACAGCATGCCGGCGAAGAACAGCGTCGAGAAGATTGACAGCGTGTAGAGTCCCACACCGGCCGCGAGGCCCACGCCGAGGGTCGCCAGCATGACGCCCGCGTCCTTGGGATCCGCGATTTTGGCGCGGTACCGTACCAGCCCGGCCACACCGACCACGCCGAACGCCCGCGCGAGGCTGGCGCCGACAATGAGCATCACGAGAGCCCCGATGATCGAGAGAATGATTTGCGTCTGCACGACGGCCGCGGATCGCGGCGGAGTGCCGCGCCGGCGCACACGAATCGCCAGTGCGGCGCCCAGCACGGCGGCCAGCGGCAGGCGCAGCGCGGCTTGTCGCAGGTGCTCGAACTCGAATCGGCCTGTCTCTTGTCTCGCCGGTTCTTCCGTCAGTTGCGGCGGCACCTGAGCGGAGGCAATCGCGGCGCTCGACAACACGAGCCAGATCACAAGACATGCTCGAATCAGGATGTGGCCTGATCGTGCCATTGGTGGTCCGGGACAGTGACACGCAAATGCCATGCCCCTGTCCGCGCTGTGGCGCGCCGTCCGCCGCCGTGCGTGGTGGGAAGACTATTACCCTTTATAGGCAAGCCAGCGACACACGCTCAGAGGGCAAGCTGTCAGATCACTGCCAGGGATCCACCAGTGCCTTTGGGATCTTCAAGGCTCCTGCCGTCTCCAGGGCTTCGTTGAGATCGCCGAGCCCGAAGGTCCTCGCGCCGATGCGATCCCAGGGCACGTCCGAGCCGTATCGCTCGAGCGCGCGCAGCGCGCGCAGGAAGTGGCCGGCCTCACTGCCCCAGCACCCGCGAATCTCCAGATGCTTGCGATTGATATGCTCGTGAGCGTTGATGATGCTGTCGCCGGTGTTGGTGTAATGGCCGGCGATGACGTACGCGCCGCCGTTGCGCGCGAGTCGCACGCCTTCCTCGAATGCCCGCGGCGAACCCGCCGCCTCGATCACGACATCGGCGCCGAGACCGGCGGTGAGATCCCGCACGTGCGCGAGCCGTTCCTCCGGGGTGGTGTAATCGATATCGATGATGTGATCCGCGCCCATGTCGCGCGCCAGGGCCAGCCGATCGGGCGGCGCGCCGATGACAATCACCTGCCCGGCGCCGGATCGCCGAGCCAGCGCGGCGGCGCTCAGCCCGACCGCGCCGGATCCCTGGACCACCACGGTGTCGCCCAGCGTCAGCCGCGCGCGCTCGATGATGTGAACGGACGTCAGCAGGCCGCAGCCGCCCCCGATGTACGCGTCAAAACCGACTGAGGCCGGAAGCGGCGCGATGAGGACGCCCGGCTCCAGATAGACCTTCTGCGACCAGCCGCCGAAGAGGCCCTCCGCGGCCGAGTCGGTGATCCCGTAGACCCGGCGAGACGCGCAGCGGGTCGGCGTCCGGTGCACTGTGCACGCCAGGCATCGGCCGCAAGTGCGGTGCACGTCAAAGAATGCGACGCGATCACCTTCGCGGAGCGGCGACCCCGTCGCGTCGAGGAGCGGACCGCGAATCTTCTCGAGCGTGCCGGTCGTGACATGGCCCGGGATGATCGGATACGGGACCCCGGACAGCCGGCCGTGCCAGAGATGCACGTCGGTCCCGCACACTTCGGACCGCGCGGTGCGGAGCAGCGCGGCGCCCGCCGCCAAATCGGGTTCGGCAAATTCGCGAAGCACGACCG
>DASUGC010000157.1:0-23366 GCA_036274235.1 Vicinamibacterales bacterium
ACGAGGCGGAGCGAATTCGGGGCCGGCATCGTGGCGGCGACGGCCGCGGTCAGGCCTTTGACCTTGAGCGCGGCGCGACGGGCCTCGATAAGCGCGGCGACGCGTTTGACGGCGTCCGGCGAAATGTTCTGCGCGGCGCGGACCACGATATCCCGCTTGTTCTTACGGCCGAGTTTGGCCGTCACGTCCGCGAGCTCAGCGTTCGAGCAGTCGCCGAGGGCCCGGCAGAGATCGGCAGCTTCCCGAGCCGGATCCCGGACGAACAGGGGATCGGCTTTCACGTCGAACGACTCGACCGAGAAGGCCAGCAATTGGCCGTTCCGGTCCCGGATGTCGCCCCGCACGGCATCGATGTCCTTGACGTCCTGCTGCTGGCTCAAGGCGATCTGGACGTAGGTGTCGTGATCGATCGCCTGCAGGAAGACCAGGCGCGCCTCGAGGCCGGCCACCCACACGGCGAGGACGCCCAGCACAATCAACAGGCGGCCTTTGACGATGCCGCGCCACTCGAGCTCGAAACGGCCATCGGGCCGCTCGTGCCCGGCAGGCGAATCGGAGACGGCCGTGCGGCCGACCAGGAAGCGGGCCCACCACTGTTTGCCCATGAGAGTCTCCGTTCAGCGCGCGGACGCGACGATGGCCCGGTCCGGCTTCGCGCCGGCCGGCACGCGTTCAATGACGACGATGTCTTTTTCCGTGGGCTCGACCATCCGCAGCTCGTGCATGGCGCGCTGTTGGACCGCCTGCGGCCGCAACTCGACCGCGAGCTCGAGCTGCAAATGACGCTGGACTTCCAGTTCGCGCGCGACCTCGCCGCGGAGATCCTCGACGTGCCGGCCCAGAGTGGCGGAACTGGTCCGGGGCGCGACCACGAAAATCAGCACGGCGACCGCGAGCGCGGCCCCGCCCAGCATGCGCACGAACTCGCGCTTCTGCTCGCGATCGACCTCGCGGACGACCGGGTTGTTGCGCACGTCCTGTTTGATGGCGTATTCGAGGTCGATACTCATGCCGCCCGCTCCACCGCGCGAAGCCTGGCGCTTCGCGATCTGGGATTCGCCGCGATCTCGGCTTCGCCGGGAATCGTCGGCCGCCTGGTCACCAGCCGGACGGCCCCACTTGCGTCGAGCCGCCGCATGGTGTGTTTCACAATCCGGTCTTCAAGCGAGTGAAAGGCGATAATCGCCAGCCGCCCGCCGGGCTCGAGTGCGGTCACCGCGCGTTCCATGAACGCCTCGAGCCCCTCGAGCTCCTCATTCACCCAAATCCGCAGCGCCTGGAACGTCCGGGTCGCCGGATCGATCCGCTGCCAGCCGCCCCCGACGCCGCGGCGCACCGCCGCCGCCAGCGCGACCGTCGAATCCAGATCGCCGCGATCGCGCGCGGCCACGATTGCCCGCGCCACCCGCCGCGATCGCCGCTCCTCGCCAAACCTCCAAATCACGTCCGCCAGCGTGCGTTCGTCGACGGAGGCCAGCCGTTCGGCGAGCGATGGACCGCGCGACTGGTCCATGCGCATGTCGAGCGGGCCGGGCGCTCGAAAACTGAACCCACGCGACGCGTCATCGAGTTGCCGCGACGAGACGCCCAAATCCACGAGCACGCCGGCCACCGACATCACTCCGCGTGTCTGCAACACCGACGCCAGCTCCCGATAGTCGGCGTGCACGAACTCGACACGGCCGCGATCGGCGGCCAGCCGCTCGCGCGTGTAATTCAGCGCGCCGGCGTCCCGATCGACGGCAATCACGCGGCCGGCGCCGTGCGCCAGCAATGCGGCCGTATGGCCGCCGAATCCGACGGTGCAGTCCACGTAGACGCCCGTGGCTCTCGGCGCGAGAATCGACACGACCTCGTCGACGAGAACCGGAACATGCGGCGGCTCAGATCCCGTGCTCCGCGAGTGCCCGGGCGTCGTCATCAGTGAACGGCTCGCGCTGCAGCTTGCTCAGGAACCGATCGTGGTTCCAGACTTCGAGGTACTCGGCCTGGCCCAGCACATCGACCTCGCCCGACATGCCTGCGGCGTCGCGCAGGCGCTGCGGAATGAGCACGCGGCCCTGCACGTCGAACTCCCCCACCTGGCCGTAGTAATTGACGCGATCGAGGAACTTGACGCGGGCCGGGTGGGTGCTGGGCATCTTCGACAGCCGCTGCTCGACGGCCAGCCAGACGGGCATCGGATAGATCCGCACGGAGTCACCGCTCAGGCTGGTCAGGTACAGGCCTGCGGCGCCGTGCTGATCCTCGACGAGGGTCCTGAAGGCGTTCGGAATCTTCAGGCGCCCTTTCTCATCGATCTTGGCCGAATAGCTCCCGCGAAGCACCCCGTTACTCCACTTTGCTCCAACAATTTCCACGCGATAGTAGAGGTACCCTCGAGGCGTGTCAACCGCAAATTACAGAGGATAGGGAACTTACGCTTAACTTTCGCCACCAAAAATCAGGCGAAACACCCCCGTGGTAGCATGCGGAGTTTCGTCATGTTGCGCGCAGGCCTGATAGGACTCCCCAGTTCCGGCAAGACCACCATTTTCGAGCTTTTGACGAGCGTCCATGAGGCGCCTCGCACCCACGGAAAGGCCGAAGCCAACGTCGGCGTCTCGCGCGTACCCGATGACCGGCTCGATCAGCTCACGGCGATGTTTCAGCCGAAGAAGCGCGTGCCGGCCACCGTTGAGTTCGCGGACATGGCCGCCGGCCGCGCCGACGCGAAGTCGCTCGTCGATGTCGTCGCGTACCGCAATGCGGACGCGCTCCTGCACGTGGTCCGGGCGTTTCGCGATCCATCGGTCCCGCATCCGCAGACGTCGATCGATCCGGCGCGCGACGCGCGCATCGTGGAAGACGAATTGCTGCTGGCGGATCTGGGATCCGTGGAGCGCCGCCTCGAGCGGCTCGAAAAAGATCTCAAGAAGAACGCGTCCGCGGAGCTGAAGGCCGAGCAGGAATTGCTCGTGCGCGGCCGCGCAACGCTCGAAGGGGGCCGCGCGCTGCGCACCCTGGAACTGTCGCCGCCGGATACCAAGCGGCTGCGCGGTTTTCAGTTTCTCTCGGCCAAGCCCCTGCTGATCGTCGTGAATCTTGACGAAGCCGATCTCGCGCACGCGACGGATGCGGCCGCGCACACCGGTCTCGCCGGCTTTCTCGCCGAGAGCGGCGCGGCCTCTGTGGGTGTCTGCGCGAAAATCGAGCTCGAGATCGCGCAACTCGATCCGGCGGATGCGCAGACGTTCCTGGCGGATCTCGGACTGCAGGAATCCGGCCTCAACCGCGTGATCCGCGCCGCGTACGATCTTCTCGGGTACATGTCGTTTTTCACCGTCGGCGAAGACGAATGCCGCGCGTGGTCCATTCCGCGCCACACCCGCGCGCAGGAGGCCGCGGGCGCCATTCACTCCGACATCCAGCGCGGATTCATTCGCGCGGAGGTCGTCCCCTGGGACACCTTGATCGCGCGCGGATCCCTGGCCGCCTGCCGCGACCACGGCGAGCTTCGGCTCGAGGGCAAGGACTACGTGGTGGTGGACGGCGACACCATCAATTTCCGCCACGCCACGTGATAGGGTTCGCAGGGCACCGCTGATGAAGGTTGTCGTCTGTGAGGCGCAGGTGCCGTTCATTCGGGGCGGCGCTGAAGCACTATCGCAGGAGCTTGTCCGCGAGTTGCGCGATCGCGGTTTCGACACCGAGCTGATCAGCCTGCCCTTCAAGTGGTACCCACAGGAAGAAGTGCTGGCCCACGCAGCCATGTGGCGGCTCGCCGACCTGAGTGAGAGCACCGGCCAGACGATCGACCTGCTGATTGCGACGAAGTTTCCAAGCTACTTCGCGCGGCACCCGCGCAAAGTCACGTGGCTCGTGCACCAGCATCGCGCGGCGTACGAGCTCGTCGATACGCCCTACAGCGATTTCGGCCATCGCGAATTCGACGTGGCGCTTCGCGACCGCCTCCTGGCGCTCGACAATCAGATGCTGGGCGAATGTCGCGCGCTGTTCACGATTTCGGCCAACAACTCGCGGCGCCTGCAGCGCTTCAATGGCCTGGCCTCCACCCCGCTGTACCATCCGCCGCGCCTGGCCTCACGCCTCAAGGCGGGACCAGCCGGCGACTACGTTCTCTCCGTGGGCCGTCTCGAAACCGTCAAGCGCGTCGATCTGGCGATCCGCGCGATGCAGCACGTGCCGCCAGGCCTCTCGCTGGCCGTCGCGGGCACCGGTACCCACGCCGCGGCGCTGCACGCGCTGGCAGAGTCGCTCGGCCTGTCCAGCCGCGTCCGCTTCCTGGGCGAAGTGTCGAACGACGACCTCATCGAACTCTACGCCGGCGCCCTCGCCGTGGTCTTCCCGCCGTTTGATGAAGACTACGGCTACGTGACGCTGGAAGCCTTCCTGTCCCACAAGCCGGTCGTGACCACCACCGACGCCGGCGGCCCGAACGAGTTCGTCACCGATGGCGGCAACGGCTGGGTCACCGCGCCGGATCCGCGCGCGCTGGCCGACGCCATCCGGTCGCTCGACGCCGATCGGCGAAAAAGCGCGCGCATGGGCGATGAGGGATACGATCTGGCGCGCGGCATCACCTGGTCCGGCGTGATCGACCGGCTGACGAGCGCCTGAGGAAACGAATGACGCGAACGAGCGGGAGCGAGTTCGCCTCGCGAGTGCAGCGCGACTTGCCGGGAGAGCTTTTTCGAGCCGGCGAGTCGAGCGGGCGAGCGAGTGCGGGGGTTTGGGGGACGCAGTCCCCCAACAGAAGATGAAGCTGATCATCCAGATTCCGTGCCTCAACGAGGCCGCCTCGCTGCCGGCCACGCTCGCCGAGCTTCCGCGCACGCTGCCCGGCATCGACACCATCGAGTATCTGGTCATCGACGACGGGTCGTCGGATGGAACCGCCGACGTGGCGCGCGCGCACGGCGTGCACCACGTGATCCGGTTCAACCGGCATCGCGGCCTGGCCGCGGCGTTTGCCGCCGGCATCGACGCGGCCGTCAAGCAGGGCGCCGATTTCATCGTCAACACCGACGCCGACAATCAATATCCGGGCAGCCAGATCGCGACGCTGATCGGCCCTTTGCTCACCGGCCAGTTCGATGTCGTAATTGGCGATCGCAACATCCGCGAGCTGTCGCACATGTCCTGGTACAAGAAGCTGCTCCAGCGCGGCGGCAGCTGGGCGGTCCGGCGCGTCTCCAACACCGCGGTGCCCGATACGACCAGCGGATTCCGCGCTTACACGCGCGACGCGGCCCTGCGCATGACCATCGTCTCCGAGTTTTCCTACACGCTCGAATCGATCATCCAGGCCGGCAAGCGCCGGATGGCGATCGCGCACGTCGAGATCGCGACCAACGCGCGCACGCGGCCGTCGCGCCTCTTCGACAGCATCTACGGCTACGTCAAACGATCCGCCGCGACGATCGTACGGATCTACACGATGTACGAGCCGCTCAAGGTCTTCACCTACATCGGCTCGACGGTGTTCCTGATCGGCCTGGCGCTCGCCCTGCGCGTGGTCTACTACTACTTCCAGGGCGAAGTCTTCCGGCACGTGGCGGCCGCCGTCGCGGCGGCGATGCTCCTGATCCTGGGCTTCCAGATCCTCCTGATCGGGCTCGTGGCCGATGCCATCGCCAGCGGCCGCAAGCTGACCGAGGACGTGCTCTACCGGTTGAAGAAGATGGAACTGGACGCGGCGTCGCGCGGCCGTGACGACCGGAGCGTTTCCTGATGGCCGATCCACAGGCCGTCACCGTCCTCATTCCCGCGTGCAACGAACGCGCGTCGATCGAGCAGGTGATCGCGGGCCTGCGCGCCGCCGCGCCCTGGCGCGAGATTGTCGTCGTGGACGACGGATCGACGGACGGCACGGGCGAGGCCGCCTCGCAGGCCGGCGCGCGCGTAGTGCGGCATCCGTACAACAAGGGCAATGGCGCCGCGGTGAAGAGCGGCATCCGCGCGGCCACGGGCGAGTACATCCTGATCATCGACGGCGACGGCCAGCACAAGCCGTCGGACGCGCTGGCCCTTGTCGCGCCGCTTGGAGACTACGACCTCGTGGTCGGCGCGCGATCGGCGACGACACAGGCCGGCGCGCGGCGGCGCGTGGGTAATGCCATGCTCAACCGTCTGGCGAGCTTTCTCACCGAACGCGACATCCCGGATCTGACGTCCGGTTTCCGTGCCGCGAGACGCGAGTATCTGCTGGAATTCCTGCACCTGCTGCCCAACGGCTTCTCGACGCCGACGACCACCACGCTGGCGTTTCTGCGTGCGGGCTATAACGTCGCGTTTCATCCCATCGAAGCGCGCCAGCGCGTCGGCGATTCGAAAATCCGGCTGCACAAGGACGGCCCCAAGTTTTTTCTGATCGTGCTCCGCGTGATGACCATCTTCAGCCCGCTGCGCGTGTTCCTGCCCATTGCCGCCGCCTCATTTGTGCTGGGTGTCGCCTACGGGATCGGGAACGTGATCGTCCGTGGCCACATCCCGAATGGCTCGGTGCTGTTGCTCATGTTCTCGGTCGTCGTGCTGCTGATCGGCCTGGTGTCGGAGCAGATCTCGGCGCTGCGCTTCGATGGCCGCAAGTAGTTTCCCGAAATCGTTCGTGCTGGCGGCCGCGGCTGTCGGCCTCGTGGTCCGGCTCGCATTTGGCCTGGGCTATTGGGTGGGCGAGCATCTCAATCGCGACGAAGTCGAGTACCTGTCCCTCGCGCGCAGTCTGGCCGCGGGGCAGGGCTACAAATATGACCCCTACGTGGAGAACGGGCCCGTGGAGCCGTTCGGCCGCGCGCCTGGCTATCCTGCATTTCTCGCGCTTGTTGGCGGCGGCGCCAGCTATACGAGCGCCGTTCCCGACGCCGTGAAGATCGCCCAGGCCGTGGCCGGCGCGGCGGGCGTGTTTCTGATTGGCGCGGCCGCGTTCCGCATGGGTGGGCGGCAACCCGCGATGGCCGCCGCTTCGATCGCCGCGATCTACCCGCCTCTTGTGTGGGTGTCCGCGTACGCGTACAGCGAAGCGCTGTTCTGGGCCATCGGTTTGGGACTGGCCCTGCTGATGAGCCGCACGTTCGAGGAGCCCCGCGCCTCAGCGTGGAAATGGGGACTCGTGTCAGGCCTCGTCGCAGCGGTCGCGATCCTCGTGCGGGCCGCCACGTTGCTGTACGTCCCGCTGGTCGGCCTCTGGCTTGTGTGGAAACGCCAATGGACGGCCCTTGCGGCCTTTGCGGCCGCACTCGTCATCGCGCTCACGCCCTGGACCGTCCGGAACATCAACCATTACGGCCGATTCGTGCTCGTTGCCTCCGACGGTGGCGTGACATTCTGGACGGGGAACAATCCGCTGGCCACCGGTGAAGGCGACATGGCCGCCAATCCGCACCTGAAGCTCGCCAATCAGGAACTTCGCGCCAGACATCCGGGCCTGAATGAAGAACAGATGGAGCCGGTGTATTACCAGGAGTCGCTCGGCTGGATCCGGTCGCACCCGATGGACTGGGTCGCGTTGATGTTCAAGAAGCTGTTCTATCTGGTCGTGCCGATCGGGCCCTCGTACGCGCAGGCACACGGCCCGCGTTACTACATCGCCAGCGTCGTCTCCGTGGGCCTGCTCGTCCCGCTGGCGGCCGTCGGCCTGTGGCGGCTTCGCGGCCGGCGCGAACGACTGGCCGGCATGTGGCTGCTCGCCGCGGCGGCGGTCGCGACATGCCTCGTCTTTTTTCCGCAGGAACGATTCAGGATCCCGGTACTCGACCCCGCGATGATTCTCTGCGCGAGCGGGGTCTGGCTGCCGGGCCGATGGGCGGCCGAGCGCAAGACGGCCGCCAGGACTGCCGCCTGACGTGGCGCACGTGGTCGTAATGGTCACGTCTTCGTATCCCCGGTTTCCGGGCGATGGCATTGGCAGTTTCGTCGAGCCCATCGCGAAGAGCGTCGCGGCGCGCGGTCACGATGTGCATCTGGTCGCGCCCTGGCATCCGGCCATCCGGCGACCCGACCAGGAAGCCGGCGTGCAGTTTCACTTCTACAAGTACGCGCCGGTGCCGGCGCTCAATGTGTTTGGCTACTCCGGCGGATTGCGCGCGGACACGACGCTGCGCGGCGCGGCGTGGATGGCGGCGCCATTCGCGATGGCGGCCGGATGGTGGGCGGCCAGGCGCGTGGCCGCAAAGTATCGCGCGACGGTGATGCACGGACACTGGGTCATTCCCAGCGGCGTGATGGCAGCTTTGGCCAAACCGTCACTTCCCCTGGTCGTCAGTTTGCACGGATCGGACGTCTTCGTCGCCGAGCGAAACTTCATGGCACGGCAAGCCGCCCGCGCGGCATTCCGGCGCGCCGGCTGGGTCACCGCGTGCAGCGACGATCTGCGCACGCGGGCCGTGGCCATCGGCGCCCGCGCCGATCGCATCGAAACGGTGCCCTACGGCGTCGATGCCGGACGTTTCCATCCTGACGCGGCCGTGCGAGCGGCAGTCAGGCAGGAACTGGGAATCGGCGACGGACCGCTTGTCTTTACCGCCGGCCGCCTGGTGAGAAAAAAAGGCTTCGAGTACTTGATCGACGCGGCCGGGGCGCTCACGGACATCCCGGGCCTCACGGTCGTCATTGCCGGTGACGGCGACCTGCGCGACGAGCTCAGCGCCCGCGTGGCATCGGCCCGTTCGGCCGTGCGGCTGATCGGCAATCGCTCGCAGGACGAGATCGCGCGGCTCTGCGCCGCGGCCGACGTCATCGCGGTGCCGTCGATCCGGGACGATGCCGGCAATGTGGACGGGCTGCCCAACTTCGCGATGGAGGCGCTGGCCTCGGCGACGCCGGTCGTGGCGTCGCGGGCCGGCGGACTTCCCCAGGTGATTGCGGATGGTCGTACGGGCAGGCTCGTGGCCGAGCGCGATCCCACGGGACTGGCGTCGGCGGTGCGATGGCTGCTCGAGCATCCTTCAGAGGCCCGGCACATCGGCGCCGCCGCGCGCGCGGACATCGTGGCGCGATTTGGATGGGCCGATGCGGCGGCGCGGTTTGAAGCCGCGTACGCGCGCGCGCATCGATGAATGGACATCCGTGCTAGCGTGTCTGCCGTGACGCGTCGCGTGCCCTTCATGTCGCTGGTGCCGGGCCCTGATGCGGACGCCGTCAGCGAGGCCATGCGACGCGTCGTCGAACGGGGCTGGTTCGTCCTGGGACCGGAAGTGGACGCGTTCGAAGAGGAATTCGCGGCGGCGTCCGGCGCGGCGCACGCGGTCGGGGTCGGGAATGGTACTGACGCGCTGGCACTCGCGCTTCGCGCGATGGGCATCGGCGCGGGCGACGAAGTCATCACGTCCCCGTTGTCGGCGGCCTTTTCCGCGCTGGCGATCATGATGGCGGGCGCCACGCCTGTCTTTGCCGATATCGATCCGGACCGCTTGACGATCGATCCGTCCGCGGCAGCGGCGGCGGTGACGTCGCGCACGGCGGCGATCATGCCGGTGCATCTCTACGGCCAGCCGGCCGACATGTCGGCCCTGTCTCAGCTGGCCCATCGGCGGAATCTGGCGATTCTCGAAGACGCGTGCCAGGCGCACTTTGCGACGTGCGCGGGGCGGCCGGTCGGCGCGTTTGGCGCGGCCGCGGCGTTCAGCTTTTATCCGACCAAGAATCTTGGCGCGTTCGGCGACGGCGGCGCCATCGTCACGAATGACGCGGCCTTCGCGGACAAGGTCAAGCGGCTCCGGAACGGCGGCCAGGCCGGCAAGTATCACCACGTGGAATTCGGCGTGAACAGCCGTCTCGATGATCTGCAGGCCGCGATCCTGCGCGCGCGGCTGCCGTTCATGGCGGGCTGGACCGCGCGGCGTCGCGCCCTGGCCGGACTGTATCGCACGGAACTTTCCGCGGCACGCGGCGTCACCGTGCCGCCGGCGTGCGATCCCGGACACGTGTACCACCTGTTTCCCGTCCTTTCGCGATCGCGGGAGTCGCTGCAGGCGCATCTGGCCGGCGCCGGCATCGGGACGCTCGTGCACTATCCGACCGCGCTGCATCAGCAAGCGGCGTTTGCCGCCTCTGCCGCCGACTGCCCCGTGGCGGCGCGGGTGGCCGGCCAGGTCTTATCGCTTCCGCTGCATCCCCATTTGAGCGATACCGACGCGCGACTGGTCGCGGAATCCGTGCGCGCGTTCGTGCCCAACGATTGATGAACATCGCGTGGAGTCTCGCCGGCGCCGCACTGGTGGGGTACGTCCCAGGCGCCGTCATCTACCGTCTTCCGATTCTGGACCGCGCGAGACGCGGCCTGTTGTGGGCTGAGGAGCGCGCGTTCTGGCACGTCCTGATCAGTGTCGCGTGGTCGCTGCTCTTTGTGCTCGTGACGGCCGCGCTCGGCGTGTATCGCTACGAAGCGCTGCTCGCGACGAATCTGGCGTTGTCACTGGGGATCGTCGCCGCGGCCCGCGGACGCCTGGGGTGGCACGGCAAAGCCACCAAAGTCACGATCGCCGCCAGCGTCCCCGTCATCATCCTGGCGCTGGGCATCTGGCGGTTCGGGCCGGGTTCGGAGTACATCCTCGGCGGCAAGGATCCGGGTGTCTACGTCAATGAAGGGATCGCCATCGACCGCACCGGACGGATCTTCCGTCACGACGCGACGATCGCGGCCGTGCCTGCGGCGTCGCGGGATCTGTTCTTTCCGAACGAGGGCAACGACGACTACTACGGCCACTGGTTCATGGGCGTCTATATCAACGACCCGGCAACCGGCGAGGTCATCCCTCAGTTCCCGCATCTGCTGCCGGCGTCGATCGCGATTGGCTACCGGATCGCGGGCATTCCGGGCGCCACCCGCACGACCGTGGCGTGGGGCGTGATCGGCCTCATCGCCGTCTATTTCTTCGGCGCGCGCCTGATCGGCCGCCTCGCCTCGTTTTTTGCGGTGCTGCTGCTCGCGCTCAATCTCGTCGAAGTCTGGTACGGCCGCTACCCGAATGCCGAAGTGCTGATGCAGACGCTCCTCTTCGGCGGCCTGCTCGCCATTTCCCGCACGCATGAGGACGGCGATCCGTTTTTTGGATGGATTGCCGGAGGACTGCTCGGCCTTTTGATTTTTCTGCGCTTCGATGCCTACATGGCGCTGGCCGCGATCGCCGCCGCGCGGTTGCTCGCCTGGGCGGTGCGCCGGCAAACCACTCGCTGGAGCGTGATCCTGCCGGTTGCGGTGGCGGGTGCGATCGGGCTCGCGTACTACATCGGCCCGATGCGCGCGTACTACTACGTCTACAAGGCGAATCTTCCAGGTCTTCCGATCGCGGCCGGGGCCATCGCGCTCGGCGGCGGACTGATCGCGCTGCTCCGCTCGCTGCAGCCGCGGTATGGCGATTTCCTGACTCGATGGTTGCCCATCGCGTTGGGCGTGGTGCTTGTGCTGGCCGCCGCGTACGGGCTGTTCCTGCGGCAACCGGGGGGAAAACTGGCGGAATATGACGCGGCATCTCTGCGAATCTTCCGCGACGCTTACGTCCACTGGCCCGCGCTCATCGCGGGTCTCGCGGGATGTGTCATGGTCACCCGGCGCGAGTTCTGGCGCGACCCGGCGTTCTTCCTGGTCCTCGCGGCCTTCGCGGCGTTCTTCTTCTACAAGATCCGCGTCGATCCGTCGCAATGGTGGATGGCGCGGCGATTCGTGCCGATGGTGCTGCCCGGCCTGTTTCTGCTGGCCTCCGGCGCCTTGTTCGGCCCCTCCACTCCCGAACATCGCCGCACCGTGCGGCGCGGCGTGGCCGCCGCCGTTCTCTTGTCGGCGATCGGGTGGCAGTACGCGGTTGCGGCGCGGGCCATAACCACACACGTCGAGTACCGCGACGCGATTCGTCAAGTCGACCAGCTGGCCAGGCGATTCACGCCACGCGATCTTGTCCTCATTGAAAGCCGCAATTCCGGCAGCGATCTCCATGTGCTGGGCGTTCCTCTCGCCGACGCGTACGGCTTGAACGTGCTGGTGCTGTACTCGCCGGTGCCCGATCATCAGCAGTTCGAACGATTTCTCGCGGATGCGCGGACGCGCTACGAACGGATCTTCGTGCTCGCCTCAGGCGGGACGGATCTGCTGTCGCGGGCGATCACCGCGACACCGATCGCCTTCGTGCCCATGACGCTGCCGGAATACGAGACCACCTCCTGGGAAACAGTCCCGACAGGGCCCCGGCAAAAAGATCTGGGGTACTCGATCTATCAGCTCGAAGCGAGGCCCATGCCGCAGGCCCCCTTCGTGCTCGACGTCGGCTACTTCGACGATTTGCAGACATTGAGGTTCTTCGCGCGCGAGCTGATGGAGGGCCGGTCGTTCCGGTGGACCGGCCCGCAGTCGTTCGTCGCGGCCAGCGGGTTGACCGGGCAGGAACGCGAAATTGAACTCGTCCTCCACGATGGCGGCCGGCCGGCCGGCGCGCCGCCGGCGACGCTGCAGGTGCTGCTGAACGGCACGGACCTCGGCACCATCAACGTCGCGTTCGGATTCAGGAGCTATCGGCTGGCGATTCCAGCCGAGGCGCTGCGCGGCGTCGGGGACACCGATGAACCCGTGCAGATCAGGCTGCTCTCGAGCACGTGGACGCCGAGTGATTTCACGCCGGGTACCGACACGCGACAACTGGGCGTCATGGTCGATCGGGTCGAAATACACTGAAGAGATGCCGGGTCTGCAGATCCTGGGCAGGAGGGAGCGGGCGCTCGTCGCCGCGGCGGATGCCCTGCTGCGCCCGCTCGCCTGGTTTCGCGGGCGGCCGGCGGCCGGGCCGGTGCGCCGCATTCTGCTGCTGCGGCTCGAGCGGATCGGCGATCTCCTGATGACGCTCGACGCCATCGCGCTCGTGCGCTCGACCTGGCCGGACGCGCAGGTCGATCTGGCGGTCGGATCATGGAACGCCGATCTCGCCCGGCTGATTCCCGGGCTCAACACCGTGCACACGCTCGATGTACCGTGGCTGGCCAGAGAGGGATCCGGACAGAGCTGGCCGGAGCTGACGCGCCGCGCAAGGGCGTGGAAGACCCATCGCTATGACCTCGTCGTGAATTTCGAGCCCGACATTCGCAGCAACATCCTCGCCTGGCTCAGCGGCGCGCGACGGCGCGCCGGGTACTGGACCGGCGGCGGCGGCGCATTGCTCACCGAGCCTGCCGCATTCGATCCAGCCGGGCACGTCGGGATGAATGCCGAACGGCTCGTGCACCTCGCAGCCGGCCGAAGCGAGTGGCCGCCGGCCGCGCCACTGCGCGCAGGGCCCCGCGTCCAGGTGCCGGAATCCGCGCGAACGCGTGCCCGAGCGCTGACCGCCGGCCTGCGCCGGCCATTCATCGGCGTCCACGTCAGCGGCGGACGCGAGTCCAAGCAGTGGCATCTCGATCGCTTTGCAGCAGTCGCGCGCCAGCTCGCGCACGACCGCGACGCATCGATCGTCCTGACCGGATCGACGGCCGATCGCCCGATGGTGGCGAAGGTATCCGGACAGTTGGGCGGCATCCGTGTCGTCAATACGGCGGGCTCGCTCGAGGTCGTGGAGCTTGCGGCGCTGATCGAGACGCTCGATGTCTTTGTCACGAGCGACACCGGCCCGATGCACCTGGCGTCGGCGGTGGGCACGCCGGTCGTCGCCCTGTTCGGCCCGGCGGATCCACGCCGGTACGGCCCCCGCGCCGCGAATGAGCGCATCCTGCGCGTGGACTTGCCCTGCAGTCCGTGCGGACAGGTCCGGCTGCCTCCGCTGCGCTGCCGCGGCCATGTGCCGGATTGCATGGACGGCATCGGCGTCGCCGCGGTGGTGGCGGCCGCGTCCGAACTGATCGATCGCCTGCCCCAGCCGATGCGGACCGGGGCGCGCTGAATGGCCGCCCTGCTGACCTGCCGTACGGCGCAAGGCCGCGACGTGGCCGCACCGCTCGAGTCGTATCTCACGCCGGCGCTTCGCGAACAGAGCCGCCGGGACGCCATCGCCTGGATCAAGAGCCTTCGTCTCGTGCCGTACGACGGCATGCCGATGCGCCGCCGGTTCCGGTTCCGCCACGACTCGCTGTGGTGGTTCACCGAGCTGTACCTGCACAAGATGCGGCAGCTCGACGCCGGCGTCCAGACGATCCTCGCGCTCGAAGCGGCACGCGATGCGCACCAGCCCACGCGAATGGCATTGACCGGCGCCGGCCCGGCCGCGTGCGAAGCCGCGCGTGCCTTCGGATTCCACCACGGCATGGGCGTGGACGTCGCGCGCCCCGGTGCCGGCCGCAGAAGCCTGCGCTGGCAGAGTTATGAAATCGGCTTGAGCGCGCGATTGTCGCGGATGCGGCAATCGGCGCTCCCGGTCGATCGCCGGCCGTCGGTCGCGGCGTTCGTCCATACGGCGTTCTGGCGCGAGCTGCCGTCAGGCGCCGCGCCGGGCGCGCGGACGCAGGAGAGTTACGTGGGCGCGGTGCTCGATGCGGTCGCCGCCAGCGGCCGCGAAGGCGATCTGTACTGCGTCGGCGTCGGCCCCCGGCGCAACTTCCGGACGCGGCGCTGGTGGGATCCGGTCGCGAGCTTTGGCGCCGGCTCGCGCTCGATCACGCCGATCGAACGGCTCGCCCCGTTCGACACGCTGCGCGAGAGCCTGGATCTGTGGCGCCGCCGCCGCGCGCTGGCGCGCGATCTCACAAGCGGCGATGCCATCCATGACGCCGCAGCGTACCGCGGCTGCGATCTCTGGCCGATCCTCAAACACGAGCTGGAGGCCGTCGCCTGTCTGCAGTGGCCGTGGTCCGCCCGTGCCATGGATGAAGCCGGCGCCGCGCTCGAAGCGCTGTATCCCGGCGCCGTCGTCACGTATGCCGAAGCTGGCGGATGGGGCCGCGCGCTGGTCCTCGAAGCGCGCCGGCGGAGTATCCCGTCCATCGGCCTCCAGCACGGGTTCATCTATCGCCACTGGCTGAACTACCTGCACGAGCCCGACGAGATTGCGCCGCTCGCCAACGATCGCGGCTGCCCCATTCCCGATCGCACCCTGCTGTTCGATCGCTACGCCGAGCAGCATCTGGCAACCGCCGGCGCCTTCCCGGCGGGCACGCTGGCCGTCACGGGCAACGCGCGGCTCGACGATCTCGTGGCGGCCACCGCCGCGCGGCGCGCCAGCCGGGACGATCTTCGCCACGGACTCGGCGTCACGCAAGGCCAGGCGCTCGCCGTCCTCACGGCGAAGTACACGGAGATCCGCGGTTCGTTGGCCGATCTGGTTGCGGCGCTGACGGGTTTGCCGGACCTGCGTCTGGTCATCAAGCCGCACCCGGCCGAACATCCCTCGGACTACGATCGGGCGATTGCCGGCGCGGCCAATGTCGCGGTCGCACCGGGCCTGGATCTGGCCAGCCTCCTCGCCGCCGCGGACCTGGTGGTGACGATGAACTCAACCGTGGCGATCGATGCGCTGGTCCTGGGATTGCCGGCGCTCGTCATCGGCCTGCCGAACAACCTCAGTCCATTCGTCGAGGCCGGCGCCATGGCCGGCGCCGGCGGCATCGAGGCGATTCGGCAGGCGCTGCGGTCCCTCCTGTATGATCGTGAGGCTCGGCGGAGGCAAATCGAACGGGGCGCAGCATTTGCGCGCACGTTCGGGCTCGAATCCGACGGGCGAGCGGCCAGCCGCGCGGCGGCGGAAATCCTGGCCATGGCCGGTCACCCGGCCGACCGCCGCCACGGAGTCATGGAAGACACCTTATGAGAGCACTGCTGACCGGCGGAGCCGGATTCGTCGGATCGCACCTGGCCGATGCGCTGCTGAGCCTCGGCGACCACGTCACCGTCATCGACGATCTGTCCACCGGATCGATGGACAACATCGCGCACCTCAAAGGCCGCCCGGGCTTTGAGTACGTCATCGACACGGTCATGAACGAGCCGCTGACGGCGGAGCTCATCGACCGCGCGGACGTCGTGTTCCATCTGGCGGCGGCGGTCGGCGTCAAGCTGATCGTTGAGGCGCCGGTCCGCACGATCGAGACCAACGTGCACGGGACGGAGATCGTGCTCAAGCACGGCGCGAAGAAAGGCCGGCTCACGGTCATTTTTTCGACCTCTGAGGTCTACGGCAAGAGCGTGGCGGTGCCGTTTCACGAAGACGCGGATCTCGTGATGGGACCGACGGCCAAGCATCGCTGGGCCTACGCGTGCAGCAAGGCGATCGACGAGTTTCTCGCGCTCGCCTATCACAAGGAACGCAGGCTTCCCGTCATCGTCGCGCGGCTGTTCAACACCGTCGGTCCGCGCCAGACGGGACGCTACGGCATGGTGATCCCGAACTTCGTCCGGCAGGCGCTCGCCGGCGAGCCGATTACCGTCCACGGCGACGGCACGCAGACGCGATCGTTTACCTATGTCGGCGACGTCGTGAGCGGCCTGATCGCGCTGGCCCGCGAACCGAAGGCCGTCGGCCAGGTGTTCAACATCGGCAACCCGGAGGAGATTTCGATCCTCGATCTCGCCAAGCGCGTGCGATCGGCCGCCGGCAGCTCGTCGGAGATCAAACTGATTCCGTACGATCAGGCCTACGAAGCCGGCTTCGAGGACATGCCGCGGCGCGTGCCGGACATTTCGAAGATTCGCAATCTGGTGGGCTACGCCCCGACACTCTCGCTCGACGAGATTCTGGCGCGGGTCGTGGAAGAACAACGAGCTCTGCTTGCGGCCGGGTCCCGGCGCTGATCGACGATAATCGAAGTTCTGTGTCACTGACCCGCCGGGCCAGACAATCGGCCGAACGGCTGCTCAAAGCCAACGCCAGACCCGTGCGCCGGCTGCTGCTGCGCACCGGCCGCGACCGCGCGCCGCGCTGGCCGGACATCGTCCAGATCGAGAGCACCAACCTCTGCAACGCGAAGTGCGTCTTCTGCCCGCGCGACGACATGCACCGCCGGCAGGGCGTCATGGACTTCGAGCTGTACCGCAAGGTCGTGGACGAGTGCGCCGCGCTTGGCATCACGCACGTGCGCGTGCACAACTACGGCGAGCCGTTCCTCGATCGCGAGCTGGTCGAGAAGGTCCGCTACGCCAAGTCAAAGGGCATCGCGGAAGTGGGCATGATCAGCAACGGCTCGCTGATCACCGAAGAGCTGGCGCGCGGCATGATCGACGCCGGACTGGACGCGATCAACATCAGCGTGGACGCGGCCGGCAAAGAGGTCTTTGAATCCACGCGCGTCCACCTGAAGTACGACGACGTCACGGACAACATCCGCACGCTGGCGCGCTTGCGCCGCGAATCCGGCAAGACCCATCCGAAGCTCATTCTCTCGTTCGTCCGGCAGCACAATTCCGCCGACGAGGCGGCGTTCATCAGGGAATGGACGCCGGTCGCCGACAAGATCCACATCACCGACCTCCACAACTGGGCGGGGACCCTCAACGACAAGACCGAGGTCAACTACCCCTGCTACCGGCTGTGGCTGACCTTCACGGTTCTGTGGGATGGCAGGGTGTCGATGTGCTGCGCCGACTTCGACGGCCGCCATATCTTTGGGGACCTGCGGACGCAGTCGATCGCCGAGGTCTGGAACTCCCCGGTATACCGGGCCGCCCGGCGCCAGCACCTGGAGTCCGGGGGCCCAGGGATTTGCCGATCCTGCGATTTGCCCAAGAAAGACTCGCCTTTGTGGATCAAGAAACTTCTGTGACGCCCCGGCGTCTTAACAGAGTGGGTGTTAACCTGTTGAGTGACAGGTAACAGTCTGCAGTTTGCAGGTGACAGGCGGTTGTGAAGTTCGCCCCCGTCATCCACCGATAACACCAAGGTGAGGTTTACCATGCGCCCCCTGCTCATCGGTCTCATGCTGGCCATCGGCCTCGCGCCGCAGATTCCGGGTTCGGCTCAGTCGCCAGAGGCGCCGCAGGCGCCCGCGCCGCCGAGCGTGAAGATCACGTTCGAGCCAGGCGGCCTGGTCAGCCTGACGGCCAGCAACATTTCGTTGCGCGAGATTCTGGCCGAATGGACCCGCAAGGGCGGGACGAAGTTCAACGGCGAGGACCGGCTTGCCTCTTCGCCGATGACGCTCCAGTACGATCACCGGCCGGAAGTGGAAGTCATGACCTCGCTGCTCCGCGCCGCGGCGGGCAACATCGTCGTCCCGCGCGATCAGGTCGCCCAGGCAGGCACGACCGGCGTGTCCGAAATCGGCGCCGTGTTCATCGTCGCGACCAGTACGCCGACGAGCACCGGGTTTTCAACGCAGACCTACACGGCGCCGCAACCGCAGTACAGCACGATGGGATCGCCGGATCAGGAAATTCCGCCGGCCGGTCCCGGCCGGAGCGGTGAGGCGCCGCAACCATCGGCCCCGCCGCCCGCGCCGTCGCGTCCGAATGGCGTGAGTCCGGTCGCCGTCCAGGTCGTCCCGGTGAGCAGCGTGCCGACCGCCGGCGCGACGCCGACTCCGACACCCACGCCCACGCCGCCGGCGCCGCCGAGCGGTCCCGGCCGTGGGGGCCGAGGCGGCCGCTAACGTACAATCTCGCGGATGAGTCCGACGTCATCCGTCTCGCGGACGGGTGAGTACGCAGACCGCGGCGATTATCACCGCGAGCTGTCCAAGACCTGGGAGTTCTATCCCACCTACCTCGCCAAGATGACCCTGGTGCGCGGCTATCTGTCCGCGTTGCCGGCGTCCACGCGCGTGCTCGATGCGGGTTGCGGCGAAGGCGTGCTGGTGGATGAGTTCCGATCGCGCCTGGCCATCACCGGCGTCGATGCGAACTACCAGTCGGATTCCGTCCAATCGGGGTCTTTGGACCACTTGCCGTTCGAGGCCGCGTCGTTCGACCGCGCGCTCTGCCTGGACGTACTCGAACATCTGACATTCGCCGAGCAGCCGGTGGCGCTGGCGGAGTTGTTCCGCGTGGTTCGACCCGGCGGCGAATTACTCGTATCGATTCCGAACCTGGCGCACCTGCAGTCGCGCGTGCACTTTCTGCTGCGCGGGCGGCTGATTCACACCGCCAGCCTCGCCAAGCATCCCGGCGATCGTCCGGCGTCTGAGTTCATCGAGCTGGCGACGCGCGCGGGCTTCCGCCTCCGATCGCGTCGCGGCATTTTTCCGACGGTGCCGATTGTCACGCGCTGGATCCGCCGCTCGCCGGAACGGCTGGCCTGGCTGCACCGGCTGCTGACACGCGCGCTTCCTGTCCCGGGCTGGTGCTTTCTGAACGTGCTGCGGTTTGAGCGTCCCTAGGAAAGAGGCTTGCGCGATTCTGTCCGGCATCTGAGCAAGGGCGTCGCCATTTATGGGGCCGGCGACGCCGCGATTCAAATCGTCAATCTCCTGCTCATGGCCGTGTACGTCAAAGGCGGCTTTCTGGGCATGGAGGACTACGGTGCCCTGGCGCTGATTGGCGGCTTTGAAGCGATCACCAAGATCATTTCCCGCTGGGGGCTCGACGGCGCGTTCATGCGCTTTTTCCACGAGCGGCCGGCAGGCGGGCCGCTCGAGCTCATCACCAGCACCATCGTCTGGTTCACGATCGGAGCCGATGTCATCGTCTTTGCCGTGCTGCTGGCGGTGTCCGGCTGGATTGCGGCGCACTGGTTTCCCAACCCGACGCACGTGCTCGCGTTCCGGCTGATGCTGGTCAACACGTTCCTGATCAGCCTGACGTTTCTCCCGTTTCATCTCATGCGTCTGCGTAATCAGGCCGTGACCTATAGCGCGCTGACGTTTGGGCGGTCGATCGGCACGCTGATCGTCAGGATCGTGCTGGTCATCGGGCTCGGCTGGGGCCTGGCCGGCATGTATGCCACGGACCTGGCGATCACCTTGCTGCTGCTGCCGATTCTCTGGCGCTGGGTGCGCCCACTCATCCAGGCCCGCTTCTCGCCTGATGATCTCCGGCTGGTCCTGCGATTCGGCCTGCCCCGCCTGCCGCACGGCCTGGCGCAGCAGGCGCTGGACGCGGGCAACAAGATGCTGTTGCGCTGGTACATTCCGCTGCACGAACTGGGCGTGTACGGCACGGGCGTCACGCTCGGAAATGGCGTGCGCTTCTTTACGTCCGCATTCGAAACAGTCTGGGCGCCGTTCTACTACGCGACGTCGCGCCGCGCGGAGGCGCCTGAGGTTTTTGCCAAGATGACGACGTACGGCATCGCGGTGCTGACGCTCCTCGTCGCCCTGACGGTCGCCGTGGCGCGCGATCTCATCCTGGTGATGTTCAAGCCCGAATGGAGCGACGCGGCGCGCGTCATGCCGCTCATCGCGGTCGGCGTGGCGCTGCAGGGCGTCTACCTGCTGACGTCGATTGGCCTGAACCTGACGACCCGCACGCAGTACTACCCCGTCGCGACCTTCGCCGCGCTCGGCGTTGGGATCGGCAGCGGCTTGATCCTGATGCCCCGATTCGGCGTCACCGGCGCGGCCATCGCGTTCCTGGCGTCGGCCGTGACCCAGACAAGCGTCGCGTTCTTCTTCTCGCGACGGTTCTATCCCATCCCGTACGAGGTGGGGCGCGTGCTGCGCGTGGTGGCGTCGGGAATCGTGGCGGCGATGGCCGGTCTCTGGCTGATTCCACAAGGACGGCCCATCGTCGGGCTCTTCGCGCGCGCGGGCGTCACGACAGCGGTGTTCGTGGCGTTAATCGCCGCGACCGGATTCCTTCGCAAGACCGAGCGGGCATTCGCGGCCGAGGTCTGGGGATCGATGCGACGGAAAGCGTCAGGGTTCCGGGGCGCCTAGGCACCTCGGAACCCCCGTGATCCTCCGTGTCTTCCCCTCACTTGATCGTCACCGTGACCGTCCCTGCCGCGCTCGTCGCGCCGCCGCTTGTGACCGTGTACGTGAACGTATCCGTCCCCGTGAAGTCCTTCGCCGGCGTGTAGACAAAGCTGCCGTCTGCTTTCAATTCGAGCTTGCCATGCGCGGGCTGTGAGGCGACCGCCGCTGTCTGCGGCGGTGCGCCGGCCGGCAGCGCGGGCAGCAGGCCCGGCGCCTTCACCACGAGCGGCTTGTTTTTCGCGGCCGCGTAAAGGTGCGGCTGCGCCGCGGGCGCCGCGTTCCCTCGACCGCCGCCGGCGCCGCCGCCGCGTCCCCCGGGCAACGCCGGCATCGCATCCGGTGCGAAGCGCGGAATCATCTTCTCGCGATTGGCCAGGTGATAGACGACCGATGCGGTGATGACCGCATTCTTCATCACGTCGTCCGGCACGATGCGCTCGTAGGTGTCGAGATTGGTGTGCCACGTCGTGCTGTTGTATTCGATGGGATCCTGCCGCGCGCCGATCCCCGGCAGGCCCGCTTCGTTGAACGCCCCGTTGTCGGATCCGCCCTGCGAACGGCTCGTCGTCGCCGACGCGCCGTAGACGCCCCATTCCTCGAAGGGCTTCAGCAACTGGGCCAAAATGATGCCGGCTTCCGGCGGTCCGAAGATCGACGCGCCGCGCACGCGCCCGGTGCCGTCGTCGATGTTCCAGTAGGCATCGAGCTTGCCAAAGTCCGGCTTGGGATTCTCCGCCGAACCAAAGTGGTTCTTCACGTAGGCGACCGATCCCAGCAGCCCTTCTTCTTCCCCGCTCCACAGCGCGACGCGAATCGTCCGGCGCGGCTTCGCGCCAACGGTCTGCAGGATCCGCGCGGCCTCGAGCATGATCGCGCACCCGATCGCGTTGTCCGTGGCGCCGGTCGCGCTCGTCCAGGAATCGAGGTGGCCGCCGAGCATGACGACTTCATCCGCCTTGTCGGTCCCGGGAATCTCGCCGACCGTCACGTAGGACGTCGAGCCCTGCGGGAAATACTGATTCTGGACGTTGAACTCGACCGACACCGGCGTGCCGTCCGCGATGATGCGCGCGATGCGGCCGTAGTCGTCGTATCGAAGAATGACGCCGGGGCTGAGCTGCTGCGCCTGCGTGTAGCGCTGGCCCGCGCCGTTCTGCGCGACGATGACGCCGGGAATGCGGCGCGCGTCGCCGGCGGATCCTTCCGTCAATCGCAACGCCGGCGGATTGTCCGCAAGCATGGCATTGATTCGCTGGTTGACCTGCTGAGCCGTCAGCCGGCCTTCCGCGGCAGGCGCCGCTGCGCCGCCCCGATTGCCGCCGCGACCCGGGCCGCCCGGCGCGCCGCCGGGACCGCCGCCGCGACCACCCCGCGCCGGTGCGTTCGGATCCGGCGGCTGGTACGACGCTTTGGCCTGCTCGTCAGGAATGCGTTTCTGCGGCTCATTGAAATTGACGACGACGGGCACGGGCGGCCCCACCATCACGATGCCGCCTTTGACTCGGGGCGCGAGATTGGCCAGATAGGCGCTCAACTCCGCCTCCGTGGGATTCTCGGGCGCGATGATGTGCACGACTTCCCCGCTCACCGTTCCGTTCGTCGATGGGGACCAGGGAATCGCTTCGAACTTCAGGTTCGCGTGCACCGGCGACGTCATGTAGCCGCTCGCCTTTCCCGGAAGCCAGCCTTCGCCGCTCCAGGTGAACGGCTCGAGATGCGCATTCTTCATGCCCCAGCTCGTCATCGTCTTGACCGCCCAGTCAGCGGCGTTCTTGTGATTGGGCGATCCGATGGGGCGCGGTCCGTAGACGTCGGTCAGGTAGTGCTCGATCCACATGATCTTTGAGCGCTCCAGGCCCTCGGCCTTGATCTTCGCGATCAGATCCGCGTCGATCGGCTCGGCAGGCACGGTCATCGGCGCCCACACGGTGATATTGCCGGCGCCGCCCGGACGGCCGCCCTGGCCGGCCGCCGCGGGCGGGGGCGTCTGAGGGGGCGCCTGCGCGGCCGGCGGATTCTGCGGCATGGCGGAGGCGGTGGCGACGAGCGCGACGGTGATGAATGGAATGAGTCTGCGAATCATGGGCGGATGATACCGAAAGAAAGGTTCAGTACAATTAGGGTCGAATGAAGCTGGTCCCCCGTCTGCGCGAAGCCGTCGCGCAGCGCGCGCGACGCGTGCCGGCCATTACGGGCCTGCTCGCGCGTTACCGCAAGCATCGGTACGAAGGCCGCATCGATGAGTTCATCCAGAAAAAAGATGGATTTGCCGGTCGCCTGCCGTCGGGCGTCGTCTATGAGGCGACGATGCGGTGCAATCTCACGTGCGAGTTCTGCTACGTCGGCGATCTCCTGAACATCGAGGGCGAATGGCGGCAGGAGATGCCGCTCGACCTGCTCAAGAAGGCGTTTCCGGATCAGCAGGGCCTGCAGGTGAGCCTCACCGGCGGCGAGATCTTCATGCGCAAGGACATCCTGGGCGTCATGGAGGCGTTCCATGACAAGGGCTATGTCTGCGGGTATCTGACGACCAACGGCACCATCATCAATCCCGAGCGCGCGGCGGCGCTGGCCGAGCTGGCGGGCAAGGGGTTTCTCAAACACATCAGCGT
>DASUGC010000158.1:0-13306 GCA_036274235.1 Vicinamibacterales bacterium
CTGTGGATGAGGGCCCCGACCCCTTCGTGTTTCCGCGCTGCGGTGGGTCCCACAGCTTGTCCACAAGTAGTCAATAGCCATGAGCCGGAGGCTCATGGCTCGCCAGCGTGTGGGCAAGCTGTGGATGAGGGCCCCGACCCCTTCGTGTTTCCAGCAACTGACCGCGTTCAGGGTTCAGCGTTCAGCGTTCGCGCGTTCAGTGTTCGGCCGGGATGGTGAACGCTGAAGCCTCGAACGCTGAACCCTGAACGCTGAACCCGATAAGATACCCACAATGCCGAAGACGCTTGTCATCATGGCCGCCGGCGCCGGTTCGCGCTTCGGCGGTCCCAAACAAACCACGCCCGTCGGGCCGCACGGCGAATGGCTGCTCGAGTACGCCTTGTTCGACGCGGCCCGCGCCGGTTTCGACAGCGCGGTTTGCATCATCCGCGAGGAACTCGCCGGCGACTTCGCGCGGCTGGCCGCGCGCGTCGCCGGAACGATCCCCGTGACGTCGGTCGTGCAGCGCACGACCGACGTGCCGGCTGGTGCCGATGCCGCCGGACGTCAGAAGCCCTGGGGCACCGGTCATGCCATCCTCACGGTCCGCGATCAGGTTCGCGGACCGTTCGCGATCATGAACGCCGACGACTTCTACGGCGCTGACGCCTACCGGCAGGGGAGTGAGGCCGCCGGCCTCGCGCAGTCGCGCGGCGTCGGCACCGTCGTCGCCATGCGTCTCGATCGCACGCTGTCGCCGTTTGGGCCCGTCAAGCGTGGCTGGTGCCAGACCAAAGACGGTCACGTGACGCGCCTCGAGGAAGTCATGGGGATTCATGAGGAGAACGGACGCCTCGTCGCTCAAGGCCGTCACGCCTCCGTGTCGTTCAAAGGCGACGAGTTGGTCTCGATGAACTTCTGGGTGTTTGCGCCGTCGATCTTCGCGGCGCTCGATGAGAAGTTTCGTACCTTCCTCGCCCGGCATCAGAGCAGCGGCGACGCCGAATTCCTGCTGCCGGAAATCGTCAACGAATTGATCGCCGAGGGCCGGCTGGAAGTCCTCGCGCGAGAGACCCCGGGGCCGTGGTTCGGATTGACGTACCAGGAGGACAAAGCAGAAGTCATGTCCGGCCTGGCGGACCTGACCAGGCGCGGTGTCTATCCGGCATCGTTGTGGTAGCGGCGCGATCGCTGGGGCGCACGGGCTGGCGTGCCTGGCCCATTGGCTTCGGCGGCTGGGCGATTGGCGGCTTCTGGGGGCGTGTTGACGACGAGGAGTCGATGGGCGCGCTGCACGCCGCGCTCGATGCCGGCGTCAATGTCATCGACACCGCCGACGTGTACGGCGACGGCCGCAGCGAACGCCTGATCGCGCGACTGCGCCGCGAGCGGCCCGGCGATCCGTTCCTCGTCGCCACCAAGGCCGGCCGCCGGCTGCCGGCGCAGACGGCCGACGGCTACACGCGCGCACATCTCACGCAGTGGGTGAACGACAGCCTGCGGAATCTCGAGACCGATCGCCTCGATCTCCTGCAACTGCACTGCCCGCATCCTGACGTGTACGATCGGCCCGAGGTGTTTGGCGTGCTCGACGATCTCGTCGCCGCCGGCAAGCTGCAGCATTACGGTGTCAGCGTCGAAACCGTCGAGGAAGGCGGCTGAAACCAGCCGAATCATTTTTCGCCGAGGCGTCGCGTGCGCGGGTGGGCATCATCGCGCGCGTCCCACTCGCCAGCGGCTTGCTCACCGGCACGATCCGCGCCGATTCCGTGTTTCCGCTGGACGATCACCGTCACTTCAACCGGCACGGCGAACAGTTCGATCAGGGCGAGACGTTCTCAGGCGTGCCGCTCGATGCGGCACTGGCCGCGGTGGACGAACTTCGGGCGCTCGTGCCGGCCGGCGCGACGCTCGCGCAGTTCGCGCTCCGCTGGGTCCTGATGTGGGACGCCGTCACCTGCGTGATCCCAGGCGCGAAGCGCGCCGCTCAGGTGCGGGAGAACGTAGCGGCGGGACGGCTGGACGCGCTGACCGAGAAGACCATGACGGCCGCCCGCGATGTTTACGACCGTCTCATCCGCTCGCACGCGCACAGCCGGTCGTAGCTATCTCTGCACCCCGAACGTGAACACCGTCTGCGTCTTGTACGTCTCGCCCGGCCGCAGCACGGTCGACGGGAAGTTCGGATGATTCGGCGAGTCCGGATAGTGCTGCGTTTCCAGACAGAACCCGGATCGGTGCGGATAGACCCGCCCCCCCTTGCCGGTCAGCGTCCCATCCAGGAAATTCCCCGAGTAGAACTGAATCCCCGGCTCGGTCGTGCTGATCGTCAGCGTCCGGCCCGTCGTCGGCTCGTAGACTTTGGCGGCTTCTGAGAGCCCGGCGCCGGTCCGCGTCAGCACCCAGTTGTGGTCGTACCCTTTGCCGCGCGCCAGTTGTTCGTTCTTGTCATTGATCCGCGCGCCGATTGGCGTGGAGGTCCGGAAGTCGAACGGCGTGCCTTCGACGGCCGCGATGTCGCCAGTGGGAATCAGCGTGGGATCCACCGGCGTGTACTGTCCGGCGTTCAACATCAGCTCATGATCCAGAATATCGTTCGCTTTGGTCCCCGCCAGATTGAAGTAGCTGTGCTGCGTCAGGTTGATGACGGTGGCCTTGTCGGTGGTGGCTTCGTAATCGACGATCAGTGAATCCTGGTCGGTCAGGGTGTAGGTCACCTTGGCCTTGACCTCACCGGGGTATCCCTCGTCGCCATCCGGGCTCGTGTGCGTGAGCACGACGCCGACGCCCGAGGCGTTGTTGAAGGTGTCGAACTTCCAGACGGCTTTGTCCCAGCCTTTATTGCCGCCGTGCAGATGGTTCGTCTCGTTATTGGTGGCCAGCGTGTATGCGGTCCCATCCAGCGTGAACCTGCCTTTGGCAATTCGATTGCCGTAACGGCCGATCAGACAGCCGAAGTACGGGGACTTCGTGAGGTACGACGGCAGATCGTCGAACCCGAGCACGATGTCATCGAGCGCGCCGGTCCGATCCGGCGTGCGGAGCGTCTTGATCACGCCGCCGTAGGTCAGCACCGTCAGCTCGATGCCGTTCGAATTCCGCAGCGTAATCAGGTCCACGACCTGGTTATCCGGCGTGCGATCGAACGGCGCCATCGTCAGCTTTGGGTTCGGCGTCTGCACCGGTTCCGATGATTGACCACCGCCGCAGGCCGCCGCAAGCGTGGAGGCCGTGAGCCAGAACGCCGGTGCGAGAAATCGAAGCCTTGTCACTGTCGGCATGGAGAACCTCTTGCGCCTCGCGCGCGTGCCGGTCGCCAATCGCGACGCGGATGGAGCCATATCGTATTACGATGGCGCCCAGAGTGGCGGCGCGGGAATCATGTCGGTGACGTGCGAGGTCGCGCTCGATATTCGTGCGGAGCTGGGTGAAGGACCGATCTGGGACGACCGCCGCGAGCGCCTGCTGTTCCTGGACATCATGCGCGGCCACATTCACGAGTTCAATCCGTCGAGTGGCAAAGACCGCATCATCGAACTGGGCCGGACGGTCGGTTGCCTGGCCCTGGCCGAGCGCGGCGACTGGATCGCGGGGACGTCGGATGGGTTTTATCGCGTGGATCCCCAGACTGGCCGGGCCTCCCTGCTGGCCGCGGTGGAAGCGGACCTGCGGGACAACCGCATGAACGACGGCTACGTCGATGCCCGCGGCCGGTTCTGGGCGGGCACGATGGGGATGGGCGGCGTGCGCGAGCGCGGCTCCCTGTACCGCCTGGACGCCGACGGCACGGTGCACCGCATGCTTCCGCGCGTGAGTATCTCCAACGGGCTGGACTGGAGCCCGGACAACCGCACCTTTTACTTCACGGACCTCGCGCTCGGACGGATCGATCAGTTCGACTTCGAGATCAACACGGGAACGATCAAGAACCGGCGGCCGTTCGTCGAGATTCCGCTGGACTTTGGGTATCCGGACGGGCTGATTGTGGACGCCGAGGGGTTTGTCTGGGTCGGCTTATGGGAAGGCGGCTCGTTGCATCGGTACGGCCCTGACGGGCGGCTCGACCGGATTGTCCCGGTCCCGGCATCGCAGACGACCAAATGTGCGTTTGGCGGGCCCGGCTTGACGGACCTGTACGTCACGACGGCGAATATCGGGCTGGACAAGGCGGCAAAGGCCGCGCAGCCCCTGGCCGGCGCGCTGTTCCGGATTCGCCCCGGAGTCCGCGGTCGAAAGCCGTATCGCTATGCCGGCTGACGCGGGCACGCTCGAGTTCTGCGACGTACACAAGTCATTTGGCGCCGTGCGGGCGCTGCAGGGCGTGTCGTTCAACGTTTCCGCCGGCGAAGCGCATGCCGTCGTGGGTGAGAACGGCGCCGGCAAGTCCACGCTGCTCAAGATCCTGGCGGGCATCGCGCGGCCCGATCGCGGCGAGGTCCGGTTGGACGGGGCGCCGTTTACACATGCCAGCCCTCGCGATGCCCTGGCCGGCGGCATCGGCATGGTCTTTCAGGAGCGGCTGGCGTTTCCCAACCTCACCGTGACGGGGAACATCTTCGCGGGCCGTGAAATGACTTTTCCCGGGGGCCGGCTGGACGTGCGCGGCATGCGGGAGCGGACCCAGGCGCTCCTGCACGAGCTTCGTGTGTCCATCGATCCCGATCTGCCGATGGAGCACGCCTCCGCGGCCGTCGCGCAGCTCGTTCAGGTCGCCCGCGCACTCGCCTTCGAGTGCCGCGTGCTCGTGCTCGACGAGCCGACGACCTCACTCACGGATGCCGAGGTCGATCATCTCTTCCGTATCCTTGTCGATCTCAAGCAGCGGGGGGTGACCTTGCTGTTCGTGTCGCACCGGTTGCCGGAAGTGTTTCGTCTCTGCGATCGCATCACGGTCCTGCGCGATGGCCGGTTCGCCGGCACGTTCGATCGCGCGACGACCACGTCTGACGCGATTGTGCGCGCCATGGTCGGCCGGGAGCCGCCGGCCCGGATCGAACGGCCGCTGCCGCCGGAGTCAGTCGCGCCGGTTCTGTCTGCGCAGTCGTTGTCGCGCCCGCCGTTTTTCAAAAACGTGTCGTGTGACGTGCGGCCGGGTGAAATCGTCGGCATCTTCGGGCTCGTGGGATCCGGACGCACTGAGCTTCTCGAAACGCTGTTCGGACTGGCGGCGCCGACCGGCGGACGGATTCTGGTGGACGGGCGCGAGGTGCGCTTTCGCTCGGCGCGCGATGCCAGCGGCGCGGGTCTGGCGCTCGTCCCGGAGGATCGGCAACGCCTGGGTCTGCACTTCAATTTGTCGATTCGGCATAACATCGCGCTCGCTCGTGCGGCCCGGGCCGGGTTGGGCGCAATCGACAGGGCCGGGGAGACGCGCATGGCCCAGTCGCTGGCCACGAGCCTCGCGATTCGCGCGCCTCACTTGTCGGCGGCGCCGGATGCGTTGAGCGGCGGCAACCAGCAGAAGGTGGTGCTGGCCAAGGGCCTGGGCACCGCCCCGCGCATCCTGCTGCTCGATGAGCCGACGAAGGGCGTGGACGTGGGCGCGAAGTTCGACATCCACAACCTCATCCGCGAGCGCGCGGCGGCGGGCATGGCGTGCCTGGTCGTCTCGAGCGACCTCCCGGAAATTCTGGCCCTCGTCGATCGTGTGCTCGTCATGCGCGAAGGCGAGGTGCGCGGTATGCTCCGCGCTGGGGACGCGACAGAAGAGCGCATCATGCAGCTGGCCACCCATGAGGTCGTCGTCCCGGCATGAGATCGATCTGGCGCGCGCGGGAGTTCAGCACCGTCGTCATTCTGCTGGTCGAGATCGCGTTCTTCGGCTGGTACCTCTGGCCGGAGGCCGGCCGCTCGCATCCGTTCCTGAATCTCGGCAACTTTCTTCTCATCTTCAAGTACTCGTCCATTTACGGCATCGCGGCCATCGGCGCGGCGGTCGTCATCATTTCGGGCGGCATCGATCTGGCGCCAGGCGCGATCATTGCCCTGACGACCGTCATCACGGGGTACCTGTTCGTGGTCGCGGGCTGGCCGTTGTGGGCCGGCGCGTCCGTGGCGCTCGCGGCCGGCGCGTTCTCTGGATTCGTGTCGGCGCAGTTGATCGTGCGCGCGCGGCTTCCTCCGTTCATCGCGACGCTCGGCCTCATGGGCATCCTTCGCGGCGCCGCCTTCATCGTGACCGAGGCGCGTTTCTACGATCTGTCGGCGAAGCTGCCGCGCGACTGGCACATCGCCGGCGTGTCCATCGACTGGCTCGGTCCAATCGTGATGGTGCTGCTCGCGGGTGTCTTTCAGCGGCTGATGACGGGCTACCAGTGGGGGCGGAGCGTGTGCGCCGTCGGCGGGAATGAAACCGCGGCGCTGTTTTCCGGGATCCCGGTCAACCGCATCAAGACGTCGGCCTATGTGCTGTCGGGGGCCCTCGCGGCGACGTCGGGCGTCGTGCTGGCCGTGGTGCAGGGGCAGGGTAAAGCGGACCTCGCGTCGGGCTATGAGTTGGATATCATCGCGTCGGCGGTCGTCGGCGGCGCCAGTCTGGTCGGCGGGCGGGGCTCGGTGGCCGGGGCCGTGCTGGGCGCGCTGATTTTCGGCGTCCTGCGGAACGCGCTGCCGCAGATTCCCGGCGCGACGTTCTACGATCGGCTGATCGTCGGCGTGGTGGTCATTGGGATTGTCGTGATGGACCAGGTCCTGACGCGGAGATCGCATGCTTCGTAGCCGCCGGGCTCCGCCTTCGCGCAACGCGTCGGCGGACCGGCGCAGCCTTGGCGGAGGGTTCAGCCCGGCGTGTCCCAGCCCGTAGCCGCCGGGCTTGAGCCCGGCGTATCCCGGTTTGAGGAGATGTGATGAAGAAATTGTGGATGGTAATCGCACTCGTCGCCATGGCGGCCTGGGCCTGTGGCGGTTCGAGCGGCACAACCGACACCGCGCGCCGGCTGAAGTTCGCGTTGATCCCCAAGGCGCTGGACATTCCGGTGTTCGACTACGCGAATATCGGGGCGCAGCGGGCGGCGAAAGATCTGGGCGACGTGGACGTGATCTATCGCGGCCCTGACCATTCCGATGTCTTGAAGCAGAAGGAAACGCTGGAATCCTTCATCACGCAGAAGGTCGATGGCATCGCCATTTCCGTGCTGAATGCCGACGCGCTGACGGCCACGATCGACAAAGCCGTGGATGCCGGTATTCCCGTGGTGACCTGGGACTCCGACGCGCCCGCCTCGAAGCGCTTTGCGTTCTGGGGTGTGGACGACTTCAAGTCCGGTCAGGAAATGGGGAAGGCCGCGGCGGAGTTGCTCAATGGCAAGGGCACGGTCGCATTCATTACCAGTCTGGGCGCGAACAACCTGGCGCGCCGGCTTGACGGCGTCAAGGACGTGCTCAAGGACTACCCGGACATCAAGGTCATCGAGACCTATGACGTGCAGGAAGACAGCGTCCGCTGCTCCGCGATGATCGCGGCCGGCAGCAACCGCTATCCGGACCTGGGCGCATGGATCTCGGTCGGCGGCTGGCCGGTCTTCACGCAGAACGCGCTGGCGCCCGTTCCGGCCAACACGAAGGTCATTTCGTTCGACACGAATCCCCCCGCGCCGGATCTGATCAAGGCGGGCAAGGCGCAGGTGCTCATCGGCCAGAAGTACTTCGGCTGGGGCAGCGAGACGATGAAGCTGTTGCACGACGCCGTCAAGGGCAAGTATCCGGCGAACAAGATCATCGATTCCGGCGTGGACGTGGTCACCGCGAAGAACGTGGACGACTACATCGCGAAGTGGAAAGAGATGGCAGGCGGCGGCAAATGACCGGACGGGCTGCGATCGTCGCCGGCATTCTGGCCGTCGGGATTGCGGGTTCGACGGCTCAGCAGCCCCCTCCGTCCCGTCCGCCCGTTCAAGGCGCGGCCCGGCTGGATCGTGACTATCCGATCCAGCCTGTGTCGTTTGAGTCCGTCCACCTGACCGACCAGTTCTGGGCGCCGAAGATCGAGGTCAACCGCAGCGCGTCCATTCCGACGGCGTTCGACAAGTGTGAAGAGACGGGGCGCGTGGACAACTTCATTCGCGCGGCGCAGGTGCTCCGCGGCGAAACCCCTCGCAGCCTGGCGGCGCCGGGCTATCCCTTCGATGACACGGATTTGTACAAGGTGATCGAAGGCGCCAGCTACGCGCTCGCCGTCCGGCCCGATCCCGCGCTCGAGCGCCGCGTGGACGGTTACATCGCGCAGATCGCGGCCGCGCAGGAGAAGGACGGCTATCTCTACACGACGCGCACGATTAACCCCGCCAGGCCGCATCCGTGGGCCGGCAAGGAACGCTGGGAACTCGAGAAGGTGGACAGTCACGAGCTGTACAACTTCGGCCACCTGACCGAGGCAGCCGTCGGGCACTACCAGGCGACAGGCAAGCGGACGCTGCTCGACGTCGCTGTCAGATTTGCGGATTTGCTCGACAGCACGTTCGGCCCGGGCAAGGAAGCCATCTGGCCCGGCCATCAAATCGCGGAGATGGCGCTCGTTCGCCTCTACCGCGTGACCGGCAACGCGAAGTATCTCGACCTGTCCAAGTTCATGCTCGACGTGCGCAAGCCCGACGCGCCGGCGTCGAGCAATCATCCGGCCACGTACAACCAGTCGATGGTGCCCGTGACCGAACAGACCGAAGCCGTCGGCCACGCCGTGCGGGCCACCTACATGTATTCCGGCATGGCGGATGTCGCCGCGCTGACCGGGGATCCGGCTTATCTCAAGGCGCTCGAAGCGATCTGGGGCAGCATCGTCAATCAGAAGCTCTACATCACGGGCGGCATCGGCGCGTCGGCGTCGGGCGAAGCGTTCGGCCGGCCGTACGAGCTGCCGAACATGACCGCCTACAACGAGACCTGCGCGTCGGTCGGGAATGACTTCTGGAATCAGCGCATGTTCCTGCTCACGGGGGATTCGAAGTACGTCGACGTCATGGAGCGCACGCTCTACAACGGACTGATTTCCGGCGTGGCGCTGGACGGCAGGACGTTCTTCTATCCCAATCCGCTCGAATCGCGCGGCCAGCATGCGCGGCAGCCGTGGTTCGGCGTGGCGTGCTGTCCGGGCAACATCACGAGATTCATGGCGTCCGTGCCTGGGTACGTGTACGCGCGGAAGGACCAGGACATCTATGTCAATCTGTACGCCGCCGGTACGGCTGATGTCGCGCTGGTCAATGGGTCGAAGATCAGGCTCACGCAGGCGACCACCTATCCGTGGGACGGCCACGTCAAGCTCATCGTCAATCCCGATCGCCCGGGCACATTCACGATCAGGCTTCGGGTACCCGGCTGGGCGGCCACGGCGCCGGTGCCAAGCGATCTGTATCGTTTTCTGGATCCACCGCGTGGCGTTGTCGAGGTCAAGGTCAACGGACAAGGCGCCGCCGGGAAGCTCGACAAAGGCTACTGGGCGGTCTCGCGGGCGTGGAAGGCCGGTGACACCGTCGATCTCGCGCTGCCGATGGACGCGCGCCGCGTCGTCGCCAACGATCGGGTGACGGCCGACAGCGATCGCGTCGCGATCCAACGCGGACCCATCGTCTACGCCGCCGAGTGGCCGGACAACCCGGGCGGTGAGGTGCGCAACGTCTTTTTGCCGGACACGGCCGCGCTCAAGACCGCGCATCGCGCGGACTTTCTGAATGGCGTCACGACAATTTCGAGCACCGCCACGCGTGTGGTGGACAACGGCGCCGGCGGCGTCTCGAAGACGGCCGGTCCGCTCGTGCTGATCCCGTACTACGCATGGGCCAATCGCGGACGCGGCGAAATGATGGTGTGGTTGCCGCGCTCCGAAAAGTCCGCATGGGTCCGGCCCGCACCGACGTTGGCGACCACGAGCAAGGTGACGGCGTCGGGACGATTCAGCCGCAGCCCGAACATGATCAACGACGGCGAGGACCCGCGCAGCTCGGCGGATTCGTCCGCGTATTTCGATTGGTGGCCGCTCAAGGGATCGTCCGAAACCGTCGACATGGCGTTTCCGAAAGCCTCGGCGGTGTCGGAAGTGCAGGTCTACTGGTTCGACGACACAGGCCGCGGTGAAGTGCGCGTGCCCGAGACCTGGCGCGTGCTCTACAAAGATGGCGATACCTGGAAACCGGTTGAGCCCGCGGGTCCGTACGGCACCGAACGGAACAAATACAACGTGGTCGGGTTCAAATCGGTCACGACCACGGCCCTGCGCATCGAGCTGAAAATGCAGGCGACCTGGTCAGCGGGCCTGCAGGAATGGAAAGTACGCTGAGAACATCAGCGGCGGCCCTCCTACTCGCAGCCGCGTCGCTGTCCGCGCAGCAGACTCCAGCGCCCGCGCCGGCTGGAACCGGCTCCATCGCGGGGCGCGTCATCGACGCCACGACGAATCAGCCGGTCGATGGCGCACGCGTCTCGGCGCGGATTGGCCGCGCGCAGACGTTCACACCCTCGCTCACAGCGGCCGACGGCACCTTCACGCTCACCGCTCTCGCGGCGGGCGATATCACTCTCTCGGCGGCCAAGACCGGGTACGGCACGGCGTCGTACGGCATGCCTGCGCCCTACGGACCCTCCGGGATAGTGGATCTGGCCGACGGCGAACGCGCCACCGGCGTGGTCGTGAAACTGTGGAAGTCAGCCACGCTCTCCGGCTTTGTCACCGACGAGTCCGGACGGCCCGCCGCCCGGATTGAGGTGACGGCCATGCCGATCGGCGTGATCGCAGGGCGAGCCGGCATCGAAGCCGGCCGAAGCGTCCTCACCGATCAGCAGGGTTACTACTCCTTGAGCGGTCTGATACCAAACCGCTACATCGTCACAGCCTTTGCCGCGAGCAGCGAGGCGCCCGCGGGACGCGCCGGCGGCGGCGGTGCGCGGCAATCACTCGAGGCCTACCCGCGTGTGTTTTTTCCTGACGCGCTGTCGGCGTCAGAGGCGACACCAGTCGAACTCACGCCCGGGCAGGTTCGCAACGATGTGGACTTCGCGTTGCACACGCGCGCGACGGTGACTGTTTCGGGCGTGGTGACCGGATTGCCCGCAGGGGCGGCCGTCAGCCGCGCTGAACTGGTTCGTGAGCCCGCCGCGAATGGCGTGTGGAGCAATCTCAGTACGGCGTCGGTCGTGACGACAGCCGGCGGCTTCACCTTTCGGCGCGTCCCGCCGGGCCGTTATGTGGTGCGCGTCGTCGAGTTCCCATCCACCGGAGCGGTCTCCGGCGGCACGATCGTGACGCAGCTCACATTGGCCGCCAGTCTCGGGATGACGCGCACCGGTAGCCCGACGATGCCGCTGGCACCGATGGCGCCGGAACCAACCTGGTGGGGCGATGCGAGCGTGACCGTTGGGGACTCGGCCGTAACCGGCGTCTCGGTCGCCATCCAAAAGGGCGCGCGATTGCGAGGCACCCTGGCGTTCGAGGGCACCGGCGCGAAGCCGACGCCGGAGGGACTGCTGCAATCCGCGATCGGCGTCGTGGCGCCCGACGGCCGCCGGCTGCCCGGCTTCCAGATGGCGCGGCTCGAGCGCGATTCTACGTTTGTCACGGTAGGCCTTCCGCCCGGCACCTACGCGCTGGTGCCGCTGGCCGGCGTGCAGTCGTTGAGCGGCGGTCCGGCGACATGGCCCGATACGTGGACGAGCATCCGGACGAGCATTGCGGGCCAGGATCAGCCCGGTGAGCTCATTCATCTGGGGAACGATGACCTGACGGTGTCGCTGACGTTGAGCGAAACGCCGACGATGCTGTCCGGCATGGTGACCGATGCGTCGGGCACGCCGTATCCGGACGCGTCGGTGTACATCTTCCGCTCCGACCGCCGTCTCTGGACCGCCGGCGCGCCCTCGCGCGAGGTCCGGCCGAATCGCCACGGCCGCTATCGCGCCGACCTCCCGCCCGGCGAGTATTTCGTCATCGCCAGCAAGCAGGCGGCCGCCCTGTGGATGGAAGCCTCGTCGCTCGAGAAGCTGGCGGCCTCGGCGACCCTGGTTCGCCTGTCGCGCGGAGACAAGATCGCGCAGGACCTGTCGGCTCGATAAGGTCGTCGCCGGCCTTTGACCTATCATTAGCCCCACGATGTCCGCGCCCGCGCTCTCGTTCGTCATCCCGCTCTATCATTCGTCGGAGACCATCAGCGCGGTCGTCCACGACATCGAGTCGCTTTCGATCGAAGGCGGACACGAAATCATCCTGGTCAACGACGGCAGCGAGGATCGCACGACCGAAGTCTGCCGCGGCCTCGTGGCGAACGCGCGCGTGCCGATCACGTTGATCGAGCACGCGAGGAACTACGGCGAGCACAACGCCGTGCTGACCGGCTGGCGCCATGCCCGTGGCGCGCACATCGTGAATCTGGATGACGACGGCCAGAATCCGCCGGCGGAGGCCGCACGGCTGTGGCGAGAGGCGGTCCGGACCGGCCTGGATGTGATCTTCGGCCACTACAAAGAGAAACAGCACTCCCTGTTCCGGAACCTGGGCAGCCGATTCACGACGCGCATGACCGACTGGGCGCTCGACAAGCCGCACGGCTTTTACCTGTCCAGCTTTCGATGTGTCACGAAGTTTGTCGCCGATGAAGTCGTTCGCTACGCCGGGCCGTATCCGTACATCGACGGCCTGCTGCTCCAGGTGACGCAGCGGATTGGATCGATTGAGGTGAAGCACGAGCCGCGCCGCGCGGGGCAGAGCACCTACACGCTCCGGCGCCTCATCCGGCTGTGGTTGAGCGCCTGGATCAATTTCTCCGTCCTGCCGCTGCGCGTCGCGACGGTCGTCGGGCTGCTGCTGGCCCTCACGGGCATCGCCGCGCTGATTGTCGTGTTCATCCTCTGGATCAGGAACATCGGTCCGGGGTACGGCTTCGGCTGGATCATGGCCGCGCTGCTCATCTTCTCGGGGACCCAATTGCTGCTGCTCGGATTGATCGGTGAGTACATCGGCCGGATGTTCCTGACGATCAGCCAGCGGCCGCAGGCCGTCGTCCGGGACATTGTCTCGAGCCAGGGATCATGACGAGCGCACGCATCGGCCTCTGTCTGTGCGTCGGGTTCGGCGGTGTCTTGTGGCTCGGCTCGACGTCCCCTCCGACAACAGCCTTGCCGTCGGCCCCGACCACGTCATGCAGACGGTGAACACGCGCCTGGCGGTGTTCACCAAGAAGGGGAAGAAGTACGACGCGACGGGGCAGGTGCTGCTGGGCGCGGTACCGAACAGCACGGTGTTCGCTGGTTTCACCGGAGCCTGCGACCGCACGAACAACGGAGACACGGTGGTGCGATACGACCAGTTGGCGGATCGCTGGCTGATCGTGATGCCGATTTT
>DASUGC010000159.1:0-13651 GCA_036274235.1 Vicinamibacterales bacterium
CGGGGCTCATTTTCGGGAAACTCCACGAAAATGAGCCCCGGCCCGGGATGCTGCGCCTCGCGGTCCGCGACTTCGGCGCCGGCATGGACGCGCCCACCGTCAAGCGCCTGTTTGCGCCATTCGAACAGCCGCGGGCGCCGATCGGGGGACAGGCCGGCCTGGGTTTGGGCCTGACGATTGCGCGCAGCATTGTCGAACTGCACGGCGGCGCGATCTGGGCGTCCAGCGATGGGTTGGGCCGCGGGTCCGTGTTTGAAGTCGAATTACGAACGACCGCGCCGGACGAGAGCGCGCTCCCGCTGCGCGGCGAACTGTCGTTCGACGCCAGGCCGCACGGCTCCGCGCGGATTCTCCTGGTGGAGAACCACCAGGACACCGCCTTCATGCTGGTGGAAGGACTGAAGCAGCGCGGCTATGACGCGACCTCCGTCTGCAGTCTCCACGACGGTCTCGCGCGTCTGGAAGAGGGCTGGGATGTCATCCTCAGTGACATCGGACTCGATGACGGCAGTGGGTTGGACATTGCAAGACGCTGCCGTCAAAGCGGTGTCACGCCGGCCCACCTGATCGCGGTCAGCGGTTACGGGACGGACGCGGACCGGCAGGCGAGCCGGGACGCCGGGTTCGATCATCATCTGGTGAAACCGATCGATCTGGACGCGCTACTCGAGCTCATCGAGTCCGGCGACACCGTCGCGACGAGGGCCTGAGTTTCACGGCCGCGCCACGCGGGGGGCTGGCCCTCGCTAGTGCGGCCGGTGAGCCGCGTGCCCGGATCCTCCCACGCGCGGGAGCGAGCGCGGTTTCGGCCGGCGGGCGGTGCCGGTCTGGCGCCGGCTCGAAACCACGGATCTTGCCGCCTTCGGGAGATCCGCGCCGTCCCGATCGCGGGTGCTCTCGAGATCGGCCAGCACATCTTTCAGGAACTTGATCATGCGCTGCCGCTGCATCCGGGGTGTGGCGCTCCACTTGTCGCTGCCGGCACGCTTGTGCGCGATCTTGAATTTGAGGCCCGTGAGCGATGTCGTGTAGTCGTTCGCCGTCTGCTTGGCGACGTTCTGGTGCGCCAGGATGTACCAGTGATATTCGGTGCCCAGCGGCACCCCGGAGCCTTCCGGGGCGTGGCCCTTTCGCCGTTTGGTTACCGCGTAATTGATCCGCCACAGGTCGGGCGTGATTTTTGTTTCGGTCCATTCGCCGGGGTCATAGTTCCAGTGATGGCTCCGGCCAATCTTCATGCCGGTGTAGCGCCGGCCCTCGTACTCCTTGAACGCGTTGTAGGAGATCGCGGGGTCGCTCTTCTTCTCGCGGGATTCAGCCATGGCAGCCCCCTTGTGCTGCGAGGAATCGGTTGCAAGAAACGGTCCGGCTGCCCTGTCCGCCACGGCCCTGCCGGGCCTGCAAGGTCACATTCGTCACACGGGGAGCGTGAGCATGGATGCGAATCCGAACAAGGCATTGTGGGAAAAGGGCGACTTCACGCGCATCGCCCGCGCCATGCGCGAGAGCGGCGAGACGGTCGGCCGGAGCTGATGCGAGGGCACGTCGCTTGTGGTCGCTTATCATTGACGCCGCATGTCTTCGATTGAACAGAAGTTTGCCAGGTTAGGCACCGATCACGCCCCGGGCCAGGAGGTCCGCCAGGACTCGACCGCGGAGGATCCCGCCCTGCATGGCGAGCCGCTTCCGGGTGTGCCGGTCGATTTCTCTCACGGCGATGTCAACGAAAACGCCTTCGGCCCGACACCCGGAGCGCTCGAAGAATTCGTCGGCGGCGTGCATCGCGGCGGGCCGCAGGCCTATACCGAATACCGCGGCGGGGCGCAGGTCCGGTCTGACGTTGCCGCCAAACTGGCGGCCTTCACGGGCCGCCCGGTCGCCGCCGATCGCGAATTAATCATCACTCCCGGAACACAGGGCGCGCTGTTTCTCGCCATCGGGGCCACCGTCACCGCCGGCGACCGGGTCGCCATTGTCCGGCCCGACTACTTCGCGAATCGCAAGCTCGTGGAATTTCTCGGCGCCGAGGTCGCGCCCGTCCGCATGGACTATCTGGGCCATGGCGATCGTGCCGGAATCGATCTCAATCAGCTCGAGGACGTCTTCAAATCCGGCGTCAGGACGTTCCTGTTTTCCAACCCGAATAATCCTGCGGGGGTCATTTACTCGCCCGGCGAGATTGCCGGAATCGCAGCGCTGGCGGACAAGTACGGGGTCACGGTCATCGTCGATGAGCTCTACTCGCGCCTGGTGTACGCGGGACACACCTATACGCACCTGCGCGCCGTGGCGGCAAATCCCGATCAGATCGTGACGATTCTGGGACCGTCGAAAACTGAATCGCTGAGCGGGTACCGGCTCGGGGTCGCGTTTGGCGCCGCGCCGCTCGTCGATCGAATGGAGAAACTTCAGGCGATCGTCTCGCTGCGGGCCCCTGGCTATTCGCAGGCGGTGCTGCGCGGCTGGTTCGAGGAGCCTGCCGGCTGGATGGCCGAGCGCACGGCGCAGCACCAGGCCATTCGCGATGAACTGATGGCAATTTTCCGGAGTGTGCCGGGCGTCGCGATCCGGACGCCGGAGGCCGGCAGCTACCTCTTCCCGCGACTGCCGACGCTCTCGATCCCGCTCCATCAATTCGTCAGGGCGTTACGGGTGCAGGCCTCGGTCACGGTCACGCCCGGCACGGAGTTCAGCCCGGACGCGACGGACAGCATCCGCCTGAACTTCTCGCAGAATCGCGAGGCGGCGGTCAAGGCCGTCGAGCGGCTCGCGCGCATGATCGCGCGTTACCGGACGGCATGACGGCACCTGAACTTGGCACCGCGGAACCAGAACCCTGGCACCCGACACCTCGGAACCCCCGCGCCGCCAGGCCCTTTGCGTCAGCGCAATTCGTACGATCTTTGCAGACTCCGACGTCTTCAGCCACGAAAGGAAGGCACCTATGGGTCTGTTCGACAAGATGTTCGGGCATGGCGCTTCAGAGGCGCAGAAGCAGCCCAATGCGCAACAGCGTTTCGACGAGCTCAAGCGCAAGTATCAGCCGCTCGTGACGAAGGTCGACGAGCAGAAGATTCATCTGCAGAACCTGCACGTGCAGGACAACAAGCTGTTCATGCGGGGCATCGCGCCCAGCGAGGCCGCGAAGGAGCAGTTCTGGGCCGAGCTCAGGCGCATCAATCCACAGGCCGATGACATCACGGCCGAAATCACCGTGGATCCGACGATGGGCCAGCCGGCTGCGTCAGGGGCCCCGGCGCGCACCTACACGGTCAAGGCCGGCGACACGCTGTCGAAGATCAGCAGGCAGTTCTACGGCGACGCCGACGAGTACATGCAGATCTTTTACGCGAATCGCGACAAGCTGAAGGATCCCGACAAAATCCAGGTGGGCCAGGTCCTGACGATCCCGGAGGCCGCTCACGCGCCGACGCGGTAGCCGCTACCAGTGCTTGCCGAACAATGCGCCGAGCCGGGACGAACGTTCCGGCTCGGCGGCATCCACAAAGGTGAGGCGCCCCCGTGCCTCGTCCCCCCAGAAGCCAAGCACAGCCCTGACCAGGTGCAGATCGGCCCCTGCCGCGCCGCTGACGGCCAGGCTTGCCGCGATCGACTGCAGATCGTCGTAGCTCGCGTGGGCAAGGTGGATGGTCTGGCGGCCCCGCGACAGGACGTGATTGGGAATCACGACGCTGCCGGCCAGCACGTCGAGCAATCGCATGCGCCAGGCCGCGGAGAGTTTCGGAAAGACCGATCGGAACCAGACGGCGCCGACGAGTTTCCTGACCGCGGGACCTTCGACCGGGAAGTCCGGTTCCGCATCGCTCGCCGCCAGCTTCAGCGCGAATGGGTCTTGCCGGTTGATCGCGCGGGCAAAGTCCGCAACGGTCGTGAACGCCGAAGGAGCGTTTCGTCCGGTCGGCAGGACCGGGGTTTCCAACGGCATCGGGGCCGGCGGCACACCGTGGACCTGAGTCGGTGCATCGACAATCGTCATCCTGTCGACGTGTGGTTCGACTGGCGATGAGGGCGTTGGCGGGGGACCGTCGATCGCAGCGGGTGTGGTGGTCCACACCAGCGGCATTGGCTGGTGCGCGCCCGTGTATTCGGTGAACAACCCGGTGACGCCCCACGGTCTCGGCGCATGCACGGCCCGCGCGTAGAGCGGGTTGTAACGTGCATCGGGAACGTTCCCCAGCGCGCGGGCGGCAATGTCGCTCTTGATCTTGGCGTCGGCCAGGTTCGACCAGTCGCCCTGGATGCAGACGAGGGAGGTGCCGGGCTGCCGGCTAAACGCGAAGTAGGGGTTCTGCCAGCAGGCGTCCACAGCTTCGCGAATCTGGGCGTCGGTGGGATCGTGGCCCTCCACGGGATCGATTTCGCCGAAGCCAATCCGCATCCGGCCATTCCCGGCAAACAGGATCGACAGATCCGACGGATCGATTTCAGACAGGTCCCACAGCACGTAGATCAACCCGCGCAGTCCGCGCGCGATCGGCAGGTTCATCCGTTCCCAGACGACCGATTGGGGCTGCGGATCACGATCGGAGTAGGCATGGTCGTTCAGGATCTCAATCAGCCGGATCCGCGCCTCGTCGAACTGCCGGCCGACGTGGAGCGCATGATCGAATCGGCGCTTGTCCACTTCATGCCGCTCAAAAGACGGCCGGACAAACACAGGCAGGACCAGCTTGTTCTGACGCCTCACCAGGTCGGCGAGCGGAAACATCGTGCCGGCGCCCGTGCCTTTGCCGCCCGTGCCGATGACGACAACGATGGCGTAGGGTTCGATGAGGCGGACGATCTGTTCGCGGCTTTCTTCGAGGGCCTGCGCGGCCAGGGCCGGGTCGTGCCGCGAGCCGAGGCCGTTTGTGGTCGCCCGGCCGATCAGCAATTGCTCGTCGGCAGGAACCTGCGCCAGGGAGTATTCGTTGGTATCAAGAAATCGCGTGGTGACGGCGCGGCGGAGCCGCTCGGCGTACGCGGCATCGGTCTTCCGGGCGATGGCCACGTCGCGCGCAAACAGCGTCTTCAGCGATCGCAGGATGTTTCCGCCGCCACCGCCCGTGCTGAGTAACAGAATATTCATGAGAGGCCTTTGCCGGCGGCCGGCCGAATCGTGACGATAACCCACCGGCCCGCGGCGCGCGGAGGGCCGGCCAGCACATAGTGTCTGAGGACGCCGATCACGCGATCGACGTCGTACTCCACGTTGTGTTTGTGATCGGTCAGGTTCGGATAGCGATGTCCCGGGCCGGGAGCCATCGAAATCTCCAGTTGCTGCCTGCGTCGCAGGAATCGGAACCGCGCCTCGATCGGCGGAATGCCGGAGGATTCGTCGACAAGCGGCCGCGCGAACACGCTGACGAAGTTCTCGCCGGCGCGCCGGGCGGCTGGCGGGATGGGGCGCCTCGCCAGGGGACCGGCGACCGCCGACATTACGCCGATCAAGACCAGTGCGGCGCCGATCGTTGCCGTCAAGGGCAGATCAGAGAGCGGCCACGCCGCGCCCGCCGCCTGCGGCGCCGACACGAAGGCCAGAGGCAATGGGGCGGCGGCCGGCAGGGTCGGCGCCGAAGCGGACGCGGCCAACTCCACGGATGGTGCATAGGCGACCGGCGTGGCCAGGACCGGGCCGGAGGCGATGCAGGCTTGCCAGTCTGACTGGAGGCGCTGATAGTGCGATTTCGGCACGAACATCAGGCGGGCCGGGTCGCGGATCTGGAAGAGATGGCCGTAGGCCGACGCCGCGCTGCCGGTCAGCCGGCGCGCCAGGCTCGTGGCCGTCTCACCAGGGGCAATCGGCGAGCAGACGAACCGTTGTGCGTTGGCTCGAACAGGCAGCGCGCAGACGAGCAGCAGAGCGACCGTCGAAAGCCGGGTGAAGCACAGCCGTACCTGCATGGCACACTTCGCCGAAACCTGAGGATCGAGAGATGATCCAATCCGTGTGCCACGGCGCCGCCAAACAAAACCGCGGTACGGAGAAGCCGGGGCGCCGCAAACCGTCAACCAACCGTCACCGCCTGTCAACTAATCAGGTCGGACCGGGAGCAAGAGGAGTGTTTGAACCGGGCCTCGTAATTACCGCGCGGTGCTTTTGGCCGTCGAACGACGCCGGCGCCGCGGCTTGCCAGCTTCTGCCGGTGCGACCGGGTCCACCAGCTTGAGGTCCTTGACCGCCGGCCCGTTGAGCACCCGGCCCTCCGGGGCAAAGCGGGATCCGTGGCACGGACAATCCCAGGTCTTCTCGCCGTCGTTCCACTGAACCACGCAGCCCAGATGCGTGCAGATGGCGGAGCGCTCCGTCAGCGTCCCGTCATCGGCGCGATAGACGGCGACCTTCGACAGCCCCCTGCGAATCACGGCACCGGTCCCCGGAGCAATCTCGTCCACCGTGTCCACGTCGCCGCCGGTCACAAGGTCGGCGTATTGCGCGGCCATGTTGGCGGTTTCCCGCGCGAACTCCTTCGCGGCGCGCAGCGTTTTACGTGACGGATCGTAGAGCGTGGCCCACGGGTTGTCATGGCCGGCGATCAGATCGCTGATAAGCAGACCGGCAATCGTGCCGTGTGTCATGCCGTTGCCGGAGTCGCCCGTCGCGATATACACGTTGTCATCGCCTGGATTGCGGCCGATGAATGCCATCAGGTCGACGGGCTCCATGATCTGGCCGGACCACTGATACCGCGGCTCGCCCGTGACCGGGAACCGTTTGCGCGTCCAGCCAAGCAACCGATCGAACCGGTCCTCGGCATCCTCGTCTTCGGGCTGGCCGGTCTTGTGATCTTCGCCACCAACAATCAGAACCTCTTCGCCGTCGGGTCCCGTTGCGACGCGGACATAGTGGTACGGATCCGGGGTGTCCCACAGGAGCACGTGCGGCATGACGCCTGCTTCCAGCGGGATGCCAATCACGTAGGTGCGATACGCCGCCTGCTTGGTATGCATCGTGACCAGGTCATTAATCGGCGTGTTCGTGGCGACCACGATGTGGCGCGCCGTGACCGTGTGGCCGTCACGTGTTCTGACCGATGCCGAATCGCCGCCGCGAATGCGCTCCGCATGGGAGTTGGTGCAGATGCGTCCGCCACGGCTCTCAAAGGCTCGCGCCAGGCCCATCAGGTACTGCAACGGGTTGAATTGCGCCTGCCGCGGGAAGTGCAGGCACGGGCCGGTATCGAAGGCCTCGAGGGGCGCGCGAGGCAGCTTGGTGATGGCAGTGAGGCCAGCGGCGTGCGTAGCCTCGAGCTCCTCGTCCAGGACGGAGACCGGGTCGTGCGGACCAAGGAAGAGATAGCCGTCCACCCGCTCGAAATCGCAGGCGATGTCTTCTTCCTGGATCAGATGTTCGACGAAATCGATCGCGGCCGTGTGGCTGTCCGCCGCCAGGCGCGCGCCGTCCTCGCCGTGATAGCGGCGGATTTCCTTGTAGAAGTCATCGAGTGCATTGACGAGATGCGCCGTGGTCCGGCCCGTCTCACCGCTCCCGATCTCGCCATCGTCGAGCACGATGACCGTCCGGCCGTCGCGGGCCAGGCGATAGGCAGTCGTCAAGCCCGCGATGCCGGCGCCGATGACGCAGACATCCACGTCCGTGTCGACTTGCAGAGGGACGCGGGGCGTCACCTCCGCGGTATCGAGCCAGATCGATCGACGCGCGCCTGTGGTCTCGTCCATCATGGGCATACTCCCGGGGATATGCTGCGCCTATCTCCAGAAGCACGACGCGTGCCTGCCGCGCCCGCCGGTGTTCGTGCAGGTTTCTGGTTCGTGTCTGGGGGCCTGCGGCTCTTGAGCGCGGGTTTGCCGACTCTGCACCGCCGTTTGCCCACGCATCCGGCAGACGGGCGGCTGATTCGTCCACCTGCGCCTCTATAATTGCGGCCGATCGCCGGAGACGCTGATGAGCCGCTCGCACCAAGACGACAAGAAACGGGCCCATCTTGGCCGCAGGAAGTTCCTGCGGATCGGGGGACTTGGGGCGGCGGCGATCGCGGCCGGCGCAGCTCGTCCGGTCGCGGCAACGGGTCAGACAGCCGAAACGGAGCAGGCCGGGCAGACGACGGCCGCTCAGACACCCCCGGCACAGGGACAAGCCCCACAGGCGCCACCTGCGCCGCGGCCGCCTTCGCCGTTCAAGCGAAACTTCGATCCGGTGCCGGCCTCCGAGCCGTCCATGAACTTCGCCGCATTCACGGACACGCATGTTGGGCAATCGTATCGATCCCCCAATTGGGATTACGCGCAACACCTCGACAAGCTGGCCGACGACATCATGGAGCGCACCCTGCCGTGCGACTTCGTCGTCCATCTTGGCGACGGCGCATTCAACGCGACGGCGTTCGTCAACGGCGTCGGGCTGCCGGACAACCTGAAAGGCAGCTACAAGAACAATTTCAAGGCGTACCTGCTCAGTCATCTCAATCTGCCGCTGCACTATGTCGGCGGCAATATCGATCTGACCGACTACAGCCACGGTCCTGGCCTGCCCGGGCACGACAACGATCCGTTCGTGTTGATGAAGACGTACATCAATGAAACGGAGCTCAACAACTATCCGTACGCCTTCATGCGGAGCGGGATCCTGTTTCTGGCGGTGCCGGAGATGGATGCCGAGCCGTGGACGCGTCCGGCGACGTGCGAATGGCTCGAGTTCATGACCACGCACTATCACGATGCAACGACCATCATCCTGTCGCATCAGGCCATCGAAGACACCACGCCGGCCGACGGCGCTCAGGACTCGTATCGCGGTCAGCAGGATCAGGCCTGGTGGGCGAGCCTGTTTCAGCGCAATCCGCAGATCAAGATGTTCCTGCACGGCCACAACCACATGGCGGGCTGGTATCAGGGCAGCGAGAGCAGCGGATTCAGCCGGCCCGTGCAGCAGTTCGGGCACGAGATGGTCTTTGCGTCTCCATTTCCGGGGATGAGTTGGATCACGGACTACAACCTCGTCGATGCGACGGTGATTTTCACGATCTCATCGCGGTTCATCACGTCCAAGGCCTGGAAGCAGGACGGCACCCGGGGCAAGTGGTGGGCAGGTTTCGACAATACCTGGGTGGTCCCGACGTCGTTCGACCCGAAGGCCGAGGACTGGTACAGCTTTCCGTTCCTGATTCAGGACGGCGAAACCCAGCAGACGGACATGAAGGTGCTCTCCGCGAACACCGCGCTGCAGTTGGTGGGGACCGGTCCGGTGGAGCTCTTCTACGACCCGAAATTCGAGACCAAAGGCATCCACACGAACGAGAACATCCTGGGATTCGATGACGATCTCACCAGCAAGGTCATCGCGAACACGCCGGGGATGACCGTGAAGGGGCCTCACACGATCACGTTCCCGCCCAAGCATGAATGGGATCGCTACTGCCACGACGGACATGGTGGGCCGCCGTACCGCATGTTCGCGGTCGGCACGACGCCCGCCGCCGCGCCGGGCGGTTCCTACACCGTGACGATGAAGGCGAAATCGAAATCGGGAAGCGGAACGTTCAGGCTGACGATGAGCTGCAGCGATTGGGGGACGAAGTCGCAGTACAGCACGCTCGCCGGCAGCTCGCGGGAAGTGATCTCGCACACGTTCGGCATAAAAGAGGAAACCGTGACGGGCATCTACACGGCGCCCAATGACGACAACGCGTGGTTCATCCAGGGCGTCCTGGAATTCGCGGACGCGACGGACTTCGACGTATCGTTCTTCAGTATCAGGCGGACACAGACCAGCGACGTCACGGAAGACTTCCAGATCGCGCTGAACGGAAAGAGCTACGCCGCGCCCGGAAAGCTCGCGCGCTTCAAGACGAAGGACTTCCCGATCAGCCCCGTGGACCTTGCCGATCAGGATGGGGTTATTCGCCTCAAAGCCGCCATCAGGGGCAATCACTACGGAATGGCGAGGCTGATCTACCGCGGCCCGCTCCTGATGGGCCGGAACGCGCGGTACAAGGTGAATGCCGTCGAAGGGAAGACGTTCGACATTACCTTGACCACCAAGCTGTCAGGCTTCGAGAGCGTCTTCAAGATGTTCCCGTTCAGCACGAAGTACGGCAGTGTGGAGATTGGGACTGCCGGCGCCGAGCATCACGCGAGTGCGAATCGGAATCAGTGGATCACGAGTGACATCGGCACGGCTGGGAAGAGGCTCACGATTACCTACCCGAAATAGATCTCGCACCCCCGGCCGTCATGAAGCCGATCGGGCTGGCAAGGGAGATCGCGACCGGATGGCGTCAACGATCCGGGCCGCGTCGCGCCCCACGCCGTGGATCATCGTCGAGGACACCGAATGCTGGAAGTGCTGGCCGACGAAGTACAGCCCCGGCTCACCGGCCACGAGCCCGCTCGTGTGGCGCGGTTCGCCGTCGGCCTCGAACACCGGGAGATCGATCCACGAGAGACCGAGGTCGTAGCCTGTGCACCAGATCACGTTGCGGACATCGAGCGTGTGGCCGTCCGCAAGGAGCGGCCGGCCGTTGCGCACGCCGACGACGCGTCCGGTCCACCGCACGCCCGACCGCGCAAGGCCGGCCCGCCGCTGCCGGATCCGGATCAGGGCGCCTTGCCGTCTGGCGCGGGCCTTTCGCCCCATCGGGGTGTCGACCGTCAGGATCCGGTGAAACACGATGCGAAAGAGAATTGGCAGGACGATGCGCTGGACCCAGACGTTCGCAACCGGAAACGGGATCTCGCCGACGTCCCGGCCGGCAATCCACGTGGGGTGTGCCGGCGCCGTCTCCGCGGCCAGTTCAGCCCCTGAGTTCGCGGTGCCGACGATGAGGACGGGGCCGGGCTGGAGTTGCGCGAGCGACTGGTAGTCGGCGGAGTGGAGCTGGACGATGTCCGGGCTGAGGTGGCGTGCGAATGCCGGGACTTTTGATCCCTGGTAGCTGGACATTGCCACCACGACATGCCGCGCTTCGAATTCAAAGGCGCCCGCGTCCGCGAGGTATGTGGCGCCTTCCCGCCAGAGGCGATTCACCGTCACGCCGGTCCGCACCGGCAGCTGAAAATGCGCGGCGTAGCGTTCGAGGTAATCGGCCATCTCGTCTTTCGTCGGAAAGTGATGGGGCGGCGCCGGAAACGCCAGACCGTCCAGGCCGTCATAGCGTGCGGGCGTGAACAGCCGCAGCGAGTGCCAGCGTGAACGCCACGCGCCACCGATGCGCTCCTGGGCATCGACAATGACGAAGCTGAGGCCGTGCTGCTTGAGGTGATACCCCACCGACAGCCCCGCCTGTCCGCCCCCAATCACCAGTACATCGACGCGCGTCCTCCGGGCCGCGTGATGCAGCCTGCGGAACGCTTCACCTTCTTCAATCAGTCCATCAACGCTCATCTCAACCTCCGCAGGTTGAGAGTAGGGAGGAGATATGCGGCGCCGCTTCGGGAGGATTCCCCAATTTCAGGCTTCGCCCGGCATGGGTAGAACTACCGAGCCACGCCGTGCCTGAAGGCCCAGGCCGTCGCCGCGGCGCGTGACGAGACGTCGATTTTCACAAAGATGTTGCTGACGTGCCGATCGATGGTCTTTTCACTCACGAAGAGCTCGCCGGCGATGACCTTGTTGGTCTTGCCCATCGCGACCAGGCGCAGCACCTCGAGCTCACGACGGCTCAGGCCCTTCGGGTCCGGCCGCGCGGGCGCGACCGTGCCGGTCGGCGCGGCGATCAGGGCGTCGGTGATCGAGACGTCGGGCGCGGCCCCGAGCTGGATGAACACCCTTCGCGCGGCCTCGAGTTCGAGTGCGGCGCCTTCCTCGTCACCAAGCGCGCGAAACGCGCGCGCGACGAGCACGCGAATACGGGCGTCGAGGTACGGCGCGCCCACGCGCTGCCAGATGTCCTGGGCCCGGCGAAGCGCGTTCAGGGCGGTCCGGGCGTCCCCCTCGGCGAGAGCCACGGCCCCGTCCGCGTGTGCGGCCATGGCGCCGAGCACGTTCATGCCGAATTGCGCCGCCAGCGCGCGGAGTTCCTCGGCGGCCTGTCGGGCTTTGCCGGGTTCGGAGGCCGCCAGCATGATCTCCACGTGCGCGGGCAGAAAACGTGTGCGCTGCAGCGGGTCGCGCGTGACCGACAGCACGCGCTCCGTCGCCGCTGCGGCCAGGTCGACACGGCCTTGCGCCATCCGCAGCAGGGCCAGGCCCGGATGCGGATCGCGGCCGTGCTCCCGCGCCAGCGTGTATGCGCGCTCCGCTTCGGCCTGATCGCCGCGGAGTCGATGGATCTCGCCCTCCTGGTAGTGGGCGAGGCCCAGCTCGTGGCCCTTCAATCCTGCCAGCCTGGCCGCCGCGCGCCGGGCCTCGTCGATCGCATCGGACCAGGCGCCGCCCAGCAGCATGATCTCCGATCGGTGAACCAGGCAGGCGCCGGCAAACGGTACGAGCTGCGGCTGAGCGTCGCACCACGCGCTGAGCGCCGATGTCCACTCACGGGCGCGGTCGAGCGCGTGACTCTGGTTGCAGGCCGCGATCGCGAAGCAATAGACGAGCCCGGTCACGTGCGGTGAGAGCGCGCCGGACGAGGCCGCCACCATGGCTTCGTCGAGCAGCGGTAGTCCTTCCGACAGCCGGCCTTGAACGATTAACGCCCGGCCGGCCAGCGTGCGGCCGAACGCGCTCAGGTCGGGGTCGGCGTAGCGGTCGCCCAGGTCGATGGCCGCGGCGCTCGCGGCGCGCGCGCCGTCCTGGTCGCCCGCGGCCGCCGATTGGAACGCCAGGGGTAGTTGGAGATAACCCTGCTCGACGCAATCCGGCCCCTCGGCTTCCACGAGCCGCCGGGCCCGAGCCAGCCATCCGGTCGCGTGGCCGATTTGCCGAATCGACATCAACCGCATTCCGAGCCAGATGGCCCCCCGTGCGGCGCGAAGAGTCTGGCCAGCTTCCAGACACAGCTCGTAGAACCGCTCGAGCGCGAGGAAGGATGACTCGTCGCGGCCGGAGAGCATCCCGGCCCATGCGAGGCGTTCGGTGTCGTCCACGTCGAGGGGCGCTTCGGTACTCGCGCGCGTCAGGGCGTCGTGTGCGTCGGCCCAGGCGCGTCGCGCATAGGCGCGTCGACCGGCGGTAATCAAGTCGACTCTCACCACGAGCCAGTCTACCGAACTACACGTACATGGACGGCCCGTTCACCGGCGCCGAGCGATACCACCAGCCGCGAGAGGATGGGCGATGCACCCGGTGAAGGAAGGGCTCCTCGCGAACGGCCACCAGTCCGCCCGGCAACGGTGATTTGGCTGAGGAGACGCCACGCCGGTCGTGTCATGGAAAGTGGCGCTTTGCGAAGGCCCGGCCCGAACCAGATTTCAAGTACTGCTCGAATTCTCGGGCTGCTTTTTCTGCGTTGAATTCGATCGCGATCACGACCGTCCACGGACGATCTCTCGCGGTGTGACTATTCTGTCCGGCGTTGTGTGCGACGTGGATTCGAAAGTGATCGCCCGACTTCGCGCTGCGCGCTTCGTCGGGACAGCCCTCGCGGTGGTGGTGACTCGCGTTAGGGCCCGCGCGAAGCGCTGGCCCAGCCGAAGCGATCCGCAGGCGAGCGAAGGCTGGCGGAGAGAGTGGGATTCGAACCCACGGTAGAGTTTCCCCTACACACGCTTTCCAAGCGTGCTCCTTCAACCACTCGGACATCTCTCCGTGTCT
>DASUGC010000160.1:0-17107 GCA_036274235.1 Vicinamibacterales bacterium
CGGAGCGCGATTTGGCGGTGTGGTCAGCGTGGCCGAATCGCGCGAGTGAGCGTGTAAGGGGGGCGCGGCGGGGACGAAGTCCCCCCGCAAGAGAATGACCATCGCAGAACGCATCGCAGAGCTGCGCGCGCTCATCCGTCATCACGAAGAGCGCTATTACGTGCATGACGCGCCCGAGATCTCGGACGCGGACTTCGATCGCCTGATGCGGGAACTGTCGGCCTTGGAGGCTGCGCATCCGGAATACCAGGACCCCTCGTCTCCCACCGCCCGGGTCGGCGGGCGGCCGGCCGAGGGCTTCGAGTCCGTGGCGCATCTGGCGCCGATGTTGAGCCTGGACAACGCGTATAGCGAGGACGAGCTTCGCGAGTTCCATGGCCGCGTCTGTCGCGGCCTGGAAATCCCGGAGGATTCACCCGTCGAGTACGTGGCCGAGCTCAAGATCGACGGGTTGAGCATCGCGTTGACATACGAAGAGGGCCGCCTGCGACGCGCCGCCACCCGCGGCGATGGCGTGCGCGGCGAGGACGTGACGCAGAACGTCCGGGTCATTCGCGCGGTGCCGCTGGCGCTGCGGGATGCGCCGGCTGAATTGATGGAGATCCGTGGCGAGGTCTACCTGCCAAGGGCCGCGTTCCAGAAGATGAACGACGAGCGCGAGCAGGCCGACGAGCCCCTGTTCGCGAATCCGCGCAATGCTGCGGCCGGCGCGCTCCGCACGCTGGACCCCGCCGCGGTGGCGAGCCGCGGCTTGCGCGCGTTCACCTACCAGGTCCTGTCCGGCCCCGACGCGCCGCCGGTGGCTGCGACGCACGCGGACACGCTGGGTCGGCTGGCCGCCTGGGGCTGCCCCGTCGAGCGGCATTGGAAGCGTTGCGTCGGCATCGCGGCCGTGTCCGGATTCTGTGAAGCCTGGCGCGAGCAACGGCACAGCCTGCCGTTTGACACCGACGGCGTGGTGATCAAAATCAACGAACTGGCGTTGCGGCAGCGGCTGGGCGCCACCGCCAAATTTCCCCGATGGGCGGTCGCGTTCAAGTTCCCGGCCGAGCAGGCCCGCACACGGCTGATCCGGATTGACGTGAACGTGGGGCGAACCGGCGCGGTCACGCCGTTTGCCGTTCTGGAGCCCGTGCGGCTGAGCGGCACGACCGTGCAGTTGGCCACGCTCCACAACGAACAGGAAGTCGCGCGGCGCGATATTCGCGACGGCGACCTGGTCATCGTCGAAAAGGGCGGCGAAATTATTCCCAAGGTCGTCGGCCCCGTGCTGGCGGAGCGGCCCGCGGATTCCGTCCCGTGGGTGATGCCTCGCATCTGTCCCGCCTGTGCCAGCACGCTCGTCAAGCCGGAAGACGAAGTCGTGTGGCGCTGCGAGAATGCGTCGTGCCCGGCCCGCTTGCGGCGCGGCCTCATGCACTTTGCCTCCAGGCGCGCCATGGACATCGAGGGGCTGGGCGAATCGCTCGCCGATCAACTGGTCGGCAGCGGGCTGGTGCGTGACTACGCCGATCTCTATCACCTGCAGGTAGACGCGCTGGCCGATCTCGAGCGGATGGGCAAGAAATCCGCGGCCAAGCTGGTCGCCTCCATCGATCGCAGCCGGCGCGCCGAAATCTGGCGACTCCTGCACGGCGTCGGCATCCGCCACGTGGGTGAGGGCGGCGCCCGCGCCCTCGCCGCCGGCTTCGGCAGTATTCCGGGGATTCGACAGGCCGCCGTGGAGGTGCTCGAGGCGGTGCCGGACGTAGGCCCCGTCATGGCCCGTTCAGTCCGGAGTTTTTTCGATGAGCCGCGCAATGCGACGCTGATGGACAAGCTCGCGGCCGCCGGCGTACGAATGGAAGACGACACGCCCCGCGCCGTGACGGGACCAGGGCCGCTGACAGGCAAGACCTATGTCATCACCGGAACGCTGACGGCGATGTCGCGCGAGGCCGCCACGGAGGCGCTTCAGGCGCTGGGCGCAAAAGTATCCGGCTCGGTCAGCAGGAAGACCACAGGCCTCATCTGCGGCGCCGATCCCGGCACCAAGCTGGAGAAAGCGCAGGCGGCCGGCGTGGCGGTGCTCGATGAGGCCGCGTTTCTGGCGCTTATAATGAAATCGTCTCCATGAATCGTCTGGCGTGGCCGATCGCAGCGCTTGCAGGCACGGTGGGTTTCCTGCTGGCACTGGTCGTGCTCCGAACCGGCTCGTCTCCCGCGCCCGGCTCCAGCCCGTCAGCGCGGGCCGCGTCGTCGCCGCTCGTCGTACAGGCGACGTCCGATCCCGTCCCGGCCGCATCCGGCGTGGACTTCGCGGCCGTGGCCCGGCGCGTCAACGCCGCGGTCGTCAACATTGACGCGGCGACGCGCGGAGATAACCGGCCGCGGTCCCCGCAATGGCGGCGCGAGTTTCCCGACGACCCGTCGGCGCCGCACGACGGGACCGGGAGTGGATTTTTCATCGACCCGACAGGCTTCATCCTCACGAATTTCCATGTCATCGACGGCGCGGATCGGATCACCGTATCGCTGACGGACGGCCGGGTCTTCACGGCAGCCGTTGCCGGGGTCGATCCCGCCCTGGACGTCGCGCTCCTCAAGGTCGCCAGCTCCCGTCCGTTCCCCACGGCTCTACTGGGCGACTCCGGCAGGCTCCAGGTGGGCCAGTGGGTCTGTGCAATCGGCAATCCGCTCGGATACGTGCACTCGGTCACGGTCGGCGTCGTGAGCTTCCTCGGCCGGAAACTCTTTGACGAGACCCTTGACGCGTACATTCAGACGGACGCCGCGATCAGCCTGGGGAACAGCGGCGGCCCGCTGATCGATGCGGGGGGACGCATTATCGGCATCACCACGGCCATCAGTTCGCAGGCCGCCAATATCGGCTTCGCGATTCCGATCAATCAGGTCCTGAACGTCCTGCCGCAACTGCGCGAGCGCGGCCGCGTGTCGCGCGGAGACATTGGCGTGGGGCTGACGCGAATCACGCCGGAGCTCCAGTCAGCGCTCGCGCTCAATGTCGATCGGGGCGCGCTCGTCCACGCCGTCGGCGCCGATTCTCCGGCCGAGCGCGCGGGACTGCACCCCTACGACGTCGTCGTCGCCGCCGGCGACGAGCCGGTGCAGACGGACGAAGACCTGCTGCGGCAGATCGCCGCCCGTGCTCCGGGCACGCTGGTTTCGCTTCGGGTCGTCCGTGACACGGCCACGTCCACCATCGTCGTCAAACTCGGCGATCGTCCGGGACGAACTCGAGCGCGGGCGAGCGCCTCCAGTATCCAGCCGGCCGCAGGTCGCGATCAGGGCCCCTTGGGTTTGCAGGTCCGTGACCTCGATCCGGCCTGGGGGCTTCGCCGTTCCCTTCCGGACACCATTCAAGGCGTCATCGTCGTGGACGTAGATGCCGCCGGCCCCGCGCGACAGGCCAGGATTCGACCGGGCCAGCTCGTGCTCGAGATCAATCGGCGGCCGACGCCCACGGCCGCACAGTTCCAGAACGCCCTGGCGCGAGTGAACCGGGCGGCGGCGCTGCTCATCTACGACCCGATTACCGAGCAGCGCTATCTCGTCACGATTCTTCCGGATCGACACGAATGAAACCACGCATCCTGGTCATAGACGACGAACCCGCCATTCGCGAGACGATGCGAATGACGCTGGAGTACGACGGGTACGAATGCCTGACGGCGGCGTCGGGCACGGAAGGCCTGACGACGATCGAGCGCGAATCGCCGGATCTGGTGTTTCTGGACATCAAGATGCCGGGCATGGACGGGCTCGAGACGCTCAATCGCATTCGCGCGACCAACGAGACCCTGCCGGTCGTCATCGTGTCTGCTCATGGCACGGCCAACACGGCGCTCGAGGCCGGAAGGCTTGGCGCATTCCGGTTCATCGAGAAACCGCTGTCGAAAGACTACGTGCTGGACGCGGCGCGGGAGGGCCTCGAGCTCGGCGTGCTCCGCCGCGAGAACCGCCAGCTCAAGACCGCGCTCGAACATCGTCACGAGCTGGTCGGGAACAGCCCCTCACTCGTGCGCGTCTTTGACGAGGTCCGGCGGGCGGCGCCGACCAATGCCACCGTGCTCATCCTCGGTGAGAGCGGCGTCGGCAAGGAGCTGGTCGCGCGGGCCATTCACCGCGCCAGCCTGCGGGCGCGTGAGCGGTTCATTCAGGTCAACTGCGCCGCCATCCCGGAGGAACTCATCGAATCCGAGCTGTTCGGGCACGAGCGCGGTGCGTTCACGGGCGCCACTGAGAAGCAGACGGGCAAGTTCGAGATGGCCGACAAGGGGACGATCTTTCTCGATGAAGTGGGAGACATGAGTCCCAAGACGCAGGCCAAGGTCCTGCGGGTCCTCCAGGAAGGCGAAGTGGAACGTCTCGGATCGTCGCGCACGATCAAGGTGGACGTGCGGGTGATTGCCGCGACGAACAAGGACCTGGAAGAAGAAATCGCGCAGGGCCGGTTTCGGGAAGACCTCTTTTTTCGCCTGAGTGTCATCCCGATTCACGTCAGCCCGCTCCGGGAACGCATCGAGGACATTCCGGTGCTGGTGCAGCATTTCGCCACGCAATTCTTCAAGGAGAACAATCGCCGGCCGGCCAAGTTTTCTCCCGCCGCCCTGGACGCGCTCAAGCAGGCAAGATGGCGGGGCAACGTGCGGGAGCTGCGAAATGTGGTCGAGCGCCTGCTGATCATGATTGACCGCGACACGATTGAGGCCGACGACGTCCGTCGTGTGGTGCGGGCTGAGACGGCTGGACCGCCCGTGGCGCTGGCGGGCAAACCGGCTCCGGGCGCAACCACGCAGCCGCCGACGCTTCGCGAATTCAAGGAATGGTCGGAACGCGCGTTCCTCGTCGACAAGCTGCGCGAGCATGACTGGAATATCTCCAAGACCGCCGACGTCATCGACACCCCGCGCAGCAACCTGTACAAGAAGCTCGAACAGTACGGGATTACCCAGGAATCGGACGGCTAGGGTACGATCGGCTCGTCATAGCGGGTTTGACGATCGCCGCTCGACTCGTCACGAAGTGGCGAGTCGAGGGGAGGAAAGTCCGAACTCCGCAGGGCAGTGCGCCGGGTAACACCCGGTCGGGGCAACCCGAAGGAAAGTGGCACAGAAAATACACCGCCCGCCGAAGCACGAGGACCGAAGGTCCGAGTGCGGAGGCGGGTAAGGGTGAAAAGGTGCGGTAAGAGCGCACCGCGTCTGTCGCAAGACAGATGGCAGGCCAAACCCCGCACGGAGCACGGCCAAATAGGGAGGTGGACGGCCCGTCCATAACCTCCGGGTAGGCTGCTCGAGCCCGTCAGTAATGCCGGGCCTAGAGGAATGATCGTTACGCCGAAACGCCCCGCGAGGGGCGCAAAGGCGAACAGAATTCGGCTTACGGCCCGCTATGATTTCTTTTCTTTCTCATCTCTTTCTCATCCGGGGGCTTCGCCCCCGGACCCCCGACTGGCGTCCGTCGAACCAGGTCGGACTCGGTCGAACTAGAATGAACTGCTATGCGATCTGTGAACGAACGCGTCTCTATTTTCCTGGTTTGCCTGCTGGCGGGCGCGGCGCTTGTCGCGCAGACACCGCCGCAGGGCCAAGGCCGCGGCGGGCAAGGTGGCGGCCGCGGCGGTACGCAAATCCAGCCGGGCCAGGAGTGCCCCCCGGGCACGACGCTGGTGCGGGTGGGCACGTGTCAGGCCCCTGAATTTCCAGCGCCCAGCATCCTGGACTACCGGCCCAAGTCCACCCTGGTGACGGCCGAACACCCGGTGCCGAAGGCGAAATACCCGGTAGTGGACATTCACTGCCACGTGCAGGGCATGCTGACGTCAGCCAATGGAGTGGCCAACCTGGCCGCCGCGCTCGATTCCCTGAACGTGCAGGTCTGTGTCAGCGCGGACACCCTGTCGGGCCCCCGCCTCCAGCAGGCCATCGACGTCGTGAAGGCGTCGCCCCACAAGGATCGCGTGCGCATTCAGACCGGCGTCAGTTTCTCCGGCGTCGGGCCCGGCTGGGCGGACAAGGCCATCGCACAGCTGGAAGCGGATCTCAAGGCCGGCGCAATCGGTATCGGGGAGATTAGCAAGTCCTTTGGACTGAGGACGATGAAGCCGGATGGGACCAAACTGCGGGTGGACGATCCGGAACTCGATCCGTTCTGGGAGGCGTGCGCGCGGCTCAAGGTCCCCGTGTTCATCCACACGGGCGAACCTCAGGAGTTCTTCCAGCCCATCGACATGAAGAATGAACGCTGGCTGGAACTGGCGCTGTTCAGCGACCGGCGGAACAACCAGCCCGGACAGGTGACGTTTGATGAGCTGATGACGCAGCGGGACAACCTGTTTCGCAAACATCCGAAGACGCAGTTCATCGCGGCGCACTTCGGCTGGCACGCCAATGACCTCGGGCGGGCGGCCCGGATGCTGGACAGCTTCCCGAACGTGATGACGGAAGTCGGCGCCATTCTGTACGACCTGGGCCGGCAGCCCCGCGCGGCTCACGATTTCTTTGTGAAGTATCAGGATCGAATTCTCTTCGGGAAGGACACCTTCGAGCCGACCGAATACCCGTACTACTGGCGCGTGTTCGAGACCAGGGACGAGTATTTCGACTATTACCGGAACTACCACGCCTTCTGGAAGCTGTACGGCATGGACCTGCCCGATGGCGTCCTGAAAAAGCTGTACTACCAGAACGCCCTGAAGCTTTTGCCGGGGTTGCCGAAAACAGGATGGCCGCAGTAACCGTCGCGGCAGGGAGTCTCGAGTCTTGGCTCTGTACCTCGTCTCCGGCGGCGCCGGCTTCATCGGTTCACATATCGTCGAACGCCTCCTCGGACGAGGCGACCAGGTCCGAATCGTGGACGACTTCTCGAGCGGCAAGCGCGAGAACGTTCCGGCCAGCGCGGAACTGATCGAAGGCGACATCGCCGATCCCTCGGTGTGCGCGCGGGCGGCCGCCGGGTGCCAGTTCGTCATTCACGAGGCGGCGATTCCGTCCGTGCCCCGCTCCGTCAAAGATCCCGTCGGGTCACATCGGGCCAATGTCGAAGGCACGCTCAACATGCTCGTCGCCGCCCGGGACGCCGGCGTCAAGCGGCTGATCTTCGCCGGGTCGTCCGCGGTGTACGGTGACGCCGCCGTGCTCCCGAAACGGGAAGACATGCGGCCGAGTCCACTGTCGCCGTACGCGCTGCAGAAGCTGATCGGCGAGCAATACCTCCAGATGTTCACGCGCCTGTATGGGCTCGAGACCGTCACGACGCGCTACTTCAACGTGTTCGGACCAAGACAGCAACCAGGGTCGCCCTATTCCGGCGTGATCTCGCTGTTCATCGACGCGCTGTCATCCGGCCAGTCGCCGATGGTGCACGGAGACGGAAAACAGACCCGGGACTTCACCTTCGTGTCCGACGTGGTCACCGGCGTGCTTCGCTGCTGCGAAGCGCCCAATGTCTCTGGAGAAGTGATCAACGTCGCAGCCGGCGGGCGGATTTCGCTGCTGGACTTGATCCGCACGCTTCAGGCCATTCTCAAGCAGCACGCCGCGCCGACGTTCGGCCCGCCCCGGGAAGGCGACGTGCGCGACTCGCAGGCCGACATCTCCAAGGCCCGCAAACTCCTGGATTTCAATCCGACGATGTCGTTCGAAGACGGGCTGGCCCGAACCGTCGCCTGGTTTGCATCACGCAAAGCGTGACGACCGGAGTTTCCACGCCAGGGGCATTCGGGCTCGTCGGGTAACTACAGGCTCCATCTCATCGCCTTCGCCTGAACGCCGCGGCGACGCGATCGGCGCGGCCATCCGCACAACATCCCATTCGGCAGCGGTTTGAGCCGCACACGGCGGGCCGAATCCTCGAGCGGTCCACCGCTTGCTCTGCCTTCACGACGCCAGTGAAGTCCGGAACGAATCACTGGTGTCCGATCCCGCGCCGGTCTGACGGACCGGCTTTACTGGCAACTCGCTTGTGACAAGGCGATGGGACGGATGCCGCCACCGTGGAGCACACCATGAATCGCACCGCCGCCGTCGTCCTCGCGATCGCCCTGTTTGCCTGGCCCGCACTGACCCGCGCCCAACAGACGCCACCCCCACCGCCGGCGCCCAAGCCGGCCGCGCAGACCCAGTCACCGCTGAACCTCAACACGGCGACCAAAGCTGAACTGGAGAAGCTGCCCGGCGTGGGGCCCGCGACGGCGCAGCGGATCCTGGACTATCGGCAGAAGATCGGCGGCTTCAAGAAGACCGAGGAGCTGATGAACGTCCAGGGCATCGGCGAGAAGTCGTTTCTCAAGCTGCGCACGCTGGTGACCGTCGCGCCAATCAAGGGCACCGAACGGTAGAGCGGGGCACAGCGGATGGCATCCGGCGAACACGGCGCAAGCCTGATTGAACTCCTGGTCGTGGTCGCCATCATGGCGGCGGTGGCCGCGATTGGCGCGCCGGTGGCCGCCAGTGTCGCGGACGCCAGCCGGGTGCGCCACGCCGCGGCCTTCGTGAGCTCCCGCTTTCGGCTGGCGAAACAGGACGCGGTCAGCCATGGCGTGAACGTCGGCGTGGTGTTCGATCGCGTCGGGCCGGGCTGGTCGGTGCGGGTCTGCCGTGACGGCAACCGGAACGGAATTCGACGCACGGATATCACCAGTGGCGTCGATCCGTGCATCGATGGCCCCGTAGCCCTGGGTGACGTGGTGCCCCATGTGGACATCGCCGTGGACGCCACGCTGAGGGGGCCCGCGGGTGAGGCGCCCAGTCCTGATCCCGTTCGGTTTGGTTCCTCGAATATCGCCAGCTTCTCGCCCGAGGGCTCGTGTACATCAGGTTCGTTGTTTCTGAGGTCGAGCGGCGGCGCGCAGTTCACGGTCCGAATCGCGGGCATCACGGGCCGGATCCGGGTCATGCGCTACGAGTCGCCAAGCGCCGGGTGGAAGGACGAGTGACACGTCACCTGGTCCTGGGGCGCGACGCCGACGTGATCGGCGAGACGCCGGCCGGCATCGAACTGGTCAGCCGCATCCGGTTGCGCCCGGGCTTCATGGTCCATGTCACCAGTGCCGCCGGCTGGACGCCTCGACACACCTCGAGGCCGGCGCTGGTGATCTCGTGGTGGATCCGCGCCGTGGGTAGCGATGGGACGACCTATCGGGGGTACTGCCGCTGGGCGGACCCGGCAGGCCCGTCGCTACCCGCTGAAACGGCCCCATCACCGGAAACACGTGAAGCCCGTTGAACAGCCGCTTGGCATCAGCATTGATTTGATTACCGCGACTGACGAGGGGTGGACCACATGATGATTGGACAAAGCCCGCCCATGCTTGAATTGCGGGCACGAATCACACGGCTGGCCGGAACGCAGTTCACGGTGCTGATTGAAGGCGAGAGTGGCGCGGGCAAAGAGCTGGTCGCCCGCGAGGTCCATCAACTCAGTCCGCGGCGGGCGGGCCCGTTCGTGGCGGTCAACTGCGCGGCGCTGGTCGACAGCCTGCTTGAAGCCGAGCTGTTCGGCATCGAAGAGCGAACCGCCACGGGTGTCCGAGGCCGGCGAGGAAAGTTCGAGCTGGCGGATCACGGCACGCTGTTCCTGGACGAAGTGGCGGACTTGTCGGCGTCCGCACAGGCCAAGCTGCTGCGAGTCCTGCAGGATTTCTCGGTTGAGCGGGTGGGCGGTCATGCCAGCCACCGCGTGGACACGCGCATTGTTGCCGCCACCAACCGGAGTCTGCGCTCTCTGGTAGACGCCGGGCAATTCCGCGCGGACCTGTACTACCGCATCTCAGGCGTCGAACTCATCGTCCCGCCACTGAGAGAACGGCGGCAGGACGTCCCCCTGCTCGTGGACTACTTCGCGGGACGCCATCGCCGGCTGCGCCAGCTTCCAGTTGAGCAGACCACGATGGGAGCGCTGGTGGCATATGACTGGCCGGGAAATATTCGGCAACTGGCTCGCGTGCTGGAGCGCGCCCTGGCGCTTTCTCCCGGACCGAGCATCAGCCTCAGCGATCTGCCGGCGGACATCACACGACAGTTCCGGGAAGCCGGCGGAGGCGACCTGGCCTCCGATCGCACGCTTCGCGGCTGTATCGGACGGTACGCGAGGCTGATTCTGGATCAGTGCCAGGGCAACAAGCGGCGCGCGTGCGAAATCCTGGACATCAGTTATCACACGCTGCAGACGTACCTGGACTATGAACGGGATCGCGAACCAGGACCCCGGCGATTGACCCAGGAAACCACGGCCGGGATTTTTTGTGAACGGACAGGGTGAGGGTGGTGCCAGGTCACAGGCGTAACGCCTTGGCGGAGGCGGGAAACGTGGGTTTCGGGATCCGCGCCCGGGCCAGACCGGAGCAATCCGGAGAATCGGAACAGTGTGATGAAGAAGATGGTGCTCGCAATTGGACTGCTGGCCGGCGTGATGAGCACGCTGCCCAGCCCGGCGGCCGCGCAAAACCGCTTGATTCAGGAGGCAAAGGACAGCGCCACCGGCGCCACTCTGCGCGTGTACTCCACAACCACCGGGCCGCGCCTGGAGATGCAGACGCCAACCCTGCTGCTCCAAAAACAACTCCTCAAAGACCACGTCGTCACCACCATCAAAGGACGTGGGGAGTCGCTGACCATTGATCTGGCGCCCTCGTCCGTCTCCGTCGTTTCGAACCAGGCACGCGTGGTGGCGCCCCATACGGATGGCACGCGGCTGGAGCGGGCGCGTCAGCTGATCGCCAACTCGTCACTGGCGGCCCGGGCGGCGGAATTGATTGGCCGGATCGGGTTTGGGACGCGTTCGCCCATCCAGCCGCTGCTGTTGACCACGCGCGCCTTCCTGCTGTCGGCCCGTCACGACGACAGCGGGACGCGGGAGGTCGGGGAGTACATGCAGAAACTTAAGGCGCAGGGGAAGGTCGTGCCCGTCGCCCTCGGTCAGCGCACGCCGTCGGATTGCTGGCAGGCCTACGGCGATGAGCTGGTCAACGCCTATACCGATTACGTCGAGTGCGTGAACAATCTGAAGTGGTACGACCCGTTCGGCGAGACCGGCTGCGCGGTGGTCTACGAGGTGCGGATTGTCGGGGCGTTCACCTGGTATGCGGGCTGCGTCAGCCTCGGCGGCATCATCGGGAAGTAGGCCAGAGGGAAGGAGTTCGGCGTGAGCATCTGGAGAGTGTGGCTGGCAGCACTGGCGCTGTCGCTGGTGGTGACGGCGTCAGTCATGGCCTTTCTCATACTCAGCGTGCCGGGCATGCGCGACCGTCCGCTCTCCGGCCTGGTGGTCGCGGCAACCCTCTTCGTGCTGTCGCTGGCAGGAGCCGCCGCCCTCATCAGGAAGATGCGGCGGCGAAAGTGAGTCACGGCCGGCCCGTCCAGGGACGGGCCGGCCGGCGTCGGCATCTCACCTTGACCATCGGAGGGCGCGATAGTAATTTGTACAGGTTTTGTCCGCGCCTCCATCGCCCTCCCTCAAGAAGACGCCGCTGAACGCCCGGCATCGAGCCCTCGGCGCCCGAATGGTCGAGTTCGGCGGCTGGGACATGCCCGTCGAGTATTCAGGCATCACGGAAGAACACATGGCCGTGCGCACACGTGCCGGACTGTTCGACGTCAGCCACATGGGCCAGATTGAATTGGCAGGGCCCGACGCCCTCGCCGTGGTCCAGTGGCTCACGTGCAACGACGCCGCGAAGCTCAGCGTGGGGCAGATTCAGTACTCGGCCTTGACGACGGCCGAGGGGACGTTTGTGGATGACATTCTGGTGTACCGGATGGCCCCGGAGCATTTTCTGTTCGTGGTCAACGCCGGCAACATCATGAAAGACCACGAGTGGATCGTCGCCCAGGCCCGCGCTCGCGGCGGCGACGTCGCCATCGTCAATGCGAGTTCCCGGTATGCCCTGATCGCGATTCAGGGACCCAGGGCGCAGGAGATCCTCCAGACTCTGACGGCAGCGGAGTTGCCGGCGGTGAAGTACTACTGGTTCACGACGGGAGAAGTCGCCGGTGTCCGCGCGACGATTTCCCGCACGGGCTATACCGGCGAGGATGGGTTCGAGGTCTTCGTGCCGCCGGCTCAGGCCGAACGCGTCTGGGACACGCTCCTGCAGGCCGGGAAGCCCTGCGACATGAAGCCGTGCGGCCTCGGCGCCCGCGACACGCTGCGGCTGGAAGCCTCCATGCGTCTGTGCGGCAGCGACATGGACGAACACACCACCGTGGTCGAGGCCGGGCTCAGTTGGATCGTCGGCTGGAAGAAAGACACGTTCCTCGGGGCGGATGTCCTGCGTCGCCAGAAAGCCGGCGAGTTGAGCCGCAAGCTCGTGGCCTTTGAGATTCGCGATCGCGCCATCGCGCGGCACGGCTATCCCGTCGTACGGAGCGATGAGACCGTCGGCGTCGTGACCAGCGGCACGCAGACGCCGTTCCTGAAGAAATCGATCGGCCTGGCGATGGTGCCCGTCGATCTGAGCGCCGTCGGGACGGCGCTCGACATCCAGATCCGCGGCCGGGTTGTGCCGGCCGAAGTCGTCCCGGAGCCGTTCTACAAGCGGCCGGGCAAAGCCTGAGTCAACGGAGAGAGACCGATGTACCCCAGCGAGCTCAAGTACACCAAAGACCACGAGTGGCTGAAGGCCGACGGCCAGGAAGCCATCGTCGGCATTACAGACTTTGCGCAGCGCCAGCTTGGCGACGTCGTCTTTGTCGAACTGCCGGAAGTGGGCCGGCAGCTCAAGCAGGGCGAAGCGTTCGGGACCATTGAATCCGTGAAGGCCGTCTCGGAATTGTTCGCTCCCGTGTCGGGCGAGGTCGTGGCCGTCAATCCGGACCTCGGATCGCATCCCGAGGCGGTGAACAGCCGGCCTCATGAGGCGTGGATGATTCGCCTGAGGCCCAGCACTCCGGCCGAAATGTCGGGTCTGCTGGACGCTTCCGCCTACACCGCACTCGTCAAGTAGCGCTCGCGCCCGCGGCGACGGGTCGCGCGCGGGCCGAAGAAGGATCGCACCGTGGCAGACAGGTTTGAGGCAAGACATGTGGGTCCACGTCCGCAGGACCTCCAGCGAATGCTCCGTGTCGTCGGCGCCGCGTCTTTGGACGCCCTGATGGAGGAGATCGTGCCTCGCGACATCAGGCGATCCGGCACCCTGAACCTGCCGGAGCCGGACTCGGAGTTCGCGTACCACCAGCGGCTGCGCACCATCGCGGCGCGCAATCGACTGTGGCGGAGCTACCTGGGGCAGGGCTACGCGGACACCATCACGCCGCCCGTCATCACACGGAACGTGTTCGAAAATCCCGGCTGGTACACGCCATACACGCCGTACCAGGCCGAGATCGCGCAGGGCCGGCTCGAGTCCTTGCTCAACTTCCAGACCATGGTTACGGACCTGACCGGGATGGAAGTCGCCAATGCGTCGCTGCTCGATGAGGCCACCGCGGCGGCCGAGGCGATGACGCTGATGGCGCGCATGCATAAGTCCGCCTCCGCGTCCACCATGCTGGTGTCGGACCGGACGTTCCCGCACGTACTGGACGTGATCCTGGCGCGGGCCGAGCCGCTTGGCCTGCGCATCCGCGTCGGCGACGTTCGCGCGGCCGAGATCGGCGCCGACGTCTTCGGCGTCTACCTGCAGATGCCGGACGACCACGGCGAGGTCGCCGACTTGCGCGCCCTCATCGAGCGCGTCCACCAGGCCGGCGCCCTGGTCGCCGTCGGGACGGATCTGCTGGCGCTCACGATCCTGACGCCACCCGGCGACATGGGCGCGGACGTCGTCATTGGCAACGCGCAGCGTTTTGGCGTGCCGCTGGGCTACGGCGGGCCGCACGCGGCGTTTTTCGCGACCAGAGAAGCGTTCGTGCGCCAGGCCCCGGGCCGGATCATCGGCGTGTCCGTGGACTCGCAGAAGCGTCGCGCATACCGCATGGCCCTGCAGACCCGCGAGCAGCACATCCGGCGCGAGAAGGCGACGTCCAACATCTGCACCGCGCAGGCGCTGCTCGCGAACATGTCGGCCTTCTATGCGATCTATCACGGGCCCGAGGGCCTGCGAGCGATTGGAACCCGCGTGCACGAGCAAGCCGCGCGATTGGCGGCGGCCCTCGCGGGGATGGGCTGGCGCCAGACCAATGCGGCCTATTTCGACACGATCCGCCTCGAGGGCGGCCAGGGATTGGGTCGGAAGGTGAGAGCGGCGGCCGATCGCCGCGAAATCAATCTCCGGTACCCGGCCGATGATGTCATCCAGGTATCGCTCGACGAGACGGTCACGGATGCGGACTTGTCGGATGTCATCGCCGCATTTGCCGAGGCCGCTGGAACCGACGCGCCGCGCCTGCCCGCGGGAGACGACGCGAGTCTGCCTGAGCCGTTGCGGCGGCGGTCCGCGTACTTGACGCATCCGGTTTTCAACACGCACCAGTCAGAGACCGAGATGATGCGATACATCCGCGGCCTCGAGCGGAAAGACATCGGCCTCGATACCGCCATGATCCCGCTCGGATCGTGCACGATGAAACTCAATGCCGCGGCCGAGATGATGCCGGTCGGCTGGCCCGAATTTTCACGCCTGCACCCCTTCGTCCCCGTCAAGCAGGCCGAGGGGTACCACCAGATCTTCCGGGAGCTCGAAGCGGCGCTGGCGGAAATCACCGGATTCGCGGCGGTGTCGCTGCAGCCGAACTCCGGAGCCCAGGGCGAATACGCGGGCCTTCTGGCGATTCGCGCGTATCACCAGGCGCGGGGCGACGCGCAGCGCAACGTGGTCCTCATCCCGCAGTCCGCCCACGGGACCAACCCCGCCAGCGCAAGCCTCGCCGGGATGCGCATCGTGATCGTCGCCTGTGACGACCGGGGCAACATCGACGTGGCGGACCTGCGGGCCAAGGCCGAAGCCAACCGCGAGCACCTGTCGTCCCTGATGGTGACTTACCCGAGCACGCACGGCGTGTTCGAGGACCGCATCCGCGAAATCTGCGCCGTCGTGCACGAGTTCGGCGGCCAGGTGTACATGGATGGCGCCAACATGAACGCGCAGGTCGGGCTCACGAGCCCGGCCGCAATTGGCGCGGACGTGTGCCATCTGAACCTCCACAAGACGTTCGCCATTCCGCACGGCGGCGGCGGCCCCGGCATGGGACCGATTGCCGTCGCGGCGCACCTGGCGCCGTTTCTGCCGGGCCATGCCGTGGTGCCCCCGCGCGAAGGATCGACCGCGCACGCGGTCTCCGCGGCGCCGTGGGGCAGTTCGAGCATTCTCCTGATCTCGTATGGCTACATCCGGATGCTCGGCGCACATGGCGTGAAGGCCGCGACGGAGTACGCGATGCTCAACGCCAATTACCTCAAGGCGCGGCTGGCCGATCATTACCCGGTGCTGTACACCGGACGCGCTGGCCGCGTCGCCCATGAACTGATTTTCGATCTCCGGCCGATCAAGCAGCGCACCGGCATCGACGAGCAGGACGTGGCCAAGCGGCTCATGGACTATGGCTTCCACGCGCCGACGGTTTCGTTCCCGGTCGCGGGCACGCTCATGGTGGAGCCGACCGAGAGCGAACCGTTGGAGGAGCTCGACCGTTTCTGTGAGGCGATGATTGCCATCCGCGCCGAGATCGAGGCCGTCGCCGAAGGCCGCGCCGACGCGCGCGACAACGTGCTCAAGAACGCGCCGCACACCGCCGAGGACGTCTCAGCCAACGAATGGACGCACCCGTACACGCGTGAACAGGCCGCGTATCCCGTTCACGGCCTGCGGACCCGCAAGTTCTGGCCGACGGTGTCGCGCATCGACAACCCCTACGGCGATCGCAATCTGATGTGTCTGTGTCCGCCGGTGGAGGAATACGCCTAGCCCGGTCTTCAGACCGGGCGCGAGTCTGCGATCTCCCGAAATCGCGCCAGCAGCCGCTGTGAGATCGGGCCCGGGCGCCCGTTGCCAATCACGAGGTCATCGACTCTCACCACCGGTGTCACTTCGCGCGTCGTGCCTGTGATGAATGCCTCATCGGCGGTGCGCAAATCGTCCGGCGTCAGGCGCTGTTCGCGCGCGGCCAGGCCCAGGCCGCCGGCCAGTTCGAGAACGAATTCCCTCGTAATGCCGGGCAGCAGGCCCGCCGACAACGGCGGCGTCAGCACGGCGCCCTGCTGAATCACAAAGAAGTTCGACTGCGAGCATTCGACAAGCTCGCCGGCCTGATTACGCATCAGCGCCTCGTCCGCTCCGCTTTTCAGCGCCTCCTGCATGGCCAGCGCGTTGTTCAGCAGGTTGTTGCTCTTGATCATCGGATTGAGCGCCAGCGGATGGTTGCGCCGGACGCTGACCAGCGACAGCGTGATCCCTTCCGTGAACGTGCGATCCGGCGGAGCGGGGAAGGGCTTGACGATGATCACCACGGTCGGCACGGGCGTGGCGGACGGGTTATAGCTCAGTTCGCCGACACCACGCGTGAGCAGGATGCGGATGTACGATTCCGGCAATCCCCCCGGATGAGCCGCAATGGTCTTGCGGATGTCCGATAGCAGCGCGCCGTCGTCGAAGGGCACCGGCAGCGCCATGAGGCCCGCGGAGTTGCGGAGCCGGCGCATGTGCCGGCCGAACAGGAACGGCTCGCCCCGGTACGTGCGCAGGGTCTCGTACACGCCTTCCCCGTACAGAAAGCCGTGATCGAACACCGGGACCACCGCGCCCGCCGCGTCACTGATGCGGCCGTTGACCGAAACCGTGGCGTTCACCGCGTCTACTTTCGTCCTGCTCCGAGGTTGTCGAAGCTCAGGATGCTGTTGAACACCATGAAGTAACTGCCGATCGTCTCGCCGCGATAGATCGGGTTGCTGGCGAAGACGACGATGTGGCCCTTTTGGAGGGGGACGTCAACGGCAACCGGCTGGTTGGCGATGTCGGCGCCGCCGTCGAGCAGCCCGGACACCAGCAACTGATCTTGCGCCGCAAAGCGCAGCAGCACGCGCGGCCGCGCCTCGAGCGGCGGCTGGTTGTTGGCGCCGCCACGGCCGCCGCCGGCGTCGGGCAGGGGAGTCGCGGGCGGCTGCGTGCCCAACCCGAACGGCCGTCCCTGCGCGACGTCCGGATCGTCAATCGTGCCGCGGCCTGTCGGCC
>DASUGC010000161.1:0-2174 GCA_036274235.1 Vicinamibacterales bacterium
AGCCTACTAATACGTGACACATCCCGATAGCGTTTCAGGGAATGCTGGGTTGGGCGCGTGCCCGAGAAGACGGTGCAGCAGCAAAACCGGCCCAAATCGGCCCTACGGGCCCGCCAGCTCGACTTTCGCGTCGGGAAAATCCTTTGGTTCGAAGGCGCCCGAACGGCCCTAGCAGCCCGTGGTTAAACGGGGATCGACACGGTCGATCCGCCGTACTACACTCCCGGCATGGCCATGGGTCGTCGCAAGGACCGCGCACGGACGCCGGGATTGTGGATTGCCGCCAATGCGTTGCCGCCGACCGGCGGGCATCCGTTCTATCAGCGGCTGAATCAGGTGCTCGACGCGCACGCCTTCGACGAGTTCGTGGAGGCCCAGTGCGCGGCGTTCTACGCGACGATCGGCCGCCCGAGTCTGACGCCCGGGATGTACTTTCGGCTGCTGTTGATCGGCTACTTCGAAGGCATCGACTCGGAGCGGGGCATCGCGTGGCGGACCGCCGATTCGCTGGCGCTCCGCGGCTTTCTGGGCCTGGGGCTCGACGAGGTCCCTGCGGAGCATTCGACGATCTCGCGGACGCGGCGCCTGATCGATCTGGAAACCCATCGCGCGGTCTTCACGTGGATCCTGCAGATCCTGGCGACCGCGGATCTCGTCAAGGGCAAGACCATCGGGATCGACGCGACGACGCTTGAAGCCAACGCCGCTCTGCGGAGCATCGTGCGGCGCGACTCGGGCGAGACGTATCAGGAGTTTCTGACGCGCCTGGCGCAGGCCTCGGGCATCGCGACGCCGACGCGGGCCGAGCTGGCGCGGCTCGACCGGAAACGCCCGAAGAAAGGCCGCAATACCGAATGGCGGCATCCGCACGACCCGGACGCTCGCATCACCAAGATGAAGGACGGCCGCACGCATCTGGCGCACAAAGCTGAGCATGCCGTCGATCTGGAGACCGGCGCGATCGTGGGCGTCACCGTGCAGGGCGCCGACCAAGGGGATACCACGACCATCGCGGAGACCGTGACGGCCGCCGCCGAGGACCTCGAAGCCGTGGCCGCGGTGACGGACGAGCACACCGCGGTGATCGCGGAGGTGGTCGCCGACAAGGGGTACCACAGCAATCAAGTGCTGGTCGATCTGGCGGCGCTTGACCTGCGGACCTACATCGCCGAGCCTGATCGCGGGCGGCGCAAGTGGAAGCGGCACGCGGCGGCCCGTGACGCGGTGTACGCCAACCGCCGACGCATTCGCGGCGCGCGCGGGCGCGGCCTGCAGCGACAACGGAGTGAGCGATTGGAACGCCCGAATGCCCATCTCTACGAGACCGGTGGGATGCGACGCACCCATCTCCGCGGACACGCGAACATCCTGAAACGGCTCTTCGTGCACGTCGGCGGCTTTAACCTGGGACTCTTGATGCGGACCCTCGTCGGCATCGGCACGCCACGCGGCCTCCAGGGGCGACTGGTGGCCCTGTGGGCCGTCGGGATGGCCCTATGGGCGCACGTCGCCGACCGCTGCACGCCATCCACCGATCGCTCGTCTGGATTCACACCGCACCATCGTTTCGACCTGCCACCCGTCGGCGCGTCGAAAATGAGCTGTTTAACCACGGGCTGTTAGACCTTGGACCGTAGACCTTGTAAATTCAGATCGTGAACCTCATCGATCAGGGCCGTGGCGCCCCTGTCCTCCTGATTCCTGGCATCCAGGGGCGCTGGGAATGGATGAAGCCCACGGTCCAGGCATTGGCCGCGCAGTGCCGTGTTCTGACGTTCTCGCTGGCAGACGAGCCGAGCGCGGGGGCGGACCTCGGCGCAACCGGATTCGACGGCTACGTGGCGCAGGTGCGCCAGGCACTCGATCAGGCGCGCCTCGAGCGCGCCGTGATCTGCGGCATGTCGTACGGTGGACTGATCGCGGCCGCGCTCGCGGCCCGGCATCCGGAACGCGTCTCGGGCCTGGTGCTGGCATCGGCCCTTCCGCCGTCCTGGCAGTTGAACGACCGCGCGCGTTTCTACCTGCGCGCACCGCGATTGCTTGCGCCGTTCTTTTGCCTGGCCAGCGTGCGGCTGTATCCGGAGATTGCGGCCGCCTCGAGCGGCGGCTGGGCCGGCGCGCGGGTCGCGGCTCGCATGGGCGCGCGCGCGATCCGCTACCCGTTCCACCCCACG
>DASUGC010000162.1:0-8765 GCA_036274235.1 Vicinamibacterales bacterium
GCACGACAGGTACGACAGGTACGACGGGTACGACAGGTACGGCGGTGGACGTCCGGGCGCGGGCGGGTTGTGTCTTAGTTTGACGTGATTCGCGGCTGGCCTCCTCCGCATGCTCGCGCGCCGTCGGCTGCCGGTCAGCATGGCCGGCTTGCCGACAACGATCTAAACCTCCGGCGCGCTGCGGCAAAGTCGGCCTGCAGCGAATCACGTCAAACTAAGACACCACCCCGGGGCGCGGACCTGTAAGAGGCCTTACAGAAGTGCCCCTGTGGGGCCGTCACCGTTGGTTCGACGCGGCGAAATGGCGGGCATTTCGGCCTAATCCGGCACGTCACCCCTGGCCTGCTCTGGGCATACTTCTTGCCCCTCCCCGGCTGTCGCAGTCCACAGGACCACGCGACACGCCATGACACGGAACTGCATGTCCGGCCGCCCGGTGGACGCCTTCGACTTGAAGGATGCGTCCGGCTTCTCCCTCATTGAATTGATGGCGACGATGCTGTTGCTCGTGACGCTGGCGGCATTCGTGCTGCCGTTCACGAGCACCACGCTGAGTGCCATGAATCTGTCGAGCGACGCGCGCAACGTCGCGGCCGCCACAGCGCTCGCCAAGATGCGCGCGGCCGCGGAGTTTTCCAAGGCGCGGATCTACGTCGATTACATGTCGAAGACATTCTGGGTGGAGCGCTGGCAGAAGACCGCCCCCATCGGGTGGGTCGCCGAAGGCGTCCATACGACGCTCTCATCCAACGTGTTCTTCGGGTATGCGGGCGCCGCCGCGCCTCCGCCCAATACCCAGGCCGTCATCGGGCAGGCGCCGGCGTGCCTGGACAACGCGGGCGCCGCCATCGCCGGCAGCGGCTGCATCGTCTTCAACTCGCGAGGCGTCCCGATTGACGCGGCAAACGTGCCGACACCAGACGGCGCGTTCTACGTCATGGCCGACATGACGATCTACGGCATCACGACAGGCGCCGGCGGCCTCATCCAGCTCTGGCAGAACAACCTCGTGAGCAATACCTGGGCGTTGAAATAGGGGACTGGCGTGACACGCACAGACATGCCCAATCGGATTCGACGGTCAGACGACGGCTCGTCGCTGGTGGAAGTGGTGGTCGCGATGGCCATCATGGCGACGCTCGCGGCAGGCCTGATGGCGATGGCGGGCATCGCGCTGACGCAGTCGGAAAACCAGGGACACCTGGCCGCGCGCACGGCCGAGTACGCGCAGGACAAGATGGAGCAGCTGCTGGTGCTCGCCTTTGGCGATGCGGCGACCGACACGCGCGTGTTTCCGGCGGCAAGCAACGGAGGCACGGGCCTCGCGGTGGGCGGCAGCGCCAATCCGGCCGCGCCGGTCGACGGCTACGTGGACTACCTGGACGCGAGAGGCAACTTGCTGGCCCCGCCCGGCGGGGGCGGCGCGCCGGCCGGTTGGTTTTACGCGCGGGCGTGGCAAGTCACGTCGCTCTCGGCAACGCTGAAAGAAGTGCGCGTGACGGCCACGGTGGCCCGCGGCATCGGCCGTCAGCAGACGCCCACCGCCACGCTCGTCACGCTGAAGACGTTCCCGTTCTAGGAGACGAACGTGCGCAAGGACCACGGCTTCTCACTCACTGAAGCGTTGATCGCCACGGCGGTCCTGCTGCTGCTGTTCAGCGCGGCCATGCCCGCGTTGAACCAGACCATGATGTTCAATCGCACGGTCGGAGACCTGAGCGAAATGCACGGCTCGGTTCGGGGCGCCACCGAGTTGATGCAGCAGGAAATCGGTCAGGCCGGACGCGTCGCGCTGCCGGGCCCGATCACGCTGGCCAATGGCGCGGCCAAGGGCGCGACCACCGTGGCCTTGAGCACGACGGCGGGGCTGTTCGTCGGCGCGCACATCCTGGTCGGGACGGGTGACCAGGGGGAGACCGTGACGGTGACGGCAATCAACCCGCCCAGCGTCACCGCCGTCTTCGGCATCGATCACGCGGCGAGCGAGCCCGTGCAGTTGCTGGGCGGATTCGTGACGGGCGTTATCCCGCCGACGATGACAAACGGATCGACGGGCACGGCGCTCAAACTCTACGGCGACATCAACGACGACGGACAGATGGTCTACGTCGAGTACACCTGCAATCTCGTCAACAAGAAATTGTACCGGAACGTCATGGCCTGGGACGCGGCGAGCAAGCCCGCCGTCACTGAATCCATGGCGCTCCTGAACAACGTCGTGGCCAATCCCAACAATGCGCCCTGCTTCACCTATGAGACGCAGGTGGTACTGAACAATACCTACGTCACGGGCGTCGCCGTGACGCTGAGTGTCGAGTCGCAGCAGGTCGATCTGTATTCCAAGCAGAAAAACCAGGCGACGAAAACGCTGTTGAACGTGTCGCCGCGCAATATCTTCCTGGCGTGGTCGATGGCGAGCATCGGGATCACCAACCGGCTGCAGCCAACGCCGCCGAGCATTCTCCTGTTGCTGCCCTGAGGGTCACACGATGAATCAGCCAACCCGGTCGATGAATCTTCACGCCCCGTCCGCGGATCCGCACCACAGTGAGCGCGGCGTGGCGCTGGTCGTGGTGCTGCTCCTGACGATTGCGCTGTCCGCCATCGGCGCCAGCCTGCTGCTGCTGGCCAAGACCGACACGTACACGAGCATGAACTACCGGATGATGTCGCAGGCGCGGTACGGCGCGGAATCCGGCGTGATGCGAGCCGCGAACTACCTGACGCAGGTGTACCAGGATCCGGGACAGGTGACGGGTGATCCGCTGGCCAACTACAACATGACCGTGTCGCCGGTGACCTACAACGGGCAGCCGGTGGTGCTGTCGGCGGATCCCAACAAAGCCTCCAACTATCCCTACGCGCCCGCGCAGGCGGCGTTCAGCGCCGCGGTCCAGGGTTCGCTGGTCCAGGGGCAGACCGTGAACTACACCGCGTATGCAACGTTGCTCTCCATGCGGACGGTCCAGGAGTACGGCGCCACCACGCCCAGGGTCATCCAGACGTGGCGGTTGACGGGAACGGGATCCATCGGCGGAGCGCGGCCCGCGACGGTCGAAGTCACGAGCACGCTCGAGCAGCAGATCGTGCCGATCATGAACTTCGGGCTCTTCGCCACGAGCAGCGCCTGCGGCGCGCTGGAATTCAGCGGTGGCGCCACCACGAGCAGCTACGACTCCTCCAACATCACGATGCAGAACGGCCAGCCGGTGACGCAGAACTCCGGCGGCAGTGTGGGATCGAACGGCAACCTGAACGTGTCAGGCGGGCAGACGCAGATCAACGGCTCGCTCTCAACGCCGCGTACGGGCGTGGGCAACTGCAAGAACGGCACGGTCACCGCATTTACGGGCAACGTGGCGACGGTCACCGAGGGCATCGTCCAGTTGCCGCAGGCCATGGCCTATCCGACGCCGGCGCTGCCGAATCCCTTGCCGCCGACGACAGGCTCGAGCTGGGACTCGTGCGCGTCCCTGGGCCTTTCGGCCCCGACGTGCACCGGAAGCGCCGGCAACATCACGCTGGATCCGCAGGGTGGAACGCTCACGTTCGGCGACGTCAGCATCGGTAACAACATCGTTCACCTGAAAGCCGGGCTGTACAACATCAACAGCATCACATCCAACGCCAACGCGACGCTCTACATCGACAACGGCCCGGTGGTCATGAACGTGGCCGGCCAGAGTACGAACCAGCCGATCAGCCTGAACGGCAACGGTTTTTCAAATCCTTCGTACGATCCGACGAACTTCCAGATTCTCTACGGCGGCACGTCCGCCATCAACATCAATGGCAGCTCCACGTCCGCGGCGATGCTCTATGCGCCAAACGCGGCGATCACGTTCAACGGCGGCGCGGACTTTTACGGATCGATGGTCGGAGCCACCATCAAGGACACGGGCGGCGCCAAGTTCCACTACGACCGCCGGCTGCAGAACGATTTCATGATGGGCGGGGCCTTCATGATGAGTTCGTTTACGTGGAGGAAGTACTGACGTCTTAGTCGGTCCAAGGGTCCACGGTCCAAAGGTCCAAGGGTTCGGTCCAAAGGTTCGACGGGTCCGGTGCAAAGGTCCAAGGGTCCGGTCCAAAGGTTCGACGGGTCCGGTCCAAAGGTCACGTACGTCTGCTAGGCTGTACGCCGGATGACGGCCTCAGCTTCCGACGCGCTCGACGCGCACGTTCGCGACATTGTTCAGTGGCACTTCAGCCCGGAGACGGGCACGCCGTTCTGGCTCGAGCGGGCGCGCACGCTTGGGTGGGATCCGCGCAAGGAGATCCGGACGTATCAGGACCTGGATCGGTTCGGGTTCTTCGAAGACGAGTGGCTGCGGGGCGGGCCGGTGCGGCGATGGGTGCCGAAGGCGTACGCCCACTCGCCGATCTTCACGTTCGAGACAGGCGGATCCACGGGCGTCCCGAAATCCCGCATCAACATCAACGATTTCCGGATCGATTACGAACAGTTCAGCGACACGCTCCCGGACGCGTCGTTTCCACGGGGCAGCGACTGGCTCATGGTCGGTCCGTCAGGCCCGAGGCGGCTCCGGCTGGCCGTCGAGCATCTGGCCCAGCATCGCGGCGGGGTCTGCTTCTGCGTCGATCTCGATCCGCGCTGGGTCATCAAGCTCATCAAGGCGAGACAGCTCGAGCAGGTCGAAGCCTACAAACGGCACGTCATCGACCAGGCGCTGACGCTGCTCAAGGCGCATGACGGGATCCGCTGCCTGTTCATCACGCCCAAACTGCTGGAGGCGCTGACCGAGCGGATCTCGCTGCAGAAGGCGGGCATTCGCGGCATTTTCTGCGGCGGCACGGAAATGACGCCGCAGTTCCATCGCTGGGTGAAAGAGGAAGTGCTCGGCGACATCTTCTTTGCGCCAACCTACGGCAACACGCTGATGGGGCTGGCGGTCCACAAACCGTTCGATCCCGCCGATTGCTATGCCCTGATCTACTACCCGCCGCGGCCGAGGGCTGTGCTGGAAGTCGTGGATCCCGATAATCCAACCCGCGTCGTGGATTACGGACAGACCGGCCGCGTGCGGCTCACGACACTGACCAGAGAATTCTTCATGCCGCGCTTCCTGGAGCGCGACGAAGCCGAACGCGAACCGCCGTGCGAGCGCTATCCGTGGGACGGCGTCAGGAACGTGCGGCCGTTCGCGAAGCTGCAGACATCAGTGACAGAGGGCGTGTATTAGTCCCCAGGACCCAGGACCCAGGACTATTTGTCTTCCGGATTCATCATCCGGAACACGGCCGCCGCCGCGGCGCCGCCGCCAAAGCAGCCGACCAGAGGAATCCAGAGATGGGACCAGTCCGTCAGGCCCATCAGCACCGCCCCGACGGCGACCGCCGGGTTGAACGCGCCTCCGGAAACATCGCCAACCGCAAACGCGCCGGTCAGGACCGTGAAGCCGATGGCCAGGCCGTAGTACGAATTCCCCGCGGTGTCTTTCGATGTGGCGACGTTGAGCACGACGTAGGCCAGGGCAAAGGTGAACAGCAATTCGGCGACCAGGGCTCGCGAGACATTGGGAATCAGCGGGTCGACGGCCGCGTCCGGTCTGAGAAAGGTCGCCGCCAGGGCGGCGAGAGCGGCGCCCACGACCTGGGCGGCCATGTACGGCACGACGTCGGAGACCTTCAGGCGCCCGCGAAGCCACACCGCCAGCGTGACCGCTGGATTGAAATGCCCGCCCGAGACATGGCCGCCGGCATAAACCATGACCATCAACGCGGAGCCAATCGCAATCGGCGGAATGATGCCCTTGCCCGTGGCGAGCACCGCGCAGCCAATCGTCAAGACGAGAAAAAATGTTCCGATCAATTCGGCCAGATAGCGATTCATGAAGTCCCCTGCGTTCAAAAGTCGACGAAGTGTAGTGCAGCGCCGCCACTATGCAAAACCGGCGGGCGCCTTCGTGTGCCAGTCCGTTGCCGCCTCGAATCCCGCGGCCACGCGCAGGACGCGCTGTTCCTGATAGAGCGGACCCACGACCATCAGACCCACCGGCAGGCCGTCGACGAATCCCGCGGGCACGGTGATCGCCGGATGCCCCGTGAGGTTGCCAATGACCACCGCGTCGCTCGAGGCCGGCGCCAGCAGTGTGTCAATCATGCCGAACAGCTCGTTCATTTGCTGGAGCAGGATGGTGCGAGCGCGCTGGGCGCGGATGTAATCGACGGCGGGAATGAACCGTGAGGCGCGCAGTTGATTGGCACGGCCGTTCACGCCCTTGTCCGCAAGTTCGTTGATGCCGCCGCTGCGCACCAGCTCGTCGAACATCGCTCCGGCTTCGGCGTTGAGCAGGGCATAGATGGCGGCCGCCGGGATGTCCGGCAACGTGACGCGCACCAGCTCGGCGCCGGCCGCGCGGTACACGTCCAACGCGGCCGCGAGGACACGCGTGGCCGGCGCCGTCCCGGCGAAGTCGCGCTCGACATATCCGATCTTCAGACCGCGCACATTGTGCTGCCCATCCCACGCAAACGGGACGGACGAGACCGTTTCGTCGTGTTCGTCTGGTCCGCGCATCGCGTCCAGTACCAGTGCCGTGTCGTGGACGGATCGCGCAATCGCGCCGACCTTGTCGAGCGTCCATCGCAACGTCATGCACCCGTACCGGCTGACGCGTCCGTACGACGGCCGGAGCCCGACCACGCCGCAGGTGGAGGCCGGCGACATGATGGAACCGTTGGTCTCCGTTCCGACCGCGAACCCGACGAGTCCCGCGGAGGTGGCCGACGCCGGGCCAGCCGACGATCCGCTGGATCCCGTCTCGGGTTTCCACGGGTTGCGCGTCCGGCCGCGGAACCACAGATCGCCCACGGCCAGTTCACCCGTGGCAAGTTTGCCCAGCAGGACCGCGCCGGCCTCGCGCAGGCGCGTGACGGCCGTGGCGTCGTAATCGAATTCCTGCCCGGCGTACGGCTTGGCGCCCCACGTCGTGGGATAGCCCTTCACCGAAAACAAATCCTTGATGCCGTACGGAATGCCATGAAGCGGTCCGCGGTAGCGTCCGGCTTTGATTTCACGATCGGCATCGGCGGCCTGCTGGCGCGCCAGGTCTTCCGTCAGCGTGACGACGCAGGACAGCGCCGGATCGTGACGCTTCAGGCGCTCCAGGTACATCGCGGTCAACTCGCTCGACGAAACCTGCTTCGTCCGCAACCGTTCTGCCAGCATCCAGACGGGTTCGAAGGCCAGATCCTGCAGATTGGACGGCCGTGGGGTCAGGTCGATCTTCGCGGGTTTCTTCGGGCGCTCGTCCTCGGCTCTTCCGCGGCGATTTGCCGTTGCGCCGGCGGCGTCGTTGCGTGAAACGGGGCCCGTCCCGTCGGGCCTTGAGAGCGTTGGACGAAAGCTGAATGCCGGTTCAACCTCGGGCGCAATCTTCACGTTGCGGATCGCCTCGATGTTGGCGAGATTGCGGACCACGAGCGTGCGCGCCGCCTCGCGTTCCTCGATCGGCAGCGACACACCCGCGATCTGCTGCGCCACGCCAAGCGTCTCCGCCGTGACGCCGCCCGCCGGCTGGGCCGCCGGCGCTTGTGCCTGGAGCTCGGCGGCCGAGACCGCAATTGGCGCGGCCAGGCCAGCTCCGACCGCGGCCGGCAGTCGCTTCAGAAATGTTCGACGCTTGGTCTTCATACGACCTCGTTTGCGGATGCGTAGCCGCCGGGCCTTAACCCGGCGGTGCGGCGGGCTGAAGCCCGCCGCCTACGAACGTCCTGCGACCTGTCACCTGTTACTTGTCACCTGTCAGCAATCGTTCCGCATTCCCGCCAAGAATACCCGCCTTGTCCTCATCCGAAATCGGCAGGGCGCCAATCGCTTCTTTCATCAATGGGATGCTGCCGATCATGTGCGGATAATCGCTGCCCGCCAGAATCCGGTCGGCGCCGGCAAATTCAATCGCCAGCTTGAGCGGGCCCTGCGCAAAGTTCACCGTGTCGTACCAGAAATGCCGCTTCAGGTAGGCCGTCGGCGGTTCGTCGATGTGGGCGCGGCACTCCTTGAAGGCCCGGAAGCCACGGTCGAGCCGTTCCGCGAGGTAGGGGATCGTTCCGCCGAGGTGGCCCAGGACCCACTTGATCCTGGGGTAGCGCCTGACGACGCCACTGAAGACGAGTTTGGATGCGGCCAGCGTCGTGTCAAACAGGAACCCGTTCAGCGGCATCAGCCAGTACTCGCGCATGGCTTCGACGCCGACCGGATACGTGGGATGGATCATCATGATCGCTTGACGATCGTTGGCCACCTCATACAGCGGCCAGAATCGCTCGTCGTCCAGGCCGATGCCGTTCACGTTGCTGAAGAGCATGGCGCCGGGCATCTTCAGCGTCTCCGCGGCTCGCCGGAATTCGGCGACAGATGCGGCCGGATCGCACAGCGGCAGCGTGGCCAGCGCGATGAAGCGGCCGCGCCGTTCTTCCGTCACCCGCGCGAAGGCGTCGTTGGTGATGGCGGCCAGCTTCGCGGCGATCGGCGGCGTGTCCACGTGTGTCCCTGGAGTCGTCAGCGAAATGATCTGCGTGTCGACTTTTTGCTCGTCCAGCACCCCTTGCCGGTACGCGATGTCGCGGTGGCCCCGGACCATGACGTTGTAATCGCCCGGATAGTGCACGACCGGATTGCCCTCGTGGTCGTGCTTGATGACGAGGCAGCTTCCGGTGGGACCGAGCGCCTCCAGGTACTCCGGTGGGTAGTAGTGGTTATGAAAATCGATAATGCGCATGCCGAGACTGTACACGGTACG
>DASUGC010000163.1:0-35589 GCA_036274235.1 Vicinamibacterales bacterium
TCTTCGGGCACAAACCCGCCCGGAATGTGACGCACGAGCACCACCATCACCCAGATCAGGATGCCGATGAACGCAAGACTCCGGACGAACTTCCGGATCAGGATGCCCGAAAAGCTCACGTACAAGTCCGTACTGCGGCCGAAGACGCGGTTGAACCAGTTGTAGAACGGAGTCAGCAGCGTCTTCTTGCCCGTGGCCGGCTTGAGCAACATCGCCGAAAGCGCCGGGCTGAGGGTGAGCGCGTTGATGACCGACAGGAGCACCGAGATGGCGATCGTGATCGCAAACTGCTGATAGAGGCGGCCCGTGATCCCGCCCATGAATCCGACCGGCACGAACACGGCCGCCAGAATCAGGCCGATGGCCACGACCGGGCCCGACACTTCCTCCATGGCCTTGATCGTCGCTTCCTTCGGCTGCATCCCGTGTTCGATGTGGTGCATCACCGCCTCGACGACGACAATCGCGTCGTCGACGACAATGCCGATTGCCAGCACCAGGCCGAGGAGCGAGAGCACGTTGATCGAGAACCCGAGCAGCGGGAAGAAGATGAACGCGCCGACCAGAGACACCGGCACGGTCATCAGCGGAATCAGGGTCGCGCGCCAGTTCTGCAGAAAGACAAACACGACGATGATGACGAGCGCGACGGCTTCGAAGAGCGTGTGCTCGATCTCGACGATGCCTTCCGAAACCGGCAGCGTGGTGTCGAGCGAGACGAGGTATTCCATGTCGCGCGGAAACCTCGTCGACAGGTCCTGCATCGTCTGCTTGACCCGGCCGGCCACGTCGAGCGCGTTCGTCCCGGGAATCTGGAAGACCGCGATGACGGCGGCGGGTGTGCTGTTATGCCGGCCGACCGCGCTGTACAGCATCGTGCCGAGCTCGAGCCGCGCGACGTCCTTGAGCCGCACTTCCGCTCCGGCGCCGGTCGTGCGCACGATGATGTTGCCGAATTCTTCTTCGTTCAGCAGGCGGCCCTGCGTCCGGACCGTGTAGGTGTACTCAGTACCCGCTGCGGCCGGCGGACCGCCAATCTGGCCGGCCGGGCTCAGCTGGTTCTGCTGATTGATGGCGTTGACGATGTCGGGGATGGTGATCCCGAGCCGGCCGATGACGTCGGGCCGCAGCCAGACGCGCATCGCGTAGTCGCTGCCGCCGAAGAGATTGACCTGTCCGACGCCGGGAATACGCGAGAGCGCGTCGGTGATGTTGATCGTCGTGTAGTTCGAGAGGAAGTTGCTGTCGTAGGTCCCGTTCGGCGATTTCAGCGAGAGGACCAGGAGCGGGAACGCCAGCGATTTCTTCACCGACACGCCGTAGTTCTTCACCGACTGCGGCATCTGGGGCATGGCCTGCGACACGCGGTTCTGCGTGAGCACGTTGTCCATGTCCAGGTTCGACCCGACTTCGAACGAGACCTTGAGCGTCAAGGTGCCGTCGTTCGCGTTGGTCGACTTCATGTAAATGCCTTTTTCCACGCCGTTGATCTGCTGTTCGAGCGGCGTGGCCACCGACGCCTCGACGTCGGTGGCGCTGGCGCCGATGAAGGTCGTGGTGACCTGCACCATCGGCGGAACGATCTCGGGGTATTGCGCGATCGGCAGGCCCTGCATGGCGACCGTGCCGACCATCACGGTGATGATCGACAGGACGATCGCGACAATGGGCCGGTTGACGAAGAACCGGGCCATGTCTACTTAGCCTCGCTGGTCGCCTTGCCGTCGGCGGGTTCTGCCGGCGCCGGCTTGGCCACCACCGTCGCGCCGTCCTGTATGCGCTGCAGGCCTTCGACCACGACGCGATCGCCCATCTTGACGCCGTCTTCAATCACCCAGAGCGATCCGACCTTCTGGCCGACTTTCACCGTGCGGAACTCGACCCTGCCGCTCCCATCCACGAGCGCCACGCTGTAGATCCCCTGAAGTTCCTGAACCGCCCGCTGCGGAATGAGCAGGGCGCCTGCCTTGGTTTCCAGCATCAGCCGCACGCGGCCATACTGGCCAGGCCGCAAGAGCAGGTCCGGGTTGGGATATTCCAGCTGCACGCCCAACGTGCCCGTCGTCGGATCCACCGCGCGATCGACGAGATTCACTTTGCCGCGGTGCGCGTACGTACTGCCGTCGGCGAGCGTCAGCTCGATGCCGTTGTTGCTCCTGGATGCTTCAGCTTGAGACGGCTGACGCTTCGAGTATCGGAGATAGTCGGCTTCCGTGACGGCCACCTTGAAATAGATCGGGTTGATCTGCGAGATCGTCGTGAGCAGCGTGCTCTCGCCGCGACCGACAAGGTTGCCCGGCTTGACGAGCGTGTTGCCGACCAATCCGTCGAGCGGCGCCGTGATGCGGGTGTAACTGAGATCCAGCGTGGCCTTGTCGACCGCGGCCTTGCCGGCTTCGACTTGCGCGGTTTCGGCGTCGCGCATGGCTTTGGCGTTGTCCAGCTCCTGCTGGCTCACGGCCTGCTTCGCCACGAGCGGCGTGTACCGATTGACGTCGTTCTGCGCCTTCGCCAGCTTCGCTTGCGAGGTGGCGAGCTGGCCTTTGGCTTCCGCCAGCACGGCTTCGAGCGGCTTGCGATCGATCTCGTAGAGCAATGCGCCCTTGCGAATCGTCGTGCCTTCCTGGAAGTTCACCGACTGCAGGTAGCCTTCGACGCGTGCCCGGATTTCGACGTCCTGCGAGCCCAGCGCCTGGCCGGCGAGGTCCAGGTACACCGGAACGTCCTTCTGGACGACGTCGGTGACGTACACCTCGGTCGGCGCCGCCGGCGGCGGTGCGGGTTTCTCGCACGCCGCGCCCAGCCCCGCCATCACCATCAAGGCCGCGAGCGCGGTCGTTGCTGAATCGGTTCGCATGTTCATCCCCTCACTACGAGGAAGCGTCACAAAGCAAGAAACGAGCCGTTAGCGTCCTCAGCGAGAATGGCGAAAGGAGCCACGCGCGGCGACGGGCTGTGAGGGGGGCACGCGGGTCTCAAGAAAAGTCATCTATTGCGGGGACAGGATCCTCGCCCCCTCCGCAGCGGGCGACTGGTACATGGCTTGCTGAACCGGCTGGCCGTGCCGGCCGGTACAACGCCCACTCCCAGCCAGCCGGGTCCTGCGGGGCGCGTGCTCGATCCGCTCGATCGGACGTCGGAAATCCTCTTCGGCGTCATCATGGTTCTGACTTTTACCGGCTCCATTCGTGTCGCCGATGCGGGACGGGAAGATCTGCGGACCGTGCTGATCGGTGCGCTGGGCTGCAATCTGGCCTGGGGCGTCGTTGACGCGGCGATGTACCTCATGGCGACGTACATGGCGCGCGCCCGGCTCCAGCACACGCTGAACTGGATCCGCCGGACGACCGCGCCGCACGTCGCGCACCAGGCGATCGCCGATTTGCTCCCGTCACCCATCGCCACCGCGTTGACGCCGTCGGACGTGGAGCTCTTACGCACGCGATTGAGCCAGGCGCCGCCGGTCGGCACCTCTTGGCTGACGCGTGCCGATCTGATCGGCGCGGGTGGCGTGTTTCTGCTGGTGTTCTCGTCCACCTTTCCGGTCATTGTCCCGCTCATTGCCGTGCGGGAGCCACGGCTCGCGCTCGGACTCTCCAACGCGGTTGCGGTACTGTTGCTCTTCTTTCTCGGCCAATCGCTTGGGCGGTACGCAGGGCAGTCCGGCTGGCGGGTTGGCTTCAGCCTGGTGATTGTCGGCCTGGTCCTCGTCGGATTGACCATCGCGCTCGGGGGTTGAGGCGATGCTGTCCGCGCGCGCGTGGCGATCCCATCCGTCACGCGGCCCTGGCCTCATGCACCGCGTTGCTGGTGGCCGCCATCGCGTTCGCCGCCTATGCGATCCGCGCCGGGACGCTCGTGAACTTCTTTTCCGAAACCGTGTTGATTGGCTTCAAGGTTGGCGTCGCGCTGTTTCTGGCCAGCTCGCAGCTGCCCAAGCTGTTCGGCTTCAGTGCCGGACACGGCGGCGATTTCTGGGCCCGTATGACGCACTTTTTCCAGGGGCTGGGCGGCACAAACCCGGCGTTGCTGGTGCTGGGACTGCTGGCGCTGGTGCTGCTGTTGCTCGGCAAGACAGTTCTCAAGGGCCGCCCCGTCTCACTGTTTGTCGTCATCGGCGGCATCGTGGCCGCCCGGCTGCTGCACCTGGACGAGCGCGGGGTGGCTTTGCTTGGCGACGTGCCGCAAGGGCTCCCCACACCCGCGCTCCCGGCGGTCGCTTGGACTGATGCACGCGAGGTGTTTCCGTTGGCCCCGGCGTGTTTCATGCTGGCGGCGGTAGAAACGACGGCCATCGGCCGCATGTTCGCGGCCAGGCACCAGTATCGACTGGACGCGACGCAGGAGTTTCTGGCACTTGGCAGCGCGAATCTTCTGGCCGGCGTCGGCCGTGGATTTCCCGTGAGCGGCGGCATGTCGCAATCGCTCGTGAATGAAACGGCCGGTGCGCGCACGCCGCTCTCGGGACTGATTGCGGCCATCCTCACGCTGATCGTCGTGGTGTTCTTTACCGGCCTGTTGCGGACGCTTCCGCAACCGGTCCTGGCGGCGGTGGTGCTCATGGCCGTCACCGGGGCTGATCCAGATCGACGCGTTGCGCCAGATCTGGCGCTTCAGCCGCTCGGAATTTGCCGTGGCGATGGCGGCCCTCCTGGGAGTGCTCGCGGCTGGATTGCTTCAGGGTGTGCTGATCGGCGTGGTCATTTCGATCCTGCTTCTCATTCGCCGAGCCGCCAGGCCCCGGATCGCGGAAGTGGCGCGCGTGCCGGGGACCTCCTACTTTGCCGAACTCGCCCGATATCCCGGGAATGAACGCGAGCCTGGCGTCGTCGTGGTTCGGCCCGAGGGATCGATTCTCTATTTCAACGTCGACCATGTGCGCGATTCGTTGTTCGCCATCCTGCGCGCGCAACCGGACGCCCCGCGCCAGGTCATTTTGTTCATGGGCAACGTCCCGCACGTGGATTTCGCGGGCGCCGAACTGCTCGTGCATCTGCGCGAAGACTTCAGGGCCCGGAAGATCGAGTTTGGTCTGGCCGAAACCCACGGCGAAGTGCCAGAGGCGCTCCAACGCCTTGGCGGCAATCAGTCCGCGGGCCTCGACGCAGCCAACCAGACGGTGGACGACGTTCTCAGGCGCTGGAAGGGGTCAGGCGTAACCACCAGTGGAGAGTAGTGACAAGCGACCGTGATCTGATGAAGTCCTGAGCGAGCCACCCGGGCATCGCCTGGTGTCGACTGCCGCGACCAGCGAATCGCCCCAGCCACGACCGGCCGCGATCTCACAGCGGGTTTCTTCGTAGGCGTCCACTGGAGTCTGACCCCTCAACGCGATTTCGCTCACGGACGCAGTGGCATCGAAAGTGCACAAATGGACCGAAGCCTGTGCCTTGAAGGAGCGTGTATGAGTGATGACGTCCGGAAGCCGTCCGATCCAGTCCCGAGCGTCGAATCGGAGGTCATGAATCTCCCCGACGGTGTGGATCGACGCGCGTTCATGATGCGAAGCGCGATGATTGGCGCGGTGGCGGTCCTGGCTGGCTGCGCCCCGCCAACCCCCGAAGACACGAAGGCCCAGGCCACGTCCGCCGCGACGCCGCCGATGAAGGATCTGTCGCCAGATCTCGAGGTCGTCAAGAAAGCCAAGGGTCCGGTGATGACCACGCTCGAGGAGTTCTACAAGGTGGGGCCTGGACCCTCCAGTTCTCACACGATTGGCCCGATGCGCATCACGTACGACTTCTATCAGCGCGCCACGAAGTTGCCGGCCGATCAGCTCGCGAAGGCCACGGCGCTGAAGGTGCACTTGTTCGGGAGCCTGAGCGCGACCGGCCAGGGCCACGGGACCGAACGAGCGGCCCTCGCCGGCATCATTGGCAAGGAGCCCGCGACGATTGATCCCGCCTTTCTCGATGACCTGGTGGTGAACAAGAAACAGACGTTTCCCGTGAAGCTCGGGCCCGCGACGTTCAACGCCTCGCTCGATGACATCGTCTACGACGCACCGAAAGGGGACTTTCCGCACCCCAACACGATGACGTGCAAGCTGATGGCGGGCGACACCGTCCTGCTCGAACAGGAGTACTACTCGGTCGGCGGCGGCTTCATCGAATGGAAAGGCTATCAGCCGCCGAAGAAGGGCGCGCCGAAGTATCCGTATTCAACGATGGCCGAATTGCAGAAGCATGCCGTGGCCAACAAGATGTCGATTGCGCAGCTGGCCATGGCCAATGAGGTCGCGGTGTCGGGCAAGACGGAGGCCGAGATCAACGCGTTCCTGGACAAGATCACGACGGCGATGGTGAACATCGTCAAGTCTGGTCTTGCGGCGCCCGCGGCGACGCTGCCGGGGCCGATCAAGCTGAAGACAAAGGCCGGCGAAGTCTACAAGCGCTCGCAGGATGACGCTTACGCCGGCCAGAAGGGCGTGGGCGTGGTCTCGGCCTACGCGCTGGCGGGCTCGGAGGAAAATGCCCGCGGCCATCTCGTCGTCACGGCGCCGACGGGCGGATCGGCGGGCGTGCTTCCGGCGATCGTCTACGTGCTCGGCGAAGGCGGCCGCAAGTTGCCGCAGGCCAAGATCCGGGACGGCATGCTCGCGGCCGCGGTGATCGGCTACCTCTGCAAGCACAACGCGACGCTGGCGGGCGCCGAAGGCGGATGCCAGGCGGAAATCGGCGTCGCGTCGGCGATGGCCGGCGCCCTGATCGCCCAGGCGCATGACATGGATCACCAGGTTGTCGCCAACGCCGCCGAATCGGCGCTGGAACATCACCTGGGCATGACGTGCGATCCGGTCGCGGGTTTCGTGCAGGTGCCGTGCATCGAGCGCTGCGCGTACGGCGCGGTGAAGGCGTGGACGGGATTCATGATCGCCAGCAATGAAGTCCCGGCCAACCGGCGCGTGGACTTCGACACGACCGTCGCCGCCATGGCGCTCACGGCGAAGGAAATGAACGCCAAGTATAAGGAAACCTCGGAAGGCGGGCTGGCCGTCTCGGTCGTGCTCTGCTAGCTACCGAAAGGACCTCTGAGGTCGTTTCGTCAGTAACGGAAACGTCAGTTTCCAGGGGGCGCATTCGGAAACTCAAGTTTCCGTTTTTGAGCGAAACGACCTCAGAGGTCCTATGAGCATGACCACGATGACGCAGACCGGAACCGGAAAGTACGAACGCCTGCTGGAGCGCTGCCACGGCCTGGCGCCAATACCCACGGCGGTTGCGTACCCGTGCGATGAATCGTCGTTATCGGGCGCGATCGATGCGGCCAGGCTGGGGCTCATCGTGCCGATTCTGGTCGGTCCGGCAACCACGATTGCGGACGTGGCGCTGACCAAAGGCATCGATATCCACGGCGCGCAGGTCATCGACATTCCAGACAGCCGCGGGGCTGCGGCCAGGGCCGTCGAATTGGTGCGCCAGGGGCGGGCCGAACTTGTCATGAAAGGGAGCCTGCATTCGGACGAAGTGCTGGGCGCCGTGATCGCCAAGGAAACCGGCCTGCGCACGGGCCGGCGGCTTAGCCATGCCTTCCTGATGGACGTGCCGACGTATCACAAAGTCCTGATCGTCACCGATGCGGCCATTAACATCGCGCCGACGCTCGAAGACAAAGTCGACATCTGTCAGAACGCGATCGATCTGGCCCGGACATTTGGCGTCGAGAAGCCGAAGGTCGCCATCCTTGCCGCGGTCGAAACCGTGAACTCCAAAATGCCGGCCACGCTGGATGCGGCGGCACTCTGCAAGATGGCCGATCGGGGCCAGATCAAGGGCGGCCTTCTGGACGGTCCCCTGGCGTTCGACAACGCCATCAGCCGCGATGCCGCAAAGACGAAAGGCATCACGTCAGACGTCGCCGGAGATCCGGACATCCTGCTCGCGCCCGATCTGGAGGCCGGCAACATGATGGCCAAGATGCTGAGCTTCCTCGCCAACGCGGACAGCGCCGGCCTGGTGCTCGGCGCGCGCGTGCCGGTGATTCTCACGAGCCGCGCCGACAGCGTGCGCTCGCGCATCGCGAGTTGCGCGGTGGCAGTCCTGGCCGCTCATGCGCGACGGCAGCCGGCTCGTTAGGGAGGCACTGTTGGTCCGCGGGTCCATGGTCCAAGGGTCCAAAGGTTCGGTCCTCAAGGTCCAAGGGGCCGGTTCAAGGGTCCCGTTCGTGCTCGCGCGTAGAGGGGGCGCGGCGGGGACGAAGTCCCCCCGCATCAAGTAATGGACTACGCGTTAGTCTTCAACGCCGGTTCGTCGAGCCTGAAGTTCTGCGTGTACAGCCGGCCGGATCATACGGTCTGGGAACTGGAAGCTCGCGGGCAGATCGATGGCATCGGTACATCACCTCGGCTCAGCGCTAAGAGCGGCACGGGTGCGTCGTTGGCCGACGAAACCCTCGCGTCATCGGTCCGCGACGGCCGCGCCGCCCTCGGCGTGCTCGCAGCGTGGCTCCGGACGCGCTACGCGGGTGCGCGCGTGCTGGCCGTCGGTCATCGCGTCGTGCATGGCGGCGCCAAGTACGCCGGTCCTGTCGTCGTCACGCCACCGGTCCTGGAGGACCTGCGGCAACTGGTGACGCTGGCGCCGCTCCATCAGCCGTACAACCTTGGCGCCATCGAAGCCGTGTGGGAACAGCTGCCTGGTGTCCCGCAAGTCGCCTGTTTCGACACCGGCTTCCACCGCGGGCAAGCGCCGGTCGCTGAACTCATCCCGCTGCCGAAGGAGATTCGGGACGCGGGCGTCCAGCGATACGGGTTTCACGGCCTGTCGTACGAGTACATCGCATCCGTACTCCCCGACATTGCGCCCGACATCGCCAATCGTCGTGTGATCGTCGCGCATCTCGGAAGCGGCGCGAGCTTGTGCGCGATGAGGGATCGACGCAGCGTGGACAGCTCGCTGGGCTTCACGGCGCTCGATGGTCTCTGCATGGGCACGCGGCCCGGATCGATGGATCCCGGCGTGGTGCTGCACCTGTTTCAAACCCTGGGCCGATCCGCGAAAGACGTGGAGACGCTGCTCTACAAGAAGTCCGGCCTCCTCGGCATTTCCGGGATCAGCAACGACATGCGCGATCTGCTTGGCCACGACAGTCCCTCCGCGCGGCTGGCGGTGGATTACTTCGTCTATCAGGTCACGAAGCACATGGGCGCATTGGCCGCGGTGCTGGGCGGTGTGGACGCCATCGTGTTCACGGCCGGCATTGGCGAGCGGTCCGTGGAGATACGCCGCCGCATCTGCGAGGCCTCGTCGTGGCTGGGCGTCTCGCTCGATTCGGCGGCCAATGAGGCGCACGGTCCGAAGATTTCCGCCCCGCAAAGCCGCGTGTCGGCGTGGGTGATCCCCACGAATGAAGAACTGATGATCGCGCGGCACGCAGGCGCGCTGCTCGGGATTTCCGGCCCTCGTTCGTGACGCATTGCAAGGAGACTGACATGGCCCCGACCGTCACCACGGATACCAGGGACGCAGCCCAGTCGGCCTGGGAAGGATTTCGCGGGGCCTTGTGGCAGCGGGAAATCAACGTCCGCGCGTTCATCCAGCTGAATTACACGCCGTACGACGGTGACGAGTCGTTCCTGAAGCCGGCGACCGCGCGGACCAAGGCGATTTGGGGCAAACTCACTGAGCTATTCAAGGACGAGCTGAAGAAGGGCGTCCTCGATATCTCACAGATCCCCAGCTCCATCACGGCCCACGCACCGGGGTATATCGATCGCGAAAACGAAGTCATTGTCGGCCTGCAGACCGAGGCGCCGCTCAAGCGCGCCATCATGCCGAATGGCGGCCTCCGCATGGTGCTGGGCGCCTTCGAGGCGTACGGCTACACACCCGATCCCCACGTGGTGGAGGCCTTTACCAAGTACCGCAAGACTCACAACGAGGGCGTGTTCGACGCGTACACGGCGGAGATCCGTGCGTGCCGCAGCTCCCACGTCCTGACGGGCCTCCCTGACGCGTACGGGCGTGGCCGCATCATCGGCGATTACCGGCGCGTCACGCTCTACGGCGTCGATCGGCTGATCCAGCGCAAGAAAGAGGAGAAGCTGGCGCTCGATCCGGAGCCGTCCACGGAAGACATCATCCGCGACCGCGAAGAGTTATCCGAGCAGACGCGCGCGCTGGAAGAGCTGAAGAAGATGGCCGCGAGCTACGGGTTCGATATTTCCGGCCCGGCGCAAACCGCGCGCGAAGCGGTTCAGTGGCTGTACTTCGGCTACCTCGCGGCCGTGAAAGAGCAGAACGGCGCGGCGATGTCGCTGGGCCGGTGCTCGACTTTTCTCGACATCTACTTCGAGCGCGACCTGAAGGCCGGCAGGCTGACCGAAGAGCAGGCGCAGGAGATTGTCGATGACTTCGTCATCAAGCTCCGCATCGTGCGCTTTCTCCGGACGCCGGAATATGACGAGCTGTTCGCCGGCGATCCCACATGGGTGACCGAGTCGATCGGCGGCATGGGCGACGACGGCCGGTCGCTGGTGACCAAGTCCAGCTTCCGGATGTTGCAGACGCTCTACAACCTCGGCCCGGCGCCGGAGCCCAACCTCACGATCTGGTATTCGGCTCGAATGCCGGAAGCCTTCCGGCGGTTTGCGTCGAAGGTGGCCATTGACACCAGCTCGATTCAGTTCGAAAGCGACGAGATCATGCGCCGCGCCTGGGGCGACGACGGCGCGATTGCCTGCTGCGTGTCGCCGATGCTGGTCGGCAAGCAGATGCAGTTCTTCGGCGCCCGCGCCAACATGGCCAAGTGCCTGCTGTACGCCATCAACGGCGGCCGCGATGAAGTGAGCGGCAAGCAGGTGGGGCCCAAGTCGCCGCCTGTGGACGGCGACTATCTGGATCTCGACGACGTCGTCGTGCGCTTCGAAAAAATGATGGAGTGGCTGGCCGGCGTGTACGTCAATGCGATGAACGTCATCCACTACATGCACGACAAGTATGCGTACGAGCGCATTGAAATGGCGCTGCACGACTACGCGCCGGTGCGCACGATGGCGTTCGGGATCGCCGGACTGTCAGTGGTCGCCGACAGTCTTTCGGCCATCAAGTTCGCGCGGGTGAAAGTCGTTCGCGACGAGACCGGGCTCATCACCGACTACCAGACTGAAGGGGAGTTCCCGTTCTTCGGGAACAACGACAACCGCGTCGATCAGATCGCCACGTGGGTGGTCAGCACCTTCATGAACAAGCTTCGCAAGCATCCGACCTACCGCAATGCCCTCCACACCCAGTCGGTCCTGACCATTACGTCCAATGTCGTGTACGGCAAGGCGACGGGCAATACGCCGGACGGCCGCAAGAAGGGCGAGCCGTTCGCGCCCGGCGCCAACCCCATGCACGGGCGTGACAGCCACGGCATCCATGCCGCGGCCGCGTCCGTCGCCAAAATTCCGTATCGCGACGCCGCGGACGGGATCTCGCTGACCGCCTCGCTCGTACCGACGGGGCTCGGTCGCGTCGTCGAGGACCAGATCACCAATCTGACGCGCCTGCTCGACGCCTACTTCACGGCGACCGGTTTTCACATGAACGTGAATGTGCTCAATCGGGACACGCTGGTGGATGCGATGGAGCACCCGGAGAAATACCCGAGCCTGACCATCCGTGTGTCGGGGTACGCCGTCAATTTCATCCGGCTGACGCGCGAGCAGCAGATGGATGTGATCAACCGGACATTCCACGGAGACAGCAGTGTCTGAGCCGACGGTATCGCTGGAGGCAAAGAGCCCCTACGAACTCCGGGTCCATCTGGGCGATGACGTTCCGGAGCAGAGCGTGCGCGAAGCGCTCGCCACGGGAGACATGGGTTTCCTTCATTCGTACACGACAGGATCGACCGTTGACGGGCCGGGTGTTCGGGTCGTCGCGTGGACCACAGGGTGCATGTGGCGTTGCCAGTACTGCCATAACCCCGACACGTGGACGCTGACCAACGGGATCCCGGTTTCGGTGACGAGGGCCGTCGAGGAACTGCGCAAGTATCAGCACGGACTCAAAGTGATGGACGGCGGATTCACGTTGAGCGGCGGGGATCCGCTCATGCAGCACCGCTTCGCGTCCAAGCTGCTGGCTGCCGCGAAGTCGATGGGCATTCACACGACAATCGAGACCAACGGCTTCTACGGCGACAAGCTGTCGGACACTGAGCTGGATTCCATAGATCTCGTCATGCTCGGGCTCAAGACCTGGGATCCGGCGCGGCACGAGGCGCTGACCGGAAAGGACGTGGCGCCCACGATTGCGTTTGCCCGCCGTCTCGCCGCCCGCCGGCGACCGATGTGGATTCGGTTCGTGCTCGTACCGGGGCTGACCGACGACCTTGGCGATATGGCGAAAAGCGCGGAATTCGCGGCGGGACTGGGCACGGTCGAGCGCGTGGAAGTACTGCCGTTTCATCAACTCGGGCGCTTCAAGTGGGAGCGGCTCGGGCTCGACTACACGCTCCGGGACGTCGTGGCGCCGACACCTGAGAGCACCGCGCGGGCGATCGCCGTGTGGCGGGCGGCCGGCCTCAACGCCTGCTAGGTCCCGTGCTGGACAGCGTCCGTCACATGATCGAGCAGTCGCCGATGCTGGCGCTGTTCGCCACGATCGGCATCGGCTATGCGATCGGCAGGATTTCCGTGGCCGGTTTCTCGCTCGACATTGGCGCGGTGCTGTTTGCCGGCCTGGCCATTGGCGCCATCGCTCCGGGATCGGCGCCGCCGGCGCTCGTGAGTTCGATCGGGCTTGTGATGTTTCTGTACGGCATCGGCATCCAGTACGGCCGTCAGTTCTTCGAAGGCCTGCGTGGCGCCGGATTGAAGTGGAACGCGATTGGGGCCATGAGCGTGCTGTCGTCGCTGTTCATCGCGATCCTGGCAGGCAGCGCCTTCGGCATTCTGCCGGCGCACTCCCTCGGCATGTTCGCCGGAGCCCTCACCAGCACGCCAACGCTGCAGGCCGCCATAGACGCGTTCGGCAATCGCGCGCCGGCGATTGGGTACTCCGTGGCGTACCCCGGCGGCATCATCGTGCCGATTCTGTGCATTTTTGCGCTGACGAAGATCATTCAGGTGCGGCTGGCGACCGCGCCGCCGCCGCCGACGACCCTTGAGGTCGTGCTGGCTGCCGGCAGCGTCGCGGGCACTGTGGGCGAGGTGCTGGCCGGCCTGCCGGCGGGCGTTCGCGTCATTGCGGTGCGGCAGGGCAGGACGAACAGGCTGCCCGACGCTCAACTGCCGTTGAGCGCCGGAGACGTGCTGCTGTTGTTCGGCCCATCGGACGGCGTGGAGCGCGCGTCGCGCCAACTCGGGCGGGCAGGCACCGGTCAACTCGCCGCCGACCGCGGCGACCTGGATCTTCGGCGGTACTTCGTCTCGCGCGCGGGGGTGGCGGGCCAACCCGTCAAGGCCGTCGTGTTTCCAGATGCCATCGGGGCCGCGGTCGTCGAAGTCCGGCGCGCAGACACGATCCTGGTGGCCGATCCGGAGTTGATCCTGGAGTACGGCGATCGCGTGGCCGTGCTGGCGCCGCGCCAGCACCAGTCCGCGCTGAAGAAGTACTTCGGAGACTCGATCAAGTCCACCACGGAAGTCTCGTATCTGTCCGTCGGGCTCGGCATGTCGCTGGGCGTCTTACTGGGACTGATCCAGGTGCCGCTTCCGGTCATCGGGAGTTTTTCCATCGGCCTGGCTGGTGGGCCACTCGTGGTGGCGCTCATCCTCGGCCGGCTGGTGCGGACGGGTCCATTCACCTGGCACATGCCATTGCCGGCGAATCTCACGCTGCGCACGTTTGGACTGACGCTGTTTCTGGCAGCGGTCGGGCTCGGTTCCGGTGCGCCGTTCGTCGAAACACTGGCCGCGAAAGGCATCCTCTTTCTGGCCGTCTCGACGGCAATCGTCCTGACACCGATGGTGCTGCTCTTCGTGATCGGCCACGTCGTGCTGCGCATGAAGACCGACGATCTGCTGGGCGCCACGACCGGCGTCACCGGCAATCCGGCGATCCTCGTCTATGCCAACCGCATGGTCCAGAGCGACCGCATCGACGCCGCCTATGCCACGACATTTCCCACGCTGACCGTCTTCAAGATTATTTGCGTGCAGGCCGCGGCGGCGCTTCTCGGGCGGGGCGGCCCGATCTGAACTCGAGGCGAAGTCATGCCACCCAAGCGATCCGTGGACATCATCCGTGACAAGGCGCTCTACAAGTCCATCGCCTTTACCCGCGCCGAGCGCAAGCGGCTCGGGCTTGAAGGGCTGCTGCCGCACGCGGTGGCGACGCAGACGCAGCTGGTGGCACGCGTGATGGAAAGCCTGCGCCGCATGCCGCGGGACATCGATCGCTACATGGCGCTGTCCTCCCTGCAGGAACGCAACGAGCGGCTGTTCTACCGGACCGTGCTCGATCATCTCGACGAAATCATGCCGGTGATCTACACACCGACCGTCGGCGAGGCGTGCCGGGAGTACTCGCACATCGCGCGCGAGCCGAAGGGCTTTTTCATCACGCCGGACGATCGGGGCCGCATCGGGAAGTTCCTGGGCAACTGGCCGGAGAAAGACATTCGCGTGATTGTCGTCACCGACGGCCAGCGGATTCTCGGCCTGGGCGACCTGGGGGCGAACGGCATGGGCATTCCGATCGGCAAGCTCGCGCTTTACACCGCGTGCGCGGGCATTCCTCCACACCAATGCCTGCCCGTCACGCTCGATGTGGGGACGAACAATGAGGACTTCCGGAAAGACGTGCTGTACCTGGGATACCCGGCGACGCGGCTGGGCGGCAAGGCGTATTTCAACCTGGTCGATGAGTTCGTCCGCGAGGTCCAGAAAAAATACCCGAAGGCGCTGATTCAGTTCGAGGACTTTCTCACGCCCAACGCGTACGCATTGCTGAACAAGTACCGGGACAAGGTGCTCTGCTTCAACGACGACATCCAGGGCACGGCCGCCGTCGCGCTCGCGGGGGTGTACGCCTCAACGCGAATTACCGGCCGAAAGTTTGCGGACTTGCGCGTCATGTTCCTCGGCGCCGGCTCGGCCGCCACCGGCATTGCCGATCTGATGGTGTCCGCGCTGGTGAACGAGGGCCTGAGCCCGGAAGAGGCGCGGCGCCGGCTGTGGTTTGTGGACGTCAACGGACTTGTGGTCAAAGGCCGGGCCGATCTGATGTCGCACAACCTGCCGTACGCGCACGAGCATGCGCCGCTCGGTTTCGTCGAAGCCATCGACGCCATCAGGCCTCATGTGCTGATTGGCGCAACCGGGGCTCCCGGCACGTTTACCCAGGAAGTCGTTCAGCACATGTCTGCGATCAATGAGCGGCCGGTCCTGTTCGCGCTCTCCAACCCCACGTCGAAAGCCGAATGTACTGCTGAGCAGGCGTACACGTGGAGCCAGGGCAAGGCGGTCTTCGCCAGCGGCAGCCCCTTCGGCACCGCCACGTGGCAGGGACGCGAGTTCCGGCCGGGTCAGGGCAACAACGCGTACGTTTTTCCCGGTATCGGACTTGGCGCCGTGGTCTGCCGTGCGCGAACCATCCCGGACGACTTCTTCCTGGCCGCGGCCAGAACGCTGGCCGGCCTGGTGGAGCAGAACGATCTCGATCGCGGATCGCTGTACCCGCCGTTACGTGAGATTCGCCGGATTTCGCTGGCCATCGCCGTCAGCGTTGCCCAGCAGGCCTACCGGATGGGCCTGGCCCGCGCCAGGCGCCCGCGCAACCTGAAACGCGCGATCGCCGATTTCATGTACGAGCCGTAAGAGGCTCGATTCCTTCACGAGGAGAACCGCCATGTCAGCCACACGCACTGAACACGACCTGCTCGGCACCAAGGAAGTGCCGGCCGACGCCTACTACGGCGTGCAGACGGCTCGCGCCCTCGAAAACTTCCGCATCTCGGGCGTCGAGCTGCGGTTGTACCCCAACGTCATCAAGGCGCTCGGCATGGTCAAGCTCGCGGCCGCGCGCGCCAACTTCGAGTGCGGTCAGTTCAGCAAGGAGATTCTGCAGGGCATGGAAGGCGCCTGCCAGGAACTCATCGCGGGCAAGCTGCACGATCAGTTCCGCCTGGACCCGTTCCAGGGCGGTGCGGGCACCTCGACGAACATGAACGCCAACGAAGTCATCGCCAATCGCGCGCTCGAGCTGATGGGCCACCAGAAAGGGCAGTATCAGTACTGCAGCCCCCACGATCACGCGAACGGCTCTCAATCGACGAACGACGCGTATCCCACCGCCCTGCACGTGGGCCTGGCGCTCGGCAATGTCGAGCTGATCGCGGCGATGAACGAACTGATCGCGGCGTTTCGCGCGAAGGGCCGAGAGTTCGCGTCGATCATCAAGATGGGCCGAACCCAGCTGCAGGACGCCGTCCCGATGACGCTCGGCCAGGAGTTCAACGCGTTCGGCGCCACCCTCGCCGGTGAGGTCCGGGCGTTGGAAGCCATGCAGCGTGTGCTCTCCGAGATCAACATGGGCGCCACCGCCATCGGCACCGGCCTGAACGCGCCGGCCGGCTACGCGGAAAAATGCACGGCACATCTGGCCGCAATCACGGGATTTCCGATTCATCTTGCGGCCGACCTGATCGAGGCGACCCAGAACACACAGGCGTTCGTCCTGTACTCGTCCTGCATGAAGAGCCTGGCGATCAAACTCTCCAAGGTCTGCAACGACCTCCGATTGCTCTCGTCGGGCCCTCGCTGCGGCCTGCGCGAGATCAACCTGCCGGCCGTGCAGCCCGGCTCGTCGATCATGCCCGGAAAGGTCAATCCCGTTATTCCCGAAGTCGTGAACATGGTGTGCTTCCGCGTCATCGGCAGCGACCTGACGGTGACGCTGGCGGCCGAGGCCGGCCAGCTGCAGCTCAACGTGTTCGAACCAGTCATCGCCGCGTGCATGTTCGAGGCGCAGACGATGTTCATCAACGCGGCGGCGACGCTGCGCGACCACTGCGTCAAGGGCATCACCGCGAATCCCGATGTCCTCAAGCACTACGTCAACTACAGCATCGGCACCGTCACGGCGCTCAATCCCGTGATCGGCTACGACAAGTCCACGGAGCTGGCGGCCGAGGCCATGAAGACCGGCAAAGGCATCATGGAACTCGTCCGCGAGAAGAAGGTTCTGACAGAAACGCAGATTGCGGAGGTGATGAACCCCGCGGCCATGACCGGACAGCAGCAGCCGTCCTGAACAGGGGGATCCGTGAAGCCTGTCGTTCTCATCCTCCTGGCCGGATCGGCGGCGGCCCTCGCCGCCGGCGCTGTTCCTGGGCCTGACGCGCCGCCGCGACAGGTGCCGCCTGCGACACCGCCGACCGTGCAGGTACCGCAGGCGACGGCCCCAACGGCTACGGCGCCGCAGGCAACCGCACCCACCACCACCGCACCGCAGGCGGCCGCGCCGGCGATTCATCTGACCCAGGCGCTGCCCGTCGGCCCCGCGCCGGCGGAGGCCGGGCAGGCGTTCGAGGGCACCTGGTCGGCTTCAGGACAGCGGCAGGTCCTGCCGACGGAAGCCGGCGTCTCCGCGCTCACGATCCAGCTCTCCGGCGCGGTGTCACTGCGGACGAGCGGCGGACTGAGCCGGGGCTTTCGCGGGGAGGTGCTCGGGTTCGATGACGGCACGGGATTGGCGGCAGGCCGCGCGGTCTGGACCGACGATCGCGGCGATCGGATCTTCAGTGTTCTGCAGGGTGACGTGCTGGCGGCCGGCAACCGGCAGATGCGCGCGCTCATCACGGGCGGCACCGGCCGTTACGCCGGCTTCAGCGGCGAGTACGAGTTCCACTGGCGGCACCTGATCACGGTCGAGGGTGCGCAGGTCAGCGGCCAGGCGGTGAATCTGCGCGGCCACGTTCGTCCGGGGAGTGCGCGATGAAGCGGCTCGGCGCGTTCGGCCTGGCGGTCGCCATCTGGTTCGTGCCGCCGCCTGAAGGCCTCACGATTGAGGCCTGGCGGTTGTTCGGCATTTTCGCGGCCGCGATTGCGTCAGTCGTGATCGGCGCGTTTCCGATGCTGACGGCGTCAACCTTCGCGGCCGCCGCGGCGGTGCTGACAGGCCTGCTCACACCGGCTCAGGCATATTCCGGTTTCGCCAACTCGAGCATCCTGCTCATCGTCGTCGCCTTTCTCGTCGCGCGGGCGGTGGTCAAGTGTGGTCTCGGCCAGCGTCTGGGGCATCTTGTCGTCAGTTGGTTTGGACGATCGACGCTGGGGCTCTGCTACAGCATTTTTTTCGTCGATGCCGTGATCGCGCCGGCGTTTCCGAGCAACACCGCGCGCGGTGGTGTGCTGTATCCGCTGGTCGTGGGTTTGGCAGAAGCCGGTGGCGCGAGCCCCGCCAATCCCAGCCGCAGACGATTCGGCGGGTACCTCATGTTCTCCGGCATGGCCAGTTTGAGCGTGTCGTCCGCGCTCTGGCTCACGGCCATGGTGGCCAACCCGCTGGGCGTCGAACTGTCCCGCGATTCCGGCGTGCGGATCTCATTCGTTTCGTGGCTCATCGCCTCGTCGGTTCCGACGGTCGTCGCGATGCTGTTGCTGCCGCGGATTCTGCTGCGGCTGATCCGGCCCGAGGTCACGTCCACGCCTGATGCGCCAGGTGTGGCCCGCCGCGCGCTCGCGGCGCTTGGTCCCTTGTCGCGCAACGAGAAGACCGTGGCGGTTACCTTTGCCGGGATGGTGGCGCTCTGGGCTTCGGCCGGATTCATCGGCCTGGACTCAGCGGCGATTGCCTTTCTCGGGCTCGGCGTGCTGCTCGCGGCCGGCGTCCTGACACCGGACGACATTGCGAAGGAGGGTGACGTGCTTTCGACGTTCATCTGGTTCGCGGTGCTGTTCACGCTCTCCGGCCAGCTGAACGACATGGGGTTCATGGGCTATCTGGGGCAGCGCCTGGCGGGTGCGCTGGATGGCTTCGCTCCGATCCCTGTTTACCTGATTCTTCTGATCGCCTACGTCCTGCTGCATTACCTGTTCGTGAGCCAGACGGCGCACGTCCTGGCGTTGTTCGCGGTGTTTCTGGACGTAGGGATCAAGCTTGGCGTCCCGGCGGGGCCGCTGGCATTCATGCTGCTTTTTGCCGGCAACTTCTTTTCGCCGCTGACGCCGCAGGCGTCGAGTGCGAACCTGCTGTTTACGGGCAGCGGCTACCTGTCGCAGGGCGAGTTGTATCGGCTGGGTGCGATCACCACGGCGGTCACTCTGACGATCTATCTGGTGATTGCGACGCCCTGGCTGATGTTCGTCGCGCGATGAGGCGCGACGTGCGCGTGTTTTCGATTTGTCTGTGATGTCCTGAAGGAGGATCTATGGCTCCGGTAAGACGATCGCTGTTGTGTGTCGTGGCGCTGTCGGTATCCATCGCGTTCGCCGGCGGCAGCAGCCTTTCGGCGTTGCACGCCGGGGCGGGGACGCAGGCTCTTCCCACCGTTGTCGTGCTCGCCACCGGCGGCACGATCGCCGGCGCCGCCGCCAGTAACGTCCAGGCCGGCTATACGTCGGGCCAGGTCGGCGTCGATCAGCTGCTGGCGGCGGTACCGGAAGCCAAGAAACTCGCGAACATGCGCGGCGAGCAGATCTCGAACATCGGCTCGCAGGACATGAATGACGAGGTCTGGCTGAAACTCGCCAAACGCGTCAACGAGCTGGTGGCGCTGCCCGACGTCTCCGGCGTGGTCATCACGCACGGCACCGATACGATTGAGGAGACCGCGTACTTCCTGAATCTTGTCGTCAAGTCGCGCAAGCCGGTGGTGCTGACGGCCGCGATGCGTCCGTCCACGGCCCTGTCCGCTGACGGCCCGCTCAACTTCTTCAATGCCGTGGCTGTGGCGGCCAACAAGGATGCGGCCGGACGCGGAGTGCTCGTCGTGATCAACGACTGGATTCATGGCGCGGCATCGCTGACCAAGACCAGCACCACGGCAGTCCAGACCTTCATGTCCCCTCTGCGAGGCCTGATCGGCACCGTCGCGTACGGCACCATCGAGTTCTATCGCGGGCCGGTGGGTAAGCACACCGTGGATTCGGAATTTTCGGTCCAGGGCGTGACGGCACTGCCGCGCGTGGACATCATCATGGCGTACGAGAACATGGACGGCGCGCTGATTGACGCGTCGGCGGCGGCCGGCGCCAAGGGCATCGTGATCGCCGGGGTGGGCAACGGCAATCTCACGGCGGCGGCCGTGAAGGCGCTCTCGGCGCAGGCCAAAAAAGGCGTCGTGGCCGTCCGGTCCACGCGCGTTGCGACGGGCATCGTGGGCCGGAACGTCGAGTTGGATGACGATGCGCTTGGGCTCGTCGCGTCGCTGGATCTCAATCCGCAGAAGGCGCGCGTGCTGCTGCGATTGGCGCTGCTCAAGACGAGCGACCCGAAGGTGATTCAGCGGTATTTCGTGGAGTACTAGCGGGAGTGGCGCGGGCCCGGCGCCTGCGCCAGCCACTCCGAGCGAAACGCGCCCGCCATGCTCCCGTCCGGGCGTGTTTCGCAACCGTGCGTTCGGAATCCGCTGGATTTGCTCGAAAAATCCACAGCCTGAAGGCCAAGGTTTAGCCGTACCGACTCAACTCGGTCCAGACCGAGTTGCCTGCCGTGGCCGAAACGGCCAGTCATGGCCCGGGGCGTCCTGTCAGGCCGGCTGCGATGCGCGCTGCACCTTGCGCAGGGTCACAAAGGTGGCCGCGATGAAAAGAGCTATCAGGACGAAGCCGACCCGTATCGCCCAAAACTCAAGGTGCACGTCCTGTTCACCGTGGGCGATGTCCTGCATGGCGAGCGCGCACAACACAAGACCGACGGAGGCCGCGATTCCGAGGCCTCTCGAGGTTGCGAGCCAGTGCTGGAGCGTCATGGGTTCCTCCGGGGGTGCGCCTTTGAAGCGGGCGGGGCAGGCGCCCCGCTGCATAATAGCGCCGGGGCGTCGCGGCCAGCGGCGGAACAACTCGGTCTGGACCGAGCGGCCGGCCTACCCCCGCATCGCGTGCACGATTGCGACGATGATCGGCCCCATGAGCGTGAGCAATATGTTGCCTACGGCGTACGGCACCGTGTACGCCATCGATCCGATGTTGCTGCCGCTCACCTCGCGCAGGGCCGTCAACCCCGGCGTGCACGTCTGAGCGCCGGCCAGGCCGCCGAGCGTCATCAGCGGCCCCATCTTCAGCCAGTAGCGGGCGACGATGGTGCCGACGGCCAGCGGAGCGATGGTGACGATCATTCCGGCGACAAGGATGCTGCCGAAATAGGCGGCCCCACTCGTGTGAAAGGCCTCGACCGCGTGGGGCCCGGCGTGCAGGCCCACGATGGCGATGAAGACCGTGAGACCGATGTCCATCAGCAGGCGCTGCGCGGCATCGGGGACCAGCCCGAAGACCGGGTACCGGCTCCGCGCCCAGCCGGCCACGAGGCCCATCACGAGAATGGAGCCCGACGTGCCCAGGCCCAGAGCCACGCCACCGGCATTGAAGGTGATGAGTCCGCCCAGCATGCCGAGGCAGATGGCCCCGGCCAGGTACGTCAAGTCCGTTTTCGACAGATCGCGTTCGACAAATCCGACATGGGCCGCCGCGCGGGTGATGTCGTCAGGCGCGCCGACGAGGCGCAGGATGTCGCCACGCTGCAGCACGGTCCAGGCTTCGTGCGGGATGAACTCCGATCCGCGCTGGATCGATTCGAGATAGACGCCCCGCGCGCGCGGGTGATGCGCGAGAGCCTCGAGTGTCGCACCAGCGGCCTCGGCCGTGGTCACGACCACGCTGGCGGTCTGCATCGGCACGCTCAGCAGCGCGGGATCGTCGATCTCCGGTCCGATCGTCTGCGTCGCGTCGAACAGCGCGCTGCGCCTCGCCGAGACCACGAGCCGGTCGCCGCGCTTGAGCGTGAGCGACGGATCGATCGCCACCAGCGCGCCGTTGCGTTGCACACGAATGACGGTGAGCCGCTGAGCCGCGAATCGCTGTTCCAACGCTTGAAGAGTCGAGGCGGCAGTATCGACGTTATCGAGCCGATACGCCCGCAAACCGTAATTGACCGCTGTGAACACATCGCCGCTCGGCTTGCCTCCCGAGAGCTCCTGTTCGAGCTTCTTCGCATCGGCCCGCAAGTCCGCCCGCAGGATCTTCGGTCCGGCCGACGTCAGGAAGAGAATCAGACCGAGATCGCCGAACAGGTAAGTGATCGCATCTCCGAGTGGCGCGTCAGCCATGAGCGCATGCTTCGCCTCATCGGAAATGGGCAAGTCGTTGATCGCGCTCAGGCCGGTGCCGAGGGCCGCCGACTGCGTCATGCCACCCGACAGCAGGCCCACCGCGATGCCTTCGGTGAAGCCAAAGAGCTTGACCACGCTGATGACGGTGGCCAGGCCAGTCAGGGCTACGACCACCGCCAGAACGACTTGTGGGAGCGCGGACTTCTTGAGGCTGCCGAAGAACACCGGCCCGACTGAGTAACCAACACCAAACAGGAAGAGATAGAAGAACACCCATCGGAGCAAGTCGGGCAACTCGGGCGCCGCCAGGATCCCGATGAGGATGCCGGCGATGAGCGTACCGACCACGGATCCGAACCCGACGCCCCTGACGTGAACGCGGCCGATCAAGCCGCCGAGCATGAGGCTCAGGAACAAACAGAGGGTCGGAAGGTCGTGAAGGAATACTCCGAGACGTGTCATGTCCGTTGGGCCGAGCGAAGCACCAACCGTACCAACGGCGAGCGATGGCAATCCGTCGCTCACGGGCCAGGCGGGTTGTTGTCACTGATGGCTGGCGCCGGCCAACCCCACCGCTCCACCGCAGGCTGTGAGAGTGACCGCCGGTTGACACTCGCCCCCAGGTTTTCGGCGCAATGTACGGATCCCGATCAGGCATCGAACGTGCGTGCCGAGAGGGCCCGATGGCTGCGTCGACTACCGAAGAGAGGGGACTCTTCGGCCGCGTGCTGGGAAATGCCAGGGACCGCATTCGCCGCGCGCGAAGATACGTTCGCAACAAACTGACCTGGAGTCGAATCTACCGCGCGACCAGCTACGCGCGGTCGGCGCTCTGGATCGTTCCGCTCCTGGCGGTGCTGCTCGTGATGACGGTCGGCCCCATCATCCGCCTCATCGATCAGGCGCTCGGCTGGCGCCTTCTGGATCTGGGCGTTCACGGTGCCGAGGCGCTCTATCAGACCGTCATCACGCTGACGTCGTCGTTTCTGGTGTTCACATTCGGCTCGCTGCTCGTCGCCATCCAAATCGCCGGCGCGCAGCTGACGCCGCGTGTCATCGCGACGACCCTGCTCCGCGACAACGTCGTTCGCTACAGCGTCGGCCTCTTTGTGTTCACGCTGATGATGGCGGTGACGAGCCTCAACCGGCTCGAAGATCACGTGCTCGAGATCGCCGCGTTCATCATCGCGTGCCTCGGGATTCTGTCTCTCGCGACGTTTCTCTTTCTCATCGACTACGCCGCACGGCTGCTGCGCCCGGGCAGCATTCTGGCGAGGGTCGGGGATCGGGGTGTGGAAGTCATTGCGTCCGTCTATCCGGATCTGGCCGGGAATGACGGTGATGAGAGCGACACGTTACCGACGTTGCCGGCAGCGCCCCGGCGCGAGGTCCTGCACGACGGCCAGTCGCAGGTCGTCCTGGCCGTCGATCTGCGCGCGCTGATGCTGATGGCGCGACGCGCTCGTGGCGTCATCGAGTTCGTTCCGCGCGTCGGCGATTTTGTGCCCACGGACGAGCCGCTGTTCGTCCTGCATGGCGGGGCGACGTCGCTCGACGATCGCAAACTCCGCGAGGCCGTCGCGTTCGGGCCTGAACGGACGATGGAGCAGGACCCGCTGTTCGCCCTTCGCATCCTTGTGGACATTGCGCTCAAGGCCTTGTCGGCCGCGATCAACGATCCGACGACGAGCGTGCTGGCCATCGATCAGATCCAGCGCCTCCTCCGCGCCGTCGGCCGCCGGCGCCTCCATGGCGACGTCCTGACGGACGGGCTCGGGCAGCCACGTGTGATCCATGACACGCCGGAATGGGATGATTTCGTCCATCTGGCGTGCACCGAAATCCGGGCGAACGGCGGCCACAACATCCAGGTGGCGCGTCGGCTCCGCGCGATGTTCGAGAACCTGATCGTGTCGCTGCCGCGTCATCGCCACCGGGCGCTTGAAGAGGAGCGCGCCCGGCTCGACTCGGTCATCGCGTCGCTCTATCCGCTGCCGGCCGATCTCGCGCTGGCCAGGATTCCCGACGCGCAGGGGCTCGGCGGTTCGCGGACCCCGACGCGATAAAATCCCTGCACGTGATTGCCCGTCAGAACGGGGAGCTTGCCTGCGACGGCGTACCGCTGTCCGCGATCGCCGCGGCCGCCGGCACGCCCGCCTATGTCTATTCCGGCGCGATGATCGACGAGCGGTACCGCGCGCTCGATGCCGCGTTGTCGGGCCTCCCGCATCGCCTGCACTACGCCATCAAGGCCAATTCAACGCTGGCGATCGTTCGGCGGCTCCGCGAGCTCGGCGCCGGCGCGGACGCCAACTCGGCCGGCGAACTCGAAGTCGCGCTCCGCGCCGGGATCGCGCCGTCAGACATCGTCTGCACCGGCGTCGGCAAGACGCGCGCGGAGCTCGAGCGCGCGATCGGACTGGGCGTTGCCGCCATCAATGTCGAGTCGCCGGGGGAAGTCGATCGCATCGAGCATCTGGCGGCGGCGCTTGGCACGGTCGCGCGCGTGGCGGTGCGGATCAATCCGGACATCGAGGCCGGCAGCCATCCGCACATCTCGACAGGCCATCGCGCCACCAAGTTCGGCATGTCCGTGGCGGACGCCACGCGGATGCTACGTGACATGTCGCGGCGGCCCTGGCTCAAGGTCGCGGGCCTCCATCTCCACATCGGCTCGCAAATCACCGCGCTCGATCCGTTCAGGCGCGCGGCGGAAACCCTCGTGGCCATGGCCGAGGCCCTCGGCGACGAGGGCATTCGGATTGAGCACCTCGATCTTGGTGGCGGGCTCGGCATCAGCTACGAGCCGAATCAGCCGGTCGTCCCGGTTGAGGAGTTCGCCAACGTGGTCACAGAGGCGATGCGGGGCACCGGCCTCACGCTGTTGCTGGAGCCGGGACGCTGGATTGTCGGCCCGGCTGGCGTGCTGGTGACCGAAGTGCTGGACCTGAAGCCACGGCCGAACGCCGGGTGGTTCGTCGTGACCGACGCGGGCATGACCGACCTGATGCGCCCGGCGCTTTACAATGCGTGGCATCAGATCGAGCCCGTCACGCCCCGCGACGGCGAGCCGATTCGCGCGGACATTGTCGGCCCGGTGTGCGAGACATCCGATACATTGGGCCGCGATCGGGCACTGCCGCCCATCGTCGTCGGAGACCTGCTGGCCGTCCGCGACGTCGGCGCGTACGGCGCCGTGATGGCGTCCAACTACAATCGCCGGCCGACGGCCGTCGAGGTGCTGGCGGACAATGGCCAGTTCCAGGTCGTTCGACGCCGTCAAAGCGTGGACGACATGTTTCAGTGGGACGTGTGATGTTGATTGTCTTCGAGGGTCTGGATCAAAGCGGCAAAGAGACGCAGGCACGGATGCTGCGAGAGCGGCTGGCGCAGGAAGGCCGCGCCGTACGTGCGCTGTCGTTTCCGGAGTACGAGACGCCGATTGGCCGTGAGATTCGCCATGCGCTGAACGGCCAGCGCGAGTTTCCTGCGGACGTCATGCAGCTTCTCTATGTCGCGAACCGCCTGGAGTTCCGGCCGCAGATGGAGCAGTGGCTGGCGGCCGGCGACATCGTGGTCTGCGATCGCTATTGCGCCTCGACGATCGCCTACGGTGAGGCGCAGGGCCTGGACGTGGCCTGGCTGACCGAAATTCAGCGGCCCCTGCCCCCGCCGCAGGTCACGGTCCTGCTTGATATCGCGCCGGACGTCGCGGCGAGGCGCAAAGCGGTCAACCGCGATCGCTACGAAAGCGATCTGGGTTTACTTGCCCGCGTCCGCGACAGCTACACACGCCAGGCCGCGGCCGCCGGCTGGTGCGTCGTCGATGCAAATGCGGCAAGGGAGGTCGTGGAGGTGGCGGTGGCGGCTGGCGTGCGGCAGATCATGCAGGGAGTTGGAGGACGTTGAGGCGAACAAGAACTCCACGCCCTCCACCCCTTCAATGGCTTACCGGAACGCCCGTGCACCCGTCGTCCGCGCCGCGGTCAGCGCCCGAACTTCATTCACGCCCGCTTCAAGCAGCACCCTGCTGCACGCGTCAATCGTCTCGCCCGTCGTCATGACGTCGTCCACCAGCACGATGATGCGTCCGTCGAGCGACTGACCTCGGAGCGGCGCGGCCAGTGCCCAGGCCGCGCTGATCGCAAATGCCGATGTGAGATTGGCATGGCGGCGGCCGGCCGGAAGGCTGGCTTGCGGCGGCCCGTGCCGGCGGCGACGGAGCGCGCGCCACACGGGGCGGTCGAGCTGACAGGCCAGATCATCGGCTTGATTGAAGCCGCGGCGGATGGACCGAATCGGATGAAGCGGGACCGGAATCACGGCGTCGGCGCCCTCCAATAGATCAGCGCCGGCCATCCGCATCATTCTTCCCAGCGGCTCGGCCAGCAGGCGACGCCGGTTGAACTTGAAGGCGTGGATGATCTCGCGGAGGGGACCGTCATATTTTCCGGCGCAGCGCGCGACCGAGTAATGAGGCGGACAATCGAGACAGCGAGCGCACAAGGTCGCGCCAGTGTGCAATTCCTCCCCGCAACGCTCGCACCACGGCGGCGCGACGCTTCGGATGCCAAGCCAGCAGCGCTGACAGATCGCGCCGTCGAGTGGCCGATCCAGCAACGCTCCACACGCCACGCATCCCGGTTCCAGCAGAACCCGGACGATCGCATTTTTTGCAACGTCCCACACGGCGGGACCGAGAGGTGCAAGGTCCTTGCCGCTGGACCCCGCGGACCTTCGGACCGGACCCTATGAACCTTTGGACCGGACCCTATGAACCTTTGGACCGAACCCTTGGCCCCTTGGACCTTGGACCCTTGGACCTTGGACTTGGACCGACTATGAACTGACTTCCACCCGTTCCGCGTCCCCCCAGAGCTTTTCGAGCGCATAAAACTCGCGGGTGGCCGGCATGAACACGTGCACGATGAAATCGAAGTAGTCGATGAGGACCCACTCGCCGCGTTCGTAGCCTTCGACCAGGGCGGGCCTGGCGCCGCGCGCGCCGACCGCCTCCACCACCGCGTCGGCAATGGCCTGGATCTGGCGCCGGTTGCCGCCGGTGCAGATGACGAAGAAGTCGGTAAACGCGGAGGATTTGGTCAGGTCCAGCACCAGGATGTCCTCGGCCTTCTTGTCGAGCGCGGCCGCGATGGCCGCCGTGAGTTCCGAGGAGAGTTTGCGGGAAGCGGCTCGCTTGCGCGAGCGGGTCGTCGGTGTCTTCATGCGAGGCCTTTCACAGCATCGACCGAATACAGGTGATGTTTGGAGATGTAGTCCTGGACCGGTGGCGGCACCAGGCCCGTGATGGACTCGTGCGCGGCGGCGAGACGTCTCACGTCCGTGGAGGAAACGGCCGCGGTGGGCGCGTCGATCAGCAGGATCGCCGGTCGTCCCGGCAGGGCCGCGGGCATGGTCACCATATGAGGCGCCAGCTCGGGCAGATGGCTGGGCAATGCGCCGACCGGACGATCCGGCCGGGAAACCACCGCGAAGTGGCATCGATCGAGCACGGCCGGGAACGCGCGCCACGTGCGGATGTCCGCGAATGCGTCCGCGCCCGTGATGAGAAAAATCTGTGTCATGTCGATGCCGCGGCTCGCGAGCCGATCGAGCGTGTCAACGGTGTACGCCGGTGCCTCGCTCGTCATCTCGAGGTCGGACACCAGGACATTCGGAAACGAGGACGCCGCAAGCGCCGTCATCGCGAAGCGGTGCGCGGCCGAGGCATGCGGCATGGAACGATGAGAGGGCACGCGGCACGGTACGAGCCAGACTTCGTCCAGGTGCAGCGCCCGGCTCGCGGCATGAGCAACATCAAGATGGCCATTGTGCACCGGATCGAACGTCCCGCCGAGGATTCCGATCCTCATGTGCGGGCGGCTTTGACGGTCTTTCGAGGCGGGCGGCTGGGCGCCTTCCTGGCGCGCCCCGGGTCTGAAGACCCGGCGCTCCATTCCGGGCCGATCGCGACCTCACCCGTCGCGATCGCTGTCCACATGGCCTCGAGCAATGCCGGCATGCCGGCGCCGGTGACCGCGGAAACCGGATACAGAGGGACGCCGATCTTGCGCACGTGCGTGTCGAGCCGTTTCAGCCGGTCCGGGTCGTCGAGTGCATCAATCTTGTTGGCGGCGACGATCCGCGGCTTGTTGGCCAGCACCACCGCGCTGTCGTCGTCACCACCGGCGAAGAGCTGGAGTTCCCGGCTGATGACCTCGAAATCTTCCACGGGATCGCGTCCGGTCTCGGACGAGACGTCGATGACGTGCACCAGGACCCTCGTGCGTTCCAGGTGCGCCAGGAATTTCATGCCCAGGCCATGTCCCCTGTGCGCGCCTTCGATGAGGCCGGGCACATCCGCCACCACGAAGCTGCGGTCATCGCTCAGGCGGACGACGCCAAGATTCGGGCTCAGGGTGGTGAACGGATAGTCGGCGATCTTGGGACGCGCGTCGGAGATACGCGCGATCAACGTGCTCTTGCCGGCGTTCGGGAATCCGACCAGTCCCACGTCGGCCAGCAGTTTCAGGCGCAAGCGGAGCGTTCGCGCTTCACCCGGCCATCCCGGCTCGGTCCGGCGCGGGGCCCGATTGGTCGCGGTGGCAAATGCCGCGTTCCCGCGGCCGCCGTCGCCGCCTCGCGCGACCAGGACCCGATCCCCAATCGACTTCAGGTCCGCGAGCGGAAGCAGGTCGTCGCCGTTCTTTTCGTACACGACGGTCCCGGGTGGAACCTCGAGTTCCATGTCGGCGCCGCCGTGGCCGGTGCAATCCGATCCCATGCCGTGCTGGCCGCGTTCGGCTTTGAATTCAGGATGGAAGCGATAGGTGACGAGCGTGTTCTGATGGCCCGTGGCGACGAGATAGATCGAACCGCCGCGTCCGCCGTTCCCGCCGTTGGGTCCGCCGCGCGGGACGCGCATCTCCCGGCGGAAACTCATGCAGCCGTTTCCGCCGTTGCCCGCCTGGACGTGAATGTCGACTTCGTCGACGAACATCTGCGGCTCGGTTCAGGCTAGCAAGGTACGGGGTCAGGGCTGTCGCCCACAGGTTTCCCACACTCCATCATTCGTGGAAAACCTGTGGACGACGCCCCCGACCCCATTAGTTCTTCAATGGCTCGATGCTGATCCTGCGCCCGTGCGCGCCGTGATCGGTGAAACGGATGGTGCCGGTCACCTTGGCGAACAACGTGTCGTCTTTGCCGCGGCCGACGTTCAGGCCGGGCTTGAAGCGACGGCCGCGTTGCCGGACGATGATCGTGCCGCCGGGCACGAGGTTGCCGTCGTGGGCTTTGACGCCCAGGCGCTGCGAATTGCTGTCGCGCCCGTTGCGTGAACTGCCTTGTCCTTTTTTTGTTGCCATGACTGACCCTGCACTCCGCTGAAAGCGCCTGACGGGCCGGGGTATCAAGCCACGGCCGTCACGCGACTTTCACCTAAAGATTGATGGACTGGACGCGGATCCTGGTCTGCTGCGTCCGGTGGCCCTGCGTCTTTCGATAGCCCTTGCGGCGCTTCGTCTTGAAGACCACGACCTTCTTGCCCTGCGTTTGCGCTTCCACGACGCCGGTCACCGAGGCGCCGGTGACGTACGGGGTGCCGGCGACGAAGCCGCCGTCCGCCGTTTCCACCAGCAGGACCTTGTCGAATGTGACCTCTGACCCGGCCTGGACGTCGAGATGATCGACGATGACGAGCGCGCCTGGCGCGACCTTTTCCTGCCGGCCGCCAGCTTCAACTATCGCGAACATGTCTGGATGCTCCCCGTGAGAGAACCTGCCCGGCCACCTCTCTTGCGGCAGCCAGAACATATAACGATAGCACAAGAGGCCGGGGCTCGTTTCCGCTGGATTTGCTCGAAAACGAGCCCCGGCCTCGTCTATTTGACCAGCAGGACCCGGGTGCCCTGGATCTTCTGCGTGCTCAGGGTGTTCAGGAATGCCGGCAGGAGCTTGTCCATCAGCTCAAAGTACGACGACAGCGCCGGGGTGTTCTGGGTCTCGGAATAGAGCGATTCCTCGTAGAAGCCCTCGGAGTAGAGCTGAGCGCCCGTGCGTCCGTCGATGAAGATGAATTTCGGCGTGAGTGCGTAGCCGCGGAGGTTCGCGAACTCCCGTTTTTCTTCGTACGCGGGCCGGCCCATGGAGTCGGTATAGCTCTGGAGCTTGGACACCATTCCGGACCGCGACACATCCGTGAAGAGCACCGAGCCCGTGATGATCAGCGGGTTGTTGTACTCCTCCCCGATGGACTTCCAGAAGTTCTCGTCTTTCAGGATGGCCTCGTAATCCTGAATGTCACGCTCGTCCTTCACGCGGACTTCATCGGGTTTCTCGGGTGCGGGCTTTGAACGCTGCTTGTCATAGATCTCGACGAGGTCAATGACGTCGGCATCGATGATCTTCAGGTCCGATTTCGTCCGGAGCTGGCTCCGCAGGAGTCGCGCCGTTTCCGTGTTGGGATCGATGCTGCGGCTGCCTCCGGTCACAAAACCGGCCACCAGCACGCGCTGAAACGACGAGACGTCGAGTTTGGCGCGGATCGGTGTCTCGACGACCACCTCGTAAAAACTCAGGCAGCCGGCGGAGGCCAGGGCAAGCGCGAGGCTACCGCACGCGACGGCGGTTCTGGCGGTCATAAATTTCCCTGAACTGATCGTAGTTGCCGCGGATGTAGGTGTTGTTCGGCTCGAGCTCGAGCGCCTTCTCGTACGCCTTGCGCGCCTCGTCGAATCGGCCGAGCTGTTCGTAGCCGATCCCGAGATTATTCCAAGCCGAGGCGTAGGTCGGATCGATCGCCGTCGCCTTTTCCCATTGCTGGGTCGCTTCTTTCCAGAGGCCCTTCTGGGCCACCGTGATGCCCCAGGACACCTGGGCTTTCGCGTCGCCGCGTTTGTCGGCCAATGCTGGCGCCGACAGCCCGATGAGAACCAAGGCAATAAGCCCGAGTTGCTTGGTCATGATGCCTGCCTTTCCCGTCAATATACTGCTGTTTCCGCCCAGGCGTACCCTCGTTTCCGAAACGATCCCGTTGCCGAAACGATCTGCAAAACTGTCACCACGGGCGGCGATCCTGGCTGACCCCTCAGTTTTGTCGGCTGGCATGCCCGCTGCAACCCCCGCACAACAATGTCCGGCCCAACTCCCCCCATCGGCAACGACGAGAACCCCGATTTGCGCGCCCTGGTCGCCATCTCGCTGCTCAGCGGCGGGATGAATAGCTTGCCCGCCCGTTACGCCAAGATGGTCCTCGCTGACAGCCCGCCGGGATTGGCGCTCGATGTGATCGCCGGTCTCATGTGGAAAACACGCGCCCGGCGGCCTGACGCCCTCGAACAGGCGTGGGAGGCCGCCGGCCTGGCGCTCCGCCAGACCGCGGACCTTGGCGCAAGCGTTCTCTCGACCCTTGAACGAACCTACCCGGACTACTTGCGCGAGATCGCCGATCCGCCGGTCGTGCTCTGGATTGATGGGGCAACGGAGGCCTTGAGCAGCCCCTGCGTCGCCATCGTAGGCTCCCGCGACGCCTTGCCCGCGTCCATCGAGGTGGCCCGGCGACTGGCGCGCGGCCTGGCCGAAGCCGGGATGACGATTGTCAGCGGACTGGCCAGGGGCATCGACACGGCGGCCCACGAGGGCGCCCTGGAGGGAGGGGGTATGACCGTGGCTGTGCTAGGCTCGGGGCTGGGTCGCATCTACCCGGCCGCCAACGAGGGTCTGGCTCGACGCATCGCCCGGACGGGCGCCATCGTCACGGAATTGCCGCCCGACTCGCCTCCGCATCGGGTGCATTTCCCCATGCGCAATCGCATCATCAGCGGCCTTTCCCGCGGCACGATTGTCGTAGAGGCCAGCGAGGACAGTGGGTCCCTGATAACGGCCAACCAGGCGCTGGATCAGAACCGGTCGGTGATGGCCGTTCCGGGCGGGACCCTGGCGGGAATGCACCGTGGATGCCACGCTCTTTTAAAGGAGGGCGCCAGATTGGTCGAGAGTGTGGAGGACGTGCTGGACGAGCTGAATTGGCCCCGTCAGGCTCAGGCCCGGACGGCTGATTCCCTCAACCACTTGCAATTGAGTGACTTAGAGGCCAACATGGCTGAGGGCGAGCTCTATTCCGCTGATCAGCTGGCCGGAGTCACTGGCCGGACTGTGCCCGATTTGCTCACGGATTTGTCATTGCACGAGCTGTCTGGCCGGGTGGCCAGGACACCTGGTGGTCAGTTTGTCCGGCTGAGCGGAGCGGGCTCCCGGGCTGCCCGCGAGGTCAAGACGAGGAAGTGAAAGGACACGCATGCCGAAGGCGCTAGTCGTCGTCGAATCGCCGGCGAAGGCGAAGACGATCAACAAATACCTGGGCCGCGACTACAAGGTCGTCGCGTCGATGGGGCACGTTCGCGACCTGCCGAAGAGCAAGCTCGGCGTGGACGTGGATGCCGGCTTTGAGCCCGAGTACGTCGTCATTCCCACTCGCGCGAAGCTCGTGAAAGAGTTGCAGGACGCCGCCAAGTCGTCGGACGTGGTCTATGTCGCGACCGACCCTGACCGCGAAGGCGAGGCGATTGGCTGGCACCTGGCGCAGTCGCTCACCGGCTCAAAGAAGAAGATCCGCCGGTTGATGTTCAACGAGATCACCAAGAAGGCGATTCTCGAGGCCATGCAGCACCCGGGCGACATCAACATGAAGATGGTGGACGCGCAGCAGGCCCGGCGCGTGCTCGATCGCCTGGTTGGCTACAAGATCAGCCCGATTCTCTGGGACAAGGTGCGGCGCGGGTTGAGCGCGGGCCGCGTGCAATCGGTCGCGCTCAAGCTGATTTGCGATCGCGAGCGCGAAATCGAGGCGTTCGTGCCGGAAGAGTTCTGGCACGTGACCGCGAGGCTGCTGGCCGATGTGCCGCCGGAGTTCGACGCCCGGCTCATGCGCAAGGGCGATGGGGCGATTAAGGTCCGCAACGAGGCCGAAGCCAGGCAGGTCCTTTCCGACCTGGAGCGCGCATCGTTCGTGGTGACGTCCGTCACCCAGAAGGAGCGGAAGAAGAACGCCGTACCGCCGTTCATTACCAGCAAGCTGCAGCAGGCGTCGCGTTTCCCCGTCAAGAAGACGATGATGGTCGCGCAGCAGTTGTACGAAGGCATCGAGCTGCCGGGTGAAGAAGCGCCTATTGGCCTGATTACCTACATGCGAACCGATTCGGTACGCGTGGCGGATCAGGCGTTGACAGAGGTCCGCGAGCACATCCAGAAGCAGTTCGGCGACGCATACGTCCCGGCAGAACCCAACAAGTTCCGGGTGAAGGCGAACGCGCAGGACGCCCACGAAGCCATCCGCCCGACGTCGATGGCCTACGAGCCGGAATCGGTTCGCGCGTTTCTGACGCCCGATCAGTACTACCTCTATCGCTTGATCTGGAATCGATTCGTCGCATCCCAGATGATGCCGGCGCTCTTCGACGACACCACGGCCGAGATCACCGCGGGTGACTACCTGTTCCGCGCCAAGGGCTCCGTGCCGAAGTTTGCGGGCTGGCTGGCCGTGTACGGACAGGGCAACACCGAAGCGGAAGAAAGCGAACGCACGGAACAGCCGACGACGCCGGCAGCCGGCGCGCAGGAGTCCGATGACGATCAGCCGCAGTCAGGCGTCTTGCCGGCGCTGGCGGAAGGGCAGAAGCTGGAGCTCCAGGAGCTGAAGCCGGAACAGAAATTCACGCAGCCGCCGCCGCGATTCAACGAAGGGTCCCTCGTCAAGGCTCTCGAAGAAGACGGCATCGGCCGGCCGAGCACCTACGCGTCGATCATCTCGGTGCTGCAGGCGCGCGAGTACGTGAACAAGATCGAAGGCAAGTTCCGGCCGACGATTCTCGGACGCCGGCTCGTGGACAAGCTGCTGCATCCGGTGTTCGACGACATCCTCGATGTGGAATACACCGCGCGCATGGAAGATCGACTGGACGAGATCGAGCAGGGCAAGGCCGATTACGAGGAAACGCTGGCCACCTTCTACAAGACGTTCAAGAAGGACCTGAAGCGCGCCGCCAAGGAAATGCCCAACTTCAAGGAAGGGCAGCCGACCGGCGAGACGTGTGACAAGTGCGGGAAGGGCGAGATGGTCGAAAAAGCCGGCAAGTTCGGCATCTTCCTCGCCTGCAGCCGCTACCCGGATTGCGACAATACGCGCGAGCTCGAGCCGGCCGAGGCTCCGGCGGAAGAGCTCGAGGAAACATGCGAAAACTGCGGGCGCCCGATGGTGGTCAAGCGCGGCCGCTTCGGCATGTTCCTGGCCTGCACCGGCTATCCGGAGTGCAAGACGACGCGCAAGATCATCGCGACCAAGCAGGGGATGAGCGCGGCGAAGCCCGATCAAATCCTCGAGGAAAAGTGCCCCAACTGCGGCAAGAACCTCGTGATCAAGCACGGCCGCTTCGGCGAGTTCACGGCGTGCACCGGCTATCCGGACTGCCGCTACGTCAAACTCGAATCCACGGGCGTCGTCTGCCCGAAAGACGGCGGCGACGTCGTCGTCCGGAAATCCCGCCGCGGCAAGGTGTTCTACGGATGCGCCAACTATCCGAAGTGCGACTTCACGCTGTGGAACAAGCCCATCCTGGAGCCCTGCCCCAAGTGCGGCCGGCCGTTCCTGACCGAAAAGATCACCAAACGCCACGGACGTCAGCTCATCTGCAGCAATGAAGAATGCGACTATGTACGGTCTGAGGAACTCACGCCGGCAGAGGCCTGAGGGCAAGTCTGACTTCGGACTTTGGTGACTGTAAACATCATCGGTGGAGGTCTCGCTGGCTCTGAAGCCGCGTGGCAGGCTGCCGGGATGGGTGTGCCGGTCGTGCTGTACGAGATGCGATCGGCCGTGCCGACGGCCGTGCACAAGACGGATCGGCTGGCCGAACTCGTCTGCAGCAATTCTTTCCGCGGTGACAAGCTGGACAACGCCGTCGGGCTGCTCAAAGAAGAGATGCGCCGGCTGGGATCGCTCATCATGCGCGAGGCCGACCGGGTGCGCGTGCCGGCGGGCGCGGCGCTGGCTGTCGACCGTGACGAATTCTCAAAAGGCGTGACCGCGGCCATCCTGGGCCACCCGTTGATTACGGTCGAGCGGCGGGAGATTGCTCAGATTCCTCCTCCCGATGACATGTCCCCGGTCATCGTCGCGACCGGGCCGCTCACGTCGGGCTCGCTGTCGGCCGACATCGCGCGCTTCGTCGGCCGCGATCATCTCGCCTTCTTCGACGCGATCAGTCCCATCGTGCTGGCCGAATCGATCGACATGACGAAGGTGTTCCGGCAGTCGCGCTGGGACAGAAGCCTCGGCAACGAGGCCGGGGCTCGGGCGGAAAACGAGGCCGGGACTCGTTTTTCCGGACGCCC
>DASUGC010000164.1:0-8099 GCA_036274235.1 Vicinamibacterales bacterium
CCAGACTGGTCCGTACAACAGCCGGTTCAGCGCGACGATGTCTCCGTCCCGGCGTACGGCGTAGTAGTCCTGCCGCAATCGCTCGCGTTCTTCGGGGCTGATCGGCGGCGCTGGTCCCGGACGCGTCTGCGATACCCCGACAATGACCACGCCTTCCGGCGAGAAACCCAGCGGCCGCCGGCCCAGCCGGATCAGCGTTTCTCCGAAGAGTCCCGCCCCCACGAGCAGGACCAGCGCGAGCCCGAATTGCGCCGCCACGATTGAGCGATGCCGCCAGCGGCTGCCGCGCGTGAGCTCGCGCGCGCCGCCCTTGAGCGAATCGGTGGGCCTCGCTGACGAAATGGTGGTGGCAGGCACGAGTCCCGCAACGAGCGTCGTCACGATCGACGCAGCGATCGCCCACCCCGCGATGCGCGGATCAAGCCTGACAGCTTGATCGCCGATCAAACCCGCGGGCGCCAGCGCGCTCAGCACGGGAATGAGCCAGGAAGCCAGTAGCACGCCGGCAACGGCCGCGACAATCGCCAGCACCCCATGTTCAACCATCAGCGCGCGAAGGATGGCGAATCGGCTGCCGCCCAACGCGAGGCGCACGGCTGTTTCATGCCGTCGCGACCGCGCATCGCTCAGCAGCAGGCCCGCCACGTTCGAGCAGGCGACCACCAGCAGCAGCGCCGCGCCGGCGAACATCAGCCACAACGACGCGTCGCCGATCCCGACGCGATCCTCACGCAGGGTCACCACGCGGCTCGTGCGGCGCTCGGCCGGTTCTTCGCGGCGCACGAGCGGTTCCACCGCGCTGGCGACGGCGCCGACGTCGGCATCGGCCTCGAGCCGCGCGATCACTTTCAGGAATCGATTCGGCGCAAAACTGCCGTTGTATTTGTGAACGCCGATCGGCAGGAGAATATCCGGCTCGTCGCCGGGAAACACGAGTCCCGCCGGCAGGACGCCCACGATCGCCCTGCGGCTTGCCGCGGCGGCGGGACTGCCCGGCCGCGTGACAAGCGTCACCTTGCCGACGACGTCCGGATCGGACCCGAAGAGCCGCGCCCACAGCCGGTGGGAAATGATGACGGTGCCGCTGTCGGCCTCGTCTTCCTCAGCCGTGAAGAATCGTCCGGCCTCCGGCCGCGCGCCGAGCAGCGAGGGCAGCGTGGAGGAGGCGTACATCGCCTGCACCAGCTCAGTCTGATTGTCGCCGACGATTTGCTGGTCCGGGAGCCAGGCGGCGGCGTCCGCCACGAACGGCGCGCGCTGCACATCGCGCCACGACGCCCATCCCAGATCTCCACGGTTCCACGTGGCGGCAAACGCGGGGCTGTTCCGTTGTTGCGGCTGCACCGCGAAGATCCGCACGAGCCGATCCGCGTGCGGCCACGGTTCTTCCGTGAGCAGCACGGCGTTCACGAGCGAGAACATCGCCGTGGTGGTGCCGATGCCGATCGCCAGAATCACAATGGCGACGATGGCGAGGCCGGGCCGGGTACGCCAGCGACGGAGGGCGAAGCGCAGGGATTGCGGCATGGGCAAAGGATAATAATCCCCCCGTGCCCGCGGTGTTTACTTTCGCACTCAGCGTCCTCTCATTGATCTGGGTGCTCATCGTCATCAGCCCGCAGGTCTATCGCCCGTTGATGTTGCTGATCGCGATGTGGGCGATCTTCCGCGCCCATCCGATGAAAGGGCGGTCCGGATCGCTGATGGACATGGTGTGGGTCCTCGCGGCGTTGTTCAGCCTGGGATGGCCGCTGGTTCAAGGGGAGCCGTTCCTGTATCGCGCCGCAAACCCTGCCACTGGCGACGTCATCGCCGGTGTCGTGGCCATCACCGTCGTGCTCGAAGCCGCGCGCCGGACAACCGGATGGATTCTGCCGGCGTCCGCCGCCGCGTTCCTCGTGTATGCCCTGGCGGGGCCCTGGCTGGCCTCAATTGGTCTCGCCGGACTCTCACATCGCGGCTACGACCTGGGGCGGCTGGTCGGAAACCTGTACATGACGCTGGAGGGCATCTACGGAGTGCCGCTCGACGTGGCGGTCACGTACATCATTCTCTTCAGCATCTACGGCGCCGTGCTGGAGCGATCGGGCGCGGGAACATTTTTCCTGAATTTCGCCATGTCGTTCTCGCGCAGCGGCAACGCGGCGCGATCGGCGGGGCGGTCGGTCACGCTCGCGGGCTTTCTCCTGGGAACGGTGTCCGGAAGCGGCGTCGCGACGACGGTGACGCTGGGCTCCGTGGCATGGCCTGTGATGCGGCGCGTCGGCTTCGCACCCGACACCGCAGGCGCGATGCTCGCCGCCTCCGGCATCGGCGCGCTGCTCTCGCCGCCAACACTCGGCGCCGCGGCCTTTCTCATCGCCGAGTACTTGCGCATCTCGTACTTGCAGGTGCTCGTCATGGCGACGATGCCGACGATCTTGTACTACTTGTCCATTGGACTAATGATCGAAGGGGACACGGGACCGGGTACGACAGGTACGACGGGTACGACGAGAACGACGAGAACGACGGGAACGACGGGAACGACGGGAACGACGGGAACGACGAGAACGACGAGAACGACGGAAACGACGGAAACGGTTAAGCCATTACCTGCGCACTACCTCCACTTCACCAGCCTGCTCGTTGTCGCCGTCCTGATGGCCGTCGGCCTGTCTCCATTTCGCGCGGTGTTCTGGGCCACGCTTGCGGCCGTCGCGTTGAGTTTTGCGATGGGACGGGAGCTGTGGCTCGGACCGCGGCGTCTGGCCGGAGCGCTGGCGGCAGGCGGGGAAGATGTCCTGTCCGTCGTGGCGACGACCGCTGTCGCCGGCGTCATCGTCGGCGTGGTGACGCTGACCGGGCTCGGCCTGAAAGCGGCCGGACTCATCGTCGGCCTCGCGAGTGGATCCCTGACGCTGACCGTAATCTTCTCGGCTCTTGCTGTCTGGATTCTGGGACTCGCCGTCCCCGTGACGGCGTCGTACATCATCTCGGCCGTGATGGTCGTGCCCGCGTTGACGACGGTGGGCGTCGCGCCGGCAGCGGCGCACATGTTCATTTTCTACTACGCGGTGCTGTCCGAGGTCAGTCCGCCCACGGCGCTCGCGCCGTTCGCCGCGGCCGCGCTCACGGGCGGCCGGCCGTTCCGGACGATGATGCTGACGTGGAAGTACTCGCTGCCGGCGTTTCTCGTGCCGTTTGCGTTTACGCTCGACCCGCGCGGCATCGGTCTCCTGTTGGGCGGAAGCTGGCTCGATATCGTCATGAGCGCGGTGACGGCGGCGGTCGGGGTCGGCGGATTGGCGATGGGACTGGGTGGCTGGGCCATCGGACGCGGTTCCATGACCGCGCGCGTGCTCGCCGTTCTCGGCGGTGTGCTGTTGTTTCACCCGGCGCCGATGGCGGACATCGCCGGGCTCATCTGCCTGGGCGCGTCACTGGCCGCCGCCCGGCGCGTTTCTGCTATCGTTTAGCGGTTGTGGGGGTGCCCGCCCCCGCATGTCCGGAGGATCCAGTAATGCGCAAAGTTCTGAACTACCGTCCGTGGCTGTTTCTGTCCATCGTGCTGATGGTTGTCCTGGCGCCTGGCGCCGGCGGCCGGATGGTGGGCGCGCAGTCGCAGTATGTCGACAGCAGCAAGGCGCCGGTCGATGCCAAGATCACCACGCCCAAACAGGAATGGGGCCACAACCTTGGCGATGACTACTTCCTCGCCAACTACCAGCAACTGGTGCCGTACTGGAAGAAGCTGGCGACGCAGTCGGACCGCATCCACATCGAAGACATCGGCCCGACGTCGATGGGGCGGACGATGGTGCTCGCGACGGTCACGTCACCGGACAACTGGAAAAACATCGCGCGCTACAAGCAGATTTCACGCAGCCTGTCGCTGAACGAAGGCCCGGACGGGCGCCCGCTCACGGACGACCAGGCCCGCGCGCTGGCCAAGGAAGGGAAAGCCGTCGTGTGGATCGACGGCGGCCTGCACGCCAGTGAAGTGCTGGGCGCGCAGCAGTTGATGGAAATGGTCTATCAGATGGTCGCGCGGACTGACGAAGAGACCATGCGCTTCCTGAACGACGTCATCGTCCTCTTCTGTCCGGTCAATCCGGATGGGCAGGACCTGGTGGTGGACGGCTACATGAAGCATGGCGGCGGGGGTACGCCGATTCAGTACAACTTCTACGCGGGCCACGACGACAACCGCGATTCGTACATGAACGCGCTGAAAGAGACCACCAACATCAGCCGCGTGATGTATCGCGAGTGGTTCCCGCAGATCATGTACAACCATCACCAGACCGGCCCCAGCGGATCGGTGATGTATGCGCCGCCGTTCCGCGATCCGTTCAACTTCAACTTCCATCCCGGTATCGCGGCCGCGACCGATCTGATCGGCGCGATCATGCAGACGCGTTTCATCGAAGAAGGCAAGCCGGGCGTCGTCAGCCTGAAGGGGTCGTCGTACTCAACGTGGTGGAACGGCGGACTCCGGACGACCGCGTATTTCCATAATCAGATCGGCATCCTGACGGAGACCATCGGAAATCCGACGCCGAGCGCGATTCCGTTCAATCGGCAGTTCGCGATTGCCGAGCGCAGCTGGTTCTGGCGGATCGAGCCGCAGCCGTGGCACTTCCGGCAGTCGATCGAGTATTCGATCACGGCCAACCGCGCGGTGCTGGACTTTGCGTCGCGGTATCGCGAAGTGAACAACTTCCGCATCTATCAGATGGGCCGGGACGAGATGAAGTGGGGCAGTGAAGACCACTGGACGTTCACGCCGCACAAGACCGAGAAGATCTGCGCGGAGTTCACGGCGGCCGGTGGCGGGCGAGGCCAGGCGGCGCCGGCAGGGGCGGGCCAAGGCAGCGGCACCGGCGTCAGCATCGTCGCCGTCGCGGGTGGTGCGGCCGGCGCGGGCGCTGGCGCGCAGGGCGCGGGCGCTGGTGCACAGGGCCGAGGCGCGGGCGGTGGTGGCGGCGGTGGGCGCGGGGGCGGCGGTGGTGGCTGCAGCGGCGCCGCGTTCTACGACGCGCTGCGGGCGCCTCAGCATCGCGATCCGCGCGCCTGGGTCATGCCGTCGGACGCGCCCGACTTTGGCGCGGCGATTCGCTTCGTGAATGCGCTGTTCAAATCAGGCATCACCATTCATCAGGCCACGGCGCCGTTCTCCATCGGGAACAGGCAGTATCCCGCGAATTCGCTCGTCGTGCTGGCCGCGCAGTCGTTCCGGCCGCACGTGATGGACATGTTCGAGCCGCAGGATCATCCGGATGACATTCCGTACCCCGGTGCGCGGCCGACGCCGCCCTATGACAACGCCGGCTACACGCTCGCGTACCAGATGGGCGTGCAGTTCGATCGCATCCTCGATGCGCCGCCCGCGAACATGCCGCTGAAGAAACTGACGGACTTCGCGAAGCCGCCGGCGGGCACGATCAAGGCGCCGGAGCCGATCGCCGAGCAGACTCAGACAACCGAGCGCGTGACGCCCCAGAATGAGAATCCTGGGCAGATGTTCACGGCGCAGAACTTTCCGGGATCGTCGGAGCGCGAGCGGAACAGTGCGCGCGATCTGTACGATTTGCTCACGGGCCGCGTTGAACGAATCTCGGGCACGCAGGCCGTGGCCGGCTACTACTTCAGCCACCAGGCCACCGACAACTTCATCGCAGTCAACCGCCTGTTGGCGGCGGGCGAGGACGTGTCGTGGGTCTTCAACGGCCCGATGGGCTACGGCACGTGGTACGTCGCCAGCAAGGCATCCACGCGCGCCAACATTCAGAAAGTCGCGACCGAGATCGGCACCAACTTTACAAGCACGGCCACGGCACCAACCGGAACCGTCTCGCATTTGAAGCCGCTGCGGATCGGTATCGTCGATCAGTACGGCGGCAACGTCTCGGCCGGCTGGACGCGTCTGGCGCTGGAGAACTTCGAATTCAAGTTCGAACAGGTGTTTCCGCCGATGCTCGATGCCGGCAACCTCCGCGCCAAGTACGACGTGCTGCTGTGCATCGACGCCTGCTTCAGCGGCGGCGGCGGACGCGGTGGCGGCGGCGGCGCGGGCGCGGGCGCCGGCAGCGATGCCGGCGCGGCTGTCGCCGGTGCGGGCGCGGCTGGTGCCGCGGCTGGCGGCGGTGCAGCCGGGGCGGGCGCAGGCGGCGGTCGCGGTGGCGGCGCTGGCGGCGGGCGCGGACAGGGCGCCGGCGGCGGACAGGGCGTCAAGGATCCGAAGGACGATCGCCCGGCGCCGATTCCGTGGGAAGACGAATACACGCGCCGGCGCGGCAGCATTACAGCGGCCACGCAGGCCAGGATTCTTGAATTCCTCGAGCAGGGCGGCACCATCGTCGCGGTGGGCAGCGGTGCGTCGGGTGCGATTCAGCAGTTCAAGCTGCCGTTGACCAATCACCTGGTGAAGGCCGACGGCACGGGACTCGGTAACGACTACTACGTCCCCGGATCGGTGCTGCAGATCGCCGTTGATCCCAAGAACCCGCTCGCGCACGGCTACGGCGACAAGGTGGACATCTTTTTCGACAACAGCCCGGTCTGGAAGATCAACACGGCCGCCGCCGGCGCGCCTCCCGTTCGCGTCGTCGGATGGTTCAACAGTCCGGAGCCGTTGCGCAGCGGCTGGGCGTGGGGCCAGCGTTTCCTCGACAAGGGCATCGAGATTGTGGATACGAACATCGGCCAGGGCCGCCTGTTCCTGTTCGGCAACGATCTGATGTTCCGCTCGCAGCCGCTCGGGAACTACAAGTTCCTGTTCAACGCGATGTATCTGTCTGTGGCGCCGAACATAAAAGCAGGCGCGCAATAGGAAGTCAGAAGGCAGCAGTCAACGCCCGGCAGCTTTGGTTGCCGGGCGTTTTGCTTTAGGGGAGGCGCTACGACGGGTACGACAGGTACGACGGGTACGGCGGCGGGCGTCACGAAAATGCGCGGCAGCGTCTGGATCCTGTTGACGACGTACGTCTGCTTGAAAGCGTACTGGGTGCTCTCGATGCGATTCGGGCGCTGGATGGACGCGTATGCGTTCGAAGGCGCCTTGAAGTTCGCGGTGCTGGCCTTGCCCTGCCTGGCGATGTCCTGGCTGTTGTATCGGGATACCGGCCGGTCAGCCCTTCGGGCGATCGAGATCGGGGGCGGAATCGCGAGCGGTCTGGCATTCGCGGTGCTGGCGACGCTGCCGATGGCGGCGGCCGCGATCGCACTGCCGAGGAAGCCGCTCAACCCCGACTTGATTGCCGGCAGCTCACTCTTGGGGCCATTTGCGGAGGAATTGCTCTTCCGCGGATTTGTGTTCACGCTCCTCATCCGCCGGTGCGGCTGGTCTGTGGCGTGGGCGTTGATCGTCAGCTCCCTGCTGTTCGGGCTGGCGCATCTGCGGCATGTTGATCTGCAGCTCCTGGGCCTGCTGAGCGGCTACCCCGCGTACGCCTTGCCGGCTTCCCTGAAGTACGTGGTGCCGTACGCGGCCGGCGGCGCGTTGTTCGCCTGGGTGGCCTGGCGCCGGCAGAGCCTCTGGCCGGCGATCTTCCTGCACGCACTCATGAATTTCTGGTGGGACGTGACAACCGGCGAGCACGGCCAGCTGGACTTCACGTTCGATCCGATGAGCGCCTCGCAGGCGATCTCGGCGGCGATCGCCGTCGTACTCACGCTACGATCGACAGGCGTGCTGCCATCATGGCGACTTGGATCTATCCGCCGGAACTAATCGAGGGCCTGCCAGGCTTCGGCCTCGCACCGACGCCCGGCACGCATCCGCGGCTCGTCCGCGATCAGTTGAGCGATCTATACCGCTTCGAGATTCGACGACTACGCGATCGGCTGCTCGCCAGGGAGTTTCCGAAGTCGGATTACATTGGTCGCGTAATTACGTTGCGAAAGAAGTACTGGCCGCTGGCTCTGACCCCCGAACAATGGGAAGCCATCTGTACTGACACCGCGAGGCCCCGAGCGTAGCGAGGGCGCCGAGCGTCCGGCGAGCGGCTGCGAGTGGCCGGCGGCCAGCGAGCGTAAAGAGAAGAGCCGCGAGCGCGCGTGGGGGTGGGGCCCCACACGCAACTAATGAAGAGGCCCCGAGCGTAGCGACCTTCGAC
>DASUGC010000165.1:0-48976 GCA_036274235.1 Vicinamibacterales bacterium
ACGGCCGCAGTGAGCCCACGACGGATCACTTGATTACCTGCAACGTCAGATCCTGCGTCTTCGTGTCGCCCCAGGCGAACGTGAAGCGCGTCGCCACTCGTGACGCCGCTTCGAGAAACGTCGGGTCTTTCCAGCCGTTGACGTGATCGTCATTGACCGCGATCAGGAAGTACTCGCCGGCCGGCAGCCCCCGAAGACTGAACGTGCCCGTCGTGGACGCCAGCCCGGAGCGCAGGCGCGTGGGCTGCAAGCCGTAATTCGACCAGCGCGCGCGGTCGACGGGAAAGCCGACGAAGGCCCCGCCTGCGACCGGCCGTCCCTCTTGATCGCGGATGACGCCCGAGATCGTCGTCGTCTGATCCGTGAATGTGATCACGACACCGGCGACATCGCCGCCGGAGCTCATGTCAAACGGCACGTCGGTGTAGTCGCGGCCCTCCCACATAATCGACTTCACCGCCGAACCCGCGAGTGGTCTGAGCAGATAGCCGCCTGCCATCAGGCCCTGCAGCGTGAACGACGTGGCCGGACCGCTCTCGCTTCGCGGCCCCGGCGTCGCCGACCGGGGCTGGCCAAGCGTGGGATCGCCATTCGCGGGCTCCGCGACGATCGACGCGAATATGGGGGACGGCGGCACGACTTTCATGTCGTACTCAATGCGCCCGCTCATGGTCGCTCCGGCCTGCATGGTGACGACGAGATTGCTGATGTCCCGGGCGCCCACCACCAGCGGTTGTCTGGCTTGATAGCGCCCATTGCCTGACAGCGTGGCGTTCGAGAAGACCGTCCCGGACGGTCCTGAAGCGACCGCACTATTGGAAAACGATCCCATTCTCTGTCCCGGCGGCGAGGGCGGATTCCAGACGTTCCCCGTCGTGATCGATGTCCGAACCTGGTATTCCGAGATCGATCGGCTCGCAAACACGGTGTAGGTCCCGGCCGGGACGTTCACCAGCGTGAAGGTGCCGTCGCCCTTGACGAGTGCAGTGGCCGCTTCGCTGCCTCGGCCAAGGCTCTCGGATCCCGCAGGCAATAACCGGACGGTCATGCCGCCGATCGCTTCGGCCGGCCCATCCAGACGCCCCGAGATGCGGACGGCAGCGACCGGCTTCAGCGTGACGTCCACCGCCAGACGCGATTCACCAGGCTTGAGGGCGATCACGGCTGCGTCGGTCAACGTACGCGCGGCAGGGTAGAAGGCGGTTGGATAGACCTGGGCTTGTCCCGACGCCGACGGCATCGGCGGCGGGGCGTTCGGCATCACGACGAGCTTGCTCGATGCGTCGATCGCGACGGTCGGATCGCGGCGCATACGGATCCCCGTCCCTGCGGCTTCGTCGGCGGCGACGGCATCGGCGGTCGTGCCGGAGATTTCATAGTCAGTGAGGCCTGCAGGAACGGCGTATTGCACCGACGGCACCGACACGATGTAACGGCCGGGCGCCAGGTTCGCGATGCGGTAGACGCCGCGATCATCCGTCAGCACTCCGGTGCTGGAGGCGACGTGCCGCGTGCCGGCGACGTAGATCTCCGCCAACACGCGCACGGCCACGGCGACCACCGGCTCGCCAGACTCGTCGCGCACGGTGCCGCTGATCGCCGACGGCGGCGTGAGTTCGACGCGCGCGTCGCGGAACCACTGACCGTCCAGCAGGGTGATGCGCCGGGCCCCGGTCGTCCCTGAGTCTGGAAGTCCGCGGCGTCCGTAGGCGCCGTCGAAGTAGCCGGGCCTGGTGGCGGTGATGGAATATCCGGTGTTGGCCGGGAGGTCGGCGAACAGGAATCGGCCCAGCTCATCGGCGATCTGCCGAAGGCCCAATGGAGGGAGTTCCGATGGAGGCGCCCCATTGGGCGCCGATGGATTCAACGAGACGATCGCGCCCGCGAGCGACTTCTGGGTGAGTGCGTCGATCACGACGCCGGAAATCGCGCCGGTGCCGGTTCCCAGGGGCGGGCGCTGCATGATCTGCCCGGACGTGACAGCGCCCAGAACAGCGACCCCAAGGCCCGCGGCGAGCAGTCGAGGCCGTTTTTGCATGGTGGGGCGACGATAACGGAGCGCCCCCTTCAATTCATGGACCGAGCCCTCCGCCTTCGCTGACGGTCGCGCGGCTCGCAGCTTCGGCGGACTCGCCGCAGCCAGGAGCGAAGCGACTGTTCGGCGGAGGCGGTTGGACCATGGACCCCTGGGCCTGTATATTCACCCTCGCCCGTAATTGAGGAGCGCCCATGAAGCCACTGATCCGCGTGTCCCTTGTCCTCGCCCTCGTGATCACCGCCGTGCCCCTGGCCGCGACGTATTTTGGCGCGCCGGCGATGGCGCCGGCGGCGACGTTAGCCGAACGTGAATTGCCCAAGGCCAACTACGATCTCGCCTCGCGGTGGACCGCCGCCAAGGTCGGGAAGTACGTCTTCTCGACCTCGGTGACGCCGCACTGGCTCGAGTTCAGCGATCGCTTCTGGTACGACTACGAGACGCCGGCCGGTCACCGGTGGTGGATCGTGGATCCCGTCAAGAAGACGAAGACGCCGCTCTTTGACAACGCGAAAATGGCGGCGCAGTTGACGCGCATCCTGCGCACGCCGTACGACGCGCAGCATCTGCCGATTTCGACCGTGCGGTTCTTCGAGAACGATACGAAGTTCCGCTTCAGCGTCTCGCTGCCGCGCGATGCCAAGGTCGAGAACGCCGCGGGTGAAGAGCTCACGGGCATGACGCAGACGCAGGATCAGGGCCGCGGCGGCGGGCAGGGTGGCGGCGCCGGACGAGGCGGCGGTGGTGGCCGGGGCGGGCAGCAGGGCGGCCGGCAGGGCGCGCCCGGCGGCGCGGCGCCGGTGCAGAACACGACGTGGTGGCTGGAGTACGACGTTGCCACACAGACCGTCGTGCTCAACGACAAGTACAAGCCCGAGACGTCCGGCAATCCGAATTGGGCGACGGTCTCGCCGGACAAGAAATACGTGCTCTATTCGCGCAACTACAACCTGTTCATGATGGACGCGGAGAACTTCGAGAAGGCGAAGAAGAATGCCGCGGATCCCTCGATTGTCGAAACGCAGCTGACGACCGACGGCGAGCGCAACTACGGCTTTGGCCGCGGCGGCGGCGCGGGCAACCAGGACCAGCAGCAGGACGTGCAGGTTGACGAGACGACGCAGCAGGGCGGCGGCCGCGGCAATCAGCAATTGAGCGAAGCGGACAAGAAGTACGGCGGCCCGCGCACCAGCGCCGGCGGGTTCGCCTGGTCGCAGGACAACCGGATGGCGTCCGTGACGCGCACGGATCAGCGCAAGGTCGCGGACCTCTGGGTGATCAACGCGCTGGCGAATCCGCGGCCAACGCTGCAGACGTACAAGTACGGCATGCCGGGCGAGGACGCCCAGCCGCAGGCCGAGCTGCACGTCATCGATCTCGAAGCGAAGAAGGCGCTGAAGGTCAAGACCGCGGCCTTCAAGGATCAGCAGATGGCGCTGGCGACGGCGCCGGTGACCAACCTCGAACGGGAGCGGGGCGCGGGGCCCGAGTATTTTGAGAACGCCGATAACGCCGATCAGGACACGCCGCAAGGCGGCCGCGGCGGCGGCGCAGGGACCGTCTCGCGCTGGGTTTCAACGGCCGGCGACAAGATCTACTACAACCGCACGAGCCGCGACCTCAAGCGCATCGACATCGTCGAGGCGGACACGAAGACCGGCGAATCGCGCGTGGTGATTCCGGAGCGATCGAACACCTACATCGAGATTCAGCCGCTGCGCCTCATCAACAGCGGCAAACAGGCCATCCACTGGTCGGAGCGCGACGGCTGGGGCCACTATTACCTCTACGACATCAGCGGCAAGCTCATCCGGCAGGTCACCTCCGGCGAATTCGTGACCACGGGCATCACGAACGTCGACGAGAAGAGCCGCACGCTGTATTTCACCGCCGTCGGCCGCGAGCCGAATGAGGATCCGTACTATCAGCATTTCTACAGCGTGAACCTGGATACCGGCGCGATGAAGCTGCTCGATCCGGGCAACGCGTCGCACAGCGTGCAGATGAACGACAAGTGCACGTACTTCGTGGACAACTCGTCGCGCATCGACTCGGCGCCCGAATCCGTCTTGTACGACGCCGCGGGCAACAAGGTGATGGAGCTCGAGAAGACCGATGTCTCGCGGTTGCTGGAGGCCGGCTTCAAGTACCCGGAGGCCTTCACGGTCAAAGCCGATGACGGCATCACGGATCTGTACGGCGTGATGTACAAGCCGTTCGATTTCGACCCGTCCAAGAAGTATCCGGTGATCCTGTACGTGTATCCCGGACCGCAGACGGAATCGGTCACCAAGACGTTCAACCCGCGTGAGCTGAACGTGGCGCTGGCCAACGTCGGATTCATCGTGCTCGAGGTGGGCAACCGCGGCGGCAATCCGCAGCGGTCCAAGTGGTACCACAACTACGGCTACGGCAACCTGCGCGACTACGGCGTGCCCGACAAGAAGGCGGCCGTCGAACAGCTCGCCAAGCGGTACCCGTTCGTGGATCTCGAGCGCGTGGGCATCTACGGGCACTCCGGCGGCGGGTTCATGACCGCCGCGGCCATGTTCGGCTTCCCGGACTTCTTCAAAGTCGGGATCTCCGAATCCGGGAATCACGACAATTCCATCTACAACCGGTGGTGGAGCGAGAAGCACGATGGCGTGAAGGAAGTCACCGCCGAGGACGGCAAGGTGACCTTCCAGTACGACATCGACAAGAACCAGGACATCGCGTCGAATCTCAAGGGCCACCTGCTCCTGATGACCGGCGACGTGGACAACAACGTGCACCCGTCGAACACCTATCGCGTGATGGACGCGCTGATCCGGGCGAACAAACGCTTTGACTTCATCCTGCTGCCCGGGCAGCCGCACTCCTACGGGCCGATGGGCGACTACGTGTACTGGCGCCGCATCGACTACTTCGCCGAGCACCTCCTCGGCACGCCGCCGAGCGGGATCGACATCGTCGAACTCGATCGCGAGCGCCAGATCAGGCGCTGATCGGCGCGCGAGGATCGGGCGACACGGTGGCGGCCCCGCCACAGGAGCGACGCCGGCAGGACCGGAGCAGTCCGTTCCGCTCGCATTACGAGCGGATCATTCTGCTCGTGGTCGGCGTCGCGGCATTCGTCGGCGCGGTCACCGCGGTCTGGTGGCTGTGGACGCAGTCGGGCCTCGGATCGAGCGTGCACGACAGCGCGCCGAACTGGGCGCCGGGCGGGCGCCTGATCTTCGCCTCCGATCAGAACGGACAGTCAGATCTGGTCCAGGCCGATCTGGTCGGCGGCCATCGCACGCCCGTCACCACGCGCGCCGGCGACGAGGGTGGGCCCGCCTATTCACCGGACGGCCGCTGGATCGCGTTCTGGGGGTCGTGGGACGGTAATTCAGAGATCTATGTGCGGGAGGCCGGAACCGAGACCGATCGCCCGCTGTCCAGGCATCCGTCGATCGACCGCTCGCCGACCTGGTCGCGCGACGGCCGCCAGATCGTCTTCATGTCCGATCGCGACAACAAGAGCTTCGACCTGTACCGCATGGACGCCGACGGCAGCAATGTGGAGCGGCTGACGAACGGCGGATCGAACGGGTTTCCCGAATACTCGCCGGACGGCGGGCAGATTCTGATGCACAAGGACGGCGACCTTTACATCATGAGCCTCGTCAATCTCGGCCTTCGGCGCGTGGCGACCAACGGCATGCATGGGACGTGGTCGCCCGACGGCCACCTGATTGCGTTCATGAGCTGGCGAAACGGCCGCTCGGAGATCTTCACCGCGAAGTCTGATGGCAGCGAGCCGCAAGTGGTGGTGACCATGCCGACAGGAGACGCCGTCGATCCGCGCTGGTCGCCCGACGGCAAGTACATTGCGTTCGTGAATGTCCCCAACGGCGTCGCGCGCATCTCGCCCGTCGTCGCCGCGCTGGGGATCGTGTACGTTCTGGAGTTGGATTCGGGCCGAATTACACGCGTAAGCAAGTGACCACCGTAGCCGCCGTCGCACCGTAGCGCCGTAGCCGCCGGGCTTCAGCCCGGCGTACTCCCAACCACGACGGCCAATCACCGCCCTTCCAGCCACCCCCGGAATTGTCGAAACGCCGCCCCCCGGTGTGAGACCGTGAGCTTCTGATCGTCCGACGCCTCACCCAGCGTCTGGCCGAAAGGCGGATAGAAAAAGATCGGGTCGTAGCCAAAGCCATGCGAGCCGCGGGGCGACGGCGCGATTTCGCCTTCGACCGTGGCTTCGGTCGAGAAGAGCAGCACAGGTCCATCGGCCGTTGGGGCGCTGACGTAGGCAAGCGCGCAGACGTACCGTGCGGTCCACGGGCGGCGATGTCCGGCGAGTTCCCGGTACAGGTTGGCGAATTTTTCCGGATAGGTGTCGCCGGGATACCGCGCGCTCTGGACGCCCGGCCGGCCATCCAGCGCATCGACGACCAGCCCCGAGTCCTCCGCGACCGTGTCAACAAGACCCCACCGAGCGTAGTAATTCGCCTTGAGTAACGCATTGGCGGCGAAGGTGAGGCCGGTTTCCTCAGGTTCCAGGACGGGCGGGAGCTCCGCGAGCGTGCGCACGTCCACTGCCACGCCGTCGAGAGCGAGCCGGATTTCGCGCACCTTGCCGGGATTGGTTGTCGCTAGCAGCATGTGGCCGGACCGCCCGAACCTGCCGTACCTGTCGTACCCGTCGTACCTGTCGTACCCGTCGTACCCGTGAGTATAATCACCCTTCTTTGAGCAATTCCGTTCCCGGAGGAACCAGCATGTCCCGAACCCGTCGTCTCCACGCGTGGTCGATTGCCCTGGCGTGCGCGTTGATCTTCGTGTTTTCCAGCTCACCAACGCAGGTCCTGCGCGCGGTTGCCGGCATCGTGACACCCGAACCGGCCATTCAGGACCCGGTGACGCCCCCACAGGATCCGGCGACGCCCGCGCCCGGCCGGGGCGGACAAGGTGGGCGCGGAGGCGGCCCGCAGCCGTACGCGCAGGTGGTGACGAGTCAGATGAAGTCGGACGACGGCGTGTTCAAAGTCCATCATGGGCCGCTGAACAACACCGATTCGATCCTGTTCGAGATTCCCACGAAGGAATTCGACAAGGACTTCGTCTGGGACGTGAGCATCAAGAAGACGACGCTCGGCGCGGGTTTTGGCGGTCAGAGCGTCAGCAGCCGCACCGTCCGGTTTACCAAGCGCGGCGACCGGCTGCTGTTGCTCAACATGGACTACAGCATTACGGGCGACGCGGACGAAATGGTCTCGAAGGCGGTGGCCGACGCGAACTACCCGGCGATCATCGCGACGCTGCCGGTGCTGGCCTATGGCCCGAACCAGGAAGCGGTCGTGGACATGTCGAACTTCTTCAGGGACGGCGTCGCGGAGTTCCGCGCCGGCGGCGCGATCGGCGGCCGGGGTGCTGACGCCAACCGTTCCTTCCTCGAAACCGCCGTGGCGTTTCCGGAGAACGTCAACGTGGAAGCGACGCTGACGTTCACGGGCGGCGCGGCGGATGCCGGCGGCGGCGGTGGCGGCGGACGAGCCGGCGGCGCGCGCGGCATGCGCGGGCCGAGCGGCACCATCGTCGTGCATCACAGCATCCTGCGGCTGCCGGACAAGCCGATGATGGCGCGGAATTTCGATCAGCGCGTCGGCTTCGATACCGACAGCTACACCGATTTCGGGACCGATGAGCATCGGTCGGTGCGCAAGCAAATCATCAACCGGTTCCGGCTGGAGAAGAAGGATCCGAACGCGGCGGTGTCGGATCCGGTGAAGCCGATCGTCTTCTACATCGACCCGGCGACGCCGGCGAAGTGGGTGCCGTACGTGAAGAAGGGCGTGCAGTCGTGGGTCCCCGCGTTCGAGGCCGCCGGCTTCCGCAACGCCATCGAAGCGCGCGAGGCGCCGAAGGATCCGGAATGGAGCGCCGAGGACGCGCGGTACTCGGTCATTCACTGGGTGCCGACGCAAGCCGAAACCCAGTCCTACATCAACGATCCGCGCAGCGGCGAAATCCTGTCAGCCAGCCTGAGCGTCTATCCGAATATTCCGACGTTCGGCGACTCGTGGTACTTCGTCCAGGCCGGCGCCGTGGACAAGCGCGCGCAGAAGCTGCCGCTGCCCGAGGACCTGCAGGGCGAGCTTTTGCGCTTCGTCGTCGCCCATGAAGTCGGCCACGCACTGGGGCTTCCGCACAACCTGAAGGCGAGCGCGCTCTACACCGTCGCGCAGGTGCGCGATCCGAAATGGGTGAAAGAGAACGGCTTCGTCCCGTCGATCATGGACGACACGCGCTTCAACTACGTCGCGCAGCCGGAAGACGGCATGGATCCCATCGACCTGATCCCGAAGGTCGGGCCCTACGACAAGTTCGCGATCAAGTGGGGCTACGCGCCGGTGCCGAACGCCAAGACGCCGGATCAGGAGCTGCCGACGCTCGATCAGTGGGCGCGCCAGCAGGACACGACGCCGTACCTGAGGTTCTCCGCTGAAGGCGCCAACGCCGTGGATCCGGGCGAGCAGGCCGAGGCCGTCGGCGACATGGATGCCGTGGCCGCGACGACGCTCGGCCTCAAGAATCTCAATCGCGTGGCGGCGTTCATGTTTGCCGGCACGACGTCAAAGGTCGGCGATCCCTGGGACGATCTGGAAACGGTCTACGGCCGGATGGTCACGCAGTGGGGCACGGAAATGGGCCACGTCGCGCGCGTGATTGGCGGTCTCGACGCGCGGCAGGTCCACATCGGCCAGCAGGGCGTGCGATTCTCGACGGTGCCGAAGGCGAAGCAGCAGGAGGCCTTGCAATTCCTGCTGGCCAACGCGTTCACGCCGCCGGCGTTCATGCTGAACACCGACGTGCTGCGCCGCATCCAGCCATCCGGCGCCGTGGATCGCGTGCGCGCGGCCCAGGCGGCGGTGCTGACCACGCTGCTGCAGAACGCGAGGCTCGATCGCATGACCGAGCAGCTGACGATCGATGGCCCGACCATCGCGTACTCGCCGCTGCAGTTCCTCATGGATCTGCGCGCGGGCGTGTGGTCGGAAGCCAGGACGCCGGGCACGAACATCACGCTGTATCGCCGGAACCTGCAGCGCACGTACCTCTCGCAGATGGACCAGAAGCTGAACGGCACGCCCGCGTCGAGTGCTGAGATCAGAATGCTGGTCAAAGGCGAGTTGAAGGCGCTGGACACGCAGGTCAAGGCCGCCGCGGCCGCTCCGGGGATCGATGAAGCGACGCGCCGGCACCTGCAGGACGCGCACGAGGAAATTCTGATCATTCTCGATCCGCGCGTCCCGCGGCCGGCTCCAGATCCGAACGCAGCCGCCGCGGCCGGCGGACGCGGGCGAGGAGGGATACGATGAATCCCGTCAAGTCAGAAGGCAGAAGTCAGACGTCAGACGTCAGGACGAGGGCCATGGGGAACAAACACGTGGCGGCGTGGTCGGTCGCGTTGGTGTGCGGCGCGTGCCTGGGGATCGGCGCCGTGGCGCCGCAGGCGCTTCGGGCCATGGCGGGGCAGTCCGCGGGGGCGGCCGCGCCGCAGGGCCGCGGGGGCGGTGCCGGGGGTGGCGGCGCTCAGGGCGGAGGCAACCAGGGCGGTCGCGCGGGCGGCATCGTCGTGGTACGGAACTATGCCGACGTCATTACGGGCGCCGCGAAGACGCAGGACGGGATCTTCAAGGTTCACCGGATCACCGACGCCAACAGCGATCAGTTGTTCTACGAAATTCCGCGCGCCGAGCTGAACAAGGACTTCCTGTGGAACACGCAGCTCAAGAAGACCACGATCGGCGCCGGGTACGGCGGCCAGGCCGTCGGCACGCGTGTCGTCCGCTGGCTGCTGAAGGACAACCGGATCCTGCTCGTCAATATGGATTACTCGTCGGTGGCGGATCCGTCGACCGTGCTGATGGACGAGGCGAATCAGCCGGCGATCATCCAGGCGTTCCCGGTGGCGGCCTATAAGGGCGATGACAAGAACGCCGGCGATCCCGTGATCAACGTCACGGCGCTGTTCACCGGCAACGTGCCCGAGTTCGCGGCGGGCCGCGGCGTCGGCGGCAACGGCGCGCCGGATCCGTCACGGACGTTCCTCGAAAAGGCCAACGCGTATCCGCTGAACATCAACGTCGAAGTGACCGCCACCTGGGCCATTGCCGAACAGGCCGCGGATGCGGCTGGCGGCGGCGGTGGCGGCCGCGGCGGGCGCGGCGGGGGCGGACGGAATCCCAGCGCGACGGTGCTCGTGCATCACAGCATGGTCAAGCTGCCGGAAAAACCGATGATGCCGCGGTTGTTCGACGAGCGCGTCGGGTATTTCACGCAGGGCCTGACGGATTACGGCACCGGCGAACAGCAGCAGATGCAGAAGCGCTTCATCACGCGGTACCGGCTCGAGAAGAAAGATCCGAACGCGGCGATCTCCGATCCGGTGAAGCCCATTACGTATTACATCGATCCCGAGACGCCCAAGAAGTGGGTGCCCTGCATCAAGGAGGCCATTGAATCCTGGCAGCCGGCGTTCGAGCTCGCCGGATTCCGCAAGGGCATCGTGGCCAAGGAAGCGTCGGAGTCCGGCGATCCCAACTGGAGCCGTGAGGACGTGCGGTATTCGACGATTGACTATCTCCCGTCCACGACGGAGAACGCCGTCGGGCCGCACGTGCACGATCCGCGCAGCGGCGAGATCCTCGAAGCGGACGTGCAGTATTACCACAACGTCATGAACCTGGCGAAGAACTGGTACTTCGTGCAGGCCGGGCCGAACGATCCCAGGGCGCAGCAGCTCCCGCTGCCCGACGACCTGATGTGCAATCTCGTCAAGTACGTCGTGGCGCACGAGGTCGGCCACACGCTCGGCTTCCAGCACAACATGAAGGCCAGCTCCACCTACACGATCGAGCAGATTCGCGATCCGAAGTGGGTGAAGGAGAACGGCCACACGCCCACGCTGATGGATTACTCGCGCTTCAACTACGTCGCGCAGCCCGAGGACAAGATCGATCCGATCGATCTCATCCCGAAGATCGGCCCATACGACAAGTGGGCGACGCACTGGGGGTACGCGCCGATTCCGGGCGCGCGCACGCCGGAAGAAGAGAAACCGACGCTCGACAAGTGGGCTCGCGACCAGGACGAGAAACCGTATCTGCGCTTCTCGACTGAAGGCGGCGCGGCCACCGATCCGGGTGACGAAACCGAGGCCGTCGGCGACATCGACGCCACGAAGGCGACCGCGCTGGGCATCAAGAACCTGGCCCGCGTGTCCGAGATGCTGATGAAGGCGACCAACTACAAGACCGGCGCCCCCTACGACGAACTCGAGGAAGTCTACGGCCGCATGGTGGGCCAGTGGACCACCGAAATGAATCACGTCGTCAAGGTGATTGGCGGCATCGAGTCACAGCAGAAGCACATCGGCCAGACGGGCGTCCGGTTTGTCACCGTCGCCAAATCGAGGCAGCAGGAAGCGTTGCAGTTCCTGATTAACAACGCGTTTACGGTGCCGAGCTTCATGATTCGGCCCGAGATCCTGCGCCTGATTCAGCCGACCGGGATCATCACGCGCGTAAGCGGGGCTCAGGGCGGCATCATGAGCGGGCTGCTCAATCAGGGACGCCTGGATCGGATGTCCGAGCAGCTCGCGCTCGACGGGCCCACGATCGCCTACTCGCCGTCGCAGTTCCTTGCGGACCTGCGCGCCGGCGTGTGGTCGGAACTCGCCAAGCCCGGGACCCCCATCAACATCTATCGCCGCAACGTCCAGCGGTCGTACCTCGACAACATGGAGGGCCGGCTCTACGGCACAAGCGAGGAGGTGCGCGCGATGGTCAGGTCCGAGCTCAAGACCCTGGACGGCCAGTTGAGGACCGCTCTCGCGTCACCGGCGACCACCGATGACCTGACCAAGCGCCATCTTCAGGATTGCCGCGACGAGATCGCCGCGATGCTCGACCCGATGGTGCCGCGCCCGGCGCGCGCCGGCGGAGCGGGGTTCGGCGGCGGACGCGGCGGTATCAGACGCTAATCGGCGCGTAGCCGCCGGGCTTCAGCCCGGCGGTCATCGTTAATGTCAGAAGGCGGTTCGAGGTTCTCGGGCCGCCTTTCGTCGTTTTGGGCGCCACAGTCTGAGCCGGGAATCCGGTATTCTGCGCATGGCTCGATGGTGACTTCTGGAAACGTCCTCGCGGCTGTTGTCGCGCTGCTGCTGACGGCCGCGCCCGCGATGGCCGATGAGGCCGATAACTTCACGTGCAAGGGCCGGCTCAAGGCCGATGCGCTGGTTCCTCTCAACGCCTGGATCAACGCGCAAATCGGTGAAGCGGTCGCGGCCGCCAATGGGCTCGGACCCGGCGGATGTGACGACGCGTGTCTGAATCGACTGCTGCAGGAGCGCGTGGGCCACAGTGAGCGGAAGGGCTGGACGTTCGTGCCGGGATCGACCTTCGTCGAGTGGGCCAAGTCCGCACCCGCCGTCGAGCGCTGCCACCTGCCGTTTCGTGACACGATCTACGGCGCCAGGGCTTACGACCAGCCGTGGCTGCTGCCGTTCAACCACCGCATCATCTTCGTCCTGGACTCCATCAAGCTCTCCGGCCGCGTCGTGGGCCTCGACAAGCTTGACCACTTCATCCGCGAGGGTCTCGACCACTGGCGGAGGATGAAGGACGGCGCGACCATGGTCGAGTCGATGGCCCACGAGGTCGGCTCGCCGCACAAGCATCTGCAATGGACCGAGTACGGCGTCAAAGGCGCGTCGCTCACGGGGGTGTTCGCGTACGCGGACCTCGCGGCCGGGTACTTCGGCCACCAGTTCTGGCGGCGGCTGCTGACCGTGGGCGCGCCCGACGGCTATATCAGCCGGGAACCCGGCGGCCGCTACACGATCCGCCGCCCGTTCACGTTTGCGGACTATGTGAATGACGCGTGGGATGAAACGATCAATTGCTCGACGTTCACGCCCGCGCTGCAGAAGGAAGTCGACATCGCGCTGGCGGCGCGGCGGATGCAGTGCAGCCCGACACCGGCACTTGCCACGCTCCCGGATGCCAAGCTCTACATCAATCCCAAGGCGCTTGTCTCACATGACGAATTGAAGAAATGAAGTCCGAGTGAAGTGTTTGTCTTTGGTGTCACTTTTTGAGGATTGCCCCCACGATTTCGCGTTGCTTTTCGATCAGCTGCCGAATGCCGCTGTCCGCGAGCGCGAGGAGCTGATCGAGCTGGGCGCGATCGAAGGGCCTGGTCTCGGCCGTGCCCTGCAGCTCGATGAAGCGGCCGTCCGACGTCTTGATGACGTTCATGTCCACTTCGGCGCGTGAGTCCTCTTCGTAGGCCAGATCCAGCATCGGCACGCCGTCCACGATCCCGACGCTGGTCGCCGCGACGTAGTCGGTGATGGGAATGCGCGACAGCAGCGCCTGCTGGCGAAGCCGATCGAACGCGAGGACGAGGGCGACAAAGGCGCCCGTGATCGCGGCTGTCCGCGTGCCGCCATCGGCCTGGATCACGTCGCAGTCGAGATAGATCGATCGCTCGCCAACCTCGGTGAGCGACGTCACCGACCGCAGCGATCGGCCGATCAGGCGCTGAATCTCCTGCGTGCGGCCGCCGACCTTGCCGGCGGATGCTTCGCGCTGTGTCCGCGTCGATGTGGCGCGCGGCAGCATGCCGTATTCGGCCGTGACCCAGCCCTTGCCGCTGCCGCGCAGGAACGGAGGCACGCGGTCCTCGACCGACGCCGTGCAGATCACGCGCGTGCGGCCCACTTCGATCAGGATCGATCCCTCGGCGTGGATCGTGAAATTCGGCGTCAGTCGTGTCTCGCGCACCGCGTCCGCGGTGCGCCCGTCGAGTCGTGCCATGAGCTGCTACTGTCCTTTCCGGACCCACGCGTCCGATCGCCCGATCGGCTCGCGCAGGTCGATATGTCCCGCCAGGGAATCCACTTCCTTGCCGTCGATCAGAATCTGTACCGCAGTCACGTCCGGCAGGCTGGTCGTCACGGCATTGACGATCGCATAGACGGTGAGCGCTTCATCGAGCGAGCCGCCGGGATGATGGAGGACTTCGGGGGACAGATCCACATAGAGCTCACCGTGCCCGCCCATGAAGACCCCGCGCACCGAAGTGCCCTCGGGGATCGGGGAGACGAAACCTTGCGCCGGCGCCTTCAGTTGGGCCATGACGATCTGGCGGGCCTGTTCGGAGGCAGTCGCGCCGTACGGCACGTCGCGCGTGGAGGGCACGAGTTCCGCGCCATCCTCGGAAACATAGAACAGCGTCGCCTGAATACGCCGCGCGCTGGCTGCCTCCGGCGTCTGGACCTCCCGTGTCGATCCTGGTTCATGCGACAGCCAGCCGGGGACGAGCGTCACCAGCCACAGCCCGCCGGCGAGCAGCACGACGCCTGACCCGATCGCGACCTTCATGCCCCGCGTCATCGATTGGCGCTCCGAGGGCGTGTCCGTACGGGTCCGGAATCATTTGTGACATGCGTCGCAGGGCCAGGACCGCGACGCAGATCGGTAATGGCGGCGAGCACGCCGTCGACGATGCCCGCCTGCCATTCCGGGGTGGCCATGGCCCTTTCATCATCGGCGTTCGACAGGAATCCGATCTCGATCAATACCGCGGGCATGTTGGCGCCCATCAGCACGCGCATGGGCGCCTGCACTGCCGGTTTCACGAACAGCGGGACGTTCTTTTCGCCGAAGAATCGAACGAGGGCCGACGCGAACGCGGCCGATTCATCGGCAAATGGCAGTTGCGCCAGATCCCAGGGCACCGGCTCGATGACGCGCATGCCGCCGCCGACCGTCGGCACCGTGCGCCTTTGCGATTCGGCCGTGGCGATCTGGTCCCGGTACGATTCCACCGCCGGCGAATAGATCTGCGCGCCGTGCGCGGCCGGCTGCGTTGACCAGTTCGTATGGAAGCTCACGAACAGGTCGGCCTTGCTGTTGTTGGCCAGCTCCGTTCGCCGATCCAGCGTCACGCCGTCGTCACTCTCGCGGGTCAGCAGCACGCGCAACCCCAGGCGGCTTTCAATGGCGGCCTTGACCCGGCGCGCCGTCTGCAAGGTCACGTCTTTCTCGTTGGTGCCGCTGGCGCCCACGGTTCCGGTGTCCTGTCCACCGTGTCCGGCATCGAGCACGATCGTCCGGAGGCCGCCGGCCGATCCCGTCACGGGCGGCAGGGGCGCAGCGCCTTGCGGCGGCACGCCGGCTGCCGGCGCCGTGGGGGCCGGCGCGGGCACAACAATGGGTTTGGGCGGCGGCGGAGGGGCCGCGGAGAGCTCGATCGTGAGCGTGCTGGCCGTGCGGTCGTCTTCTTCCCGGTACACGGCGGCCGAGGGGCCCAGATCGACAATCAGCCTCAGCCCGTCGACGCGCGCCGCGGCGGCAAACTCCGGGATGAACCCGGTCAGCGGCGTCGCGTCGAGCGCGGTCGCGTCGAACTGCACCATCAGCCGGTTCCCCTCACGCGAGACTTTGTACGGCGTGGGCGGCTGCATCGTGATCACGAGCCGGGCCCCCGACGCCGTGCGTTCGACGCGGCCGCCGATCTCCGGGACTCTCACGCCGCCGACGAGAATCAGCCGGGACGATCGCCGGACGACGATGGGTTGGCCGATGGAGGGACCGAGCGCCTTGGTGAGGAAGTCAATCGGCACCAGCCACACGTTGCGGTCGCGCTGGACGGGCCCCTCGAGCGCCACCACGCGGCCGGCCGCGCGCACGAACGACTGGCCCGGCGACGCCAGGATCCGATCGCCGCGCGTGCCGATGATCAGGCCGTTCACCGATCGATCCTCGGTGAGCGTCAGGCCAAAGGTTCCGACCAGTTGATCGAGCGCGATCATTTCCGGCGTGCTGCCCGTGCGCACGACGACGGTGCGCCGGCTGTCGGCCAGGTACATCGTGAAGCTCTGCGTCTGGCCCCAGGCGCCCGTCTGAAGCAAGAGAGCCAGCACGATCGCGAGTGAGGGGGTGGTAAAGCGGGGGCGCAAGGGGATCATCATAAGGCACTGCTTCCGGGGTTCCGGGGTTCCGGGGGTCCGGGGTTCCGGGGTGTCGGGGTGCCGGGGGTTCTGGTTCCGGGGTTCCGCGTTCAGGTTCCGGAGTTCCGAGTTCTCGGGTTCTGTTCTGAGATCAGGCCAATTACAATCTTCGATGCCCCTTTCCGGCTATTCCGGCACCCCCTTTGGTCAAGAAGCTCGGCATCAAACCGGGCACCACGCTCGTGCTGATGGGTGCACCCCGCGGATTCAAACGTCAGCTCGTCGGCCTGCCGCGCACTGTCCGAATCCAGTCGGCCCTTCGGGGCTCGCCGGATCTGACGATCTGGTTCGTGTCGTCCAGGCGTGAGTTGCAGGGTCGTGTCGCCCAGGTCGCGGCCTCGATGGGACAGGGCTTATGGGTCGCATGGCCCAAGAAGGCGTCGGGCATCGTGACGGACGTCACGGAAGACGTGATCCGCGACTGCGCGTTACCTCACGGCATCGTGGACTACAAGGTCTGCGCGATCAATGAGACGTGGTCGGGGCTGAAGTTCGCGAGGCGGAAAGGCTCCTCTCCATTGTCAGAGCCCACGTCTTTGATATGGTAGGAATTTGACCGTTGGCCGGACCGTCGTTCTGTGGGATCCCTTTCATGCTTAATTTCCTGAATACGTTAGTGGCGAGGCGCGCCAGTGGTGTCGCGGCGGGATGCGCAGTGGCCGCGGCACTGCTGTTGGCCACCGCATGCGGATCCAAGCCCGGTCCCGAGGCCGGCGCCGCAGCGGCTGGCGCAGGCCGCGGTGGCGCACCGCAGGGGGTTCCCGTCGAAATCCTGACGCTCGTCGAGAAGCCGGTGGAACAGTCCACGGAACTCGTCGGTACCGTCAAGTCACGGCTGTCTGTGACGGTGCAGCCGCAGGTTGAGGGCTATCTCAAGAAGATCAACGTCAAATCCGGCGATCGCGTGGCCGCCGGCAAGATTCTCTTTGAAATCGACGACTCCTCACAATTGGCGGTCGTAGCCGCGCTGGAATCGACCCGGGCCGCGCGCGAGGCCGACGCCTCCTACGCGCGTCAGCAGGCCGAACGTCTGAAGAAACTGCTCGCTGCGGGCGCGGCGAGCCAGCAGGAGCTGGACCAGGCCGAGGCGCTGCAGCGCTCGACGCAGGCGCAGCTCAAGGCCGTCGAAGAGCAGATTCGCCAGCAGAAGAACGAATGGCAATACTCGCGCGTCACCGCGCCGGCCGCCGGCGTCATTGGCGACGTGCCCGTGCGCGAAGGGGACCGGGTGACCCGACAGACGCAGCTCACGACGATTGAGGACAATTCGCAGCTCGAGCTGTACCTCAACGTGCCCGTGCAGGAGGCGCCTAAGGTCCGGCCGGGCCAGCTGGTCAATATCCTCAACGATACCGGCCAGGTCGTCGGCACGGAGCATGTGTCCTTCATTTCGCCGTCGGCAGACGACCAGACGCAGACCGTGCTCGTCAAGACGCCGATCAGCTCGCGGGGCGGCGCCGTGCGTTCGGATCAATTCGTTCGCGCGCGAATCATCTGGTCCACCGCGCCGACGGTCACGGTCCCACTGGTCGCCGTGACGCGCATCAGCGGCGGCTACTTTGTGTACGTCGCCGATCCAGGGCCGGGTGGCGGCCTGGTCGCGCACCAGAAGCCCGTGGTCGTCGGTTCGCTCGTCGGGAACGACTACGTTGTCATCAGCGGCCTCAAAGCCGGCGACAAGGTCATCGTCGCCGGCATCCAGAAGATCGGCGAGGGCGCACCGGTGATGGCCCTGCCACCGAGAGGGCCCGCTGAGCCGTCGAAGTCTGGCGACGCGGCCTCGCCGAAGTCCCCGCAGGGGACGAAGGCGGGGGATCAGAAGTGATCTCCGGTACGTTCATCAAGAGACCGATCCTGGCGACGGTCTCGTCCGCGATGGTCATCCTCGCGGGCGCCATTGCCATTCCGACGCTGCCGCTGGCGCGGTACCCCGATCTGACGCCGCCGGCCGTGACGGTCACCGCGATCTACACCGGCGCCAACGCGCAGGCCGTGGAAAGCGCGGTCACCACGCCGCTGGAACAGGTCATCAATGGCGTCGAGGGCATGCAGTACATGCGCTCGTCGAGCACGAACACCGGCATCTGCACGATCACGGTGACGTTCCAGATCGGCCGCGATCCCGATCTGTCCGCCGTTGACGTGCAGAACCGCGTGAATCAGGCGCTCGGGCGGATGCCGCAGGAAGTACGGACCAACGGCATCACCGTCGCCAAGGTGTCCGTCGGCTTCATCGGCGCGATTGGGTTTTACAGTGACGACGATCGCTACGATTCGCTGTTCATCAGCAACTATCTGGATTTGTACGCGCGCGATGCGTTCAAGCGCGTGCCGGGGGTCGGCAACGTCCTGATCTTCGGCGAGCGCAAGTTCGCGATGCGGTTGTGGCTGGATCCGGACAAGCTCGCCGGGCGCGGCATCACCGCCAGCGACGTGGTCAACGCGCTGCGCGAGCAGAACATCCAGGTGGCGGCCGGCAGCATCGGCGACGCGCCGGCTGCCGACGATCAGATGTATCAGATCAGCGTGCGCGCGGCGGGCCGATTCACGTCGGCGCCGCAATTCGAGGACGTGGTCGTCAAGTCCGGCGCGGGCGGCGCGCTCGTCCGTGTCAAGGACGTGGGCCGCGTGGATCTTGGCGCGGAAAACTATCAGTCGCTGCTCCGATTCGGCGGCAAGGCGGCCTCGGGCATCGGGATCCAGCTGCTGCCGTCGGCCAACGCCATTCAGGTGTTCGACGGCGTCGAGAAGGAGCTCAATCGGCTCCGCCAGAACTTTCCGCCGGGCCTCCAGGCCGAAATCGCCTTCGACAACGTCACCGTCGTCCGGGAGTCGATCTGGGAAGTGCTGCTGACCCTGGCCGAGGCGATCGGCCTTGTCGTGCTGGTCATGTTCCTCTTTCTCCAGAACTGGCGCAGCACGATCATTCCGGCCATCACGATTCCCGTGTCCCTCATCGGGACGTTCGCGTTCGTCAAGATCTTCGGCTTTTCGATCAACACCCTGACGCTCTTCGGCATCGTCCTGGCCACGGGCATCGTCGTGGATGACGCCATCGTCGTGATCGAGAACATCGAGCGGCACATGCGCGAATACCGGAAGAACGCGCACGACGCGGCGATTGAGGCGATGGGGGAGGTCTTCTCGGCCGTCATCGTCATTGGCCTGGTGCTGGTGGCGGTGTTCGTGCCGGTCGGGTTCTTTCCCGGCACCACCGGGCGGCTCTATCAGCAGTTTTCGCTGACCATCGCGTTTTCCGTCGTCCTCTCGGTCTTTAACGCCGTCACGTTTACGCCGGCGCTGTCGGCGCTGCTGCTCGATCGCGAGGGCCATTCGCACGGCGCGTTCTTCCGCGGCGTGAACCGGGTCATCGAAGGCGGCACCAATCTTTACGTGCGCGCGCTTCGCGTGGCCCTGCGGTGGCGCCTCGTCATGCTGCTGCTGTTCGTCGGCGGCCTGGCGGCCACCTGGGCCATCTATCGGGCCGTCCCATCGTCCTTCGTGCCGGAAGAGGATGAGGGCTATTTCATGGTCATCATTCAGGCGCCGGCGGGATCCTCGCTCGAGTACACGACGAACATCGCGAAGCAGGCCGAGCAGGTGATCATGAACCAGCCTGAAGTCATGGCGGTGTTCTCGGTGGCGGGCTTCAGCTTCAGCGGGTCCGCGCCGAATCAGGGCATCATGTTCTGCCGCCTGAAGCCGTTCGAAGATGACGAGCGCAAGGGCGCCGCGCACTCGCTGGCCACGGTCGTTGGACGCCTGCGCGGGGCTCTGATGGGGGGGATTGCCGGGGCGCTGGTCATTCCGGTGGCGCCACCGGCCATTCAAGGGCTCTCACAGTTCGGCGGTTTCCAGTTCGAGGTCCTCGACGGATCCGGGACGGACATTTCGAACCTGGCGAACGCGACCTACCAGATGATGGGGAAGGGCAATCAGTCCGGCCGCGTCACGGGGCTCTACAGCAGTTTCACCGCAAACGATCCGCAGCTCGTCGTCGAGATCGACCGGGATCGCGCGCGCGGGCTCAACCTGCCGATTCGCGAGATTACCGACGCGCTGGGTGTGCTGCTGGGATCGAGCTACGTGAACGACTTCGACCTGAACAATCGCGCGTATCGCGTGTACGTCCAGGCGGATCAGGCGTTCCGCGCCAAGCCCGATAACCTGAAGCAGTACTACGCCCGCGCCCAGAACGGCCAGATGGTGCCGCTCGACGCGGTCGTCCGCATGCGCGAAACCACGGCGCCCGCGGTCATCAGCCACTTCAACATGTTCCGATCGACCGAGCTGACGGGATCGCCCGCGCCAGGCGTGAGCAGCGGGCAGGCCATTGAGTACATGGAGCAGCTCGCGCGCGACACATTGCCCGCCGGATTCGACTTTGCCTGGGCCGGTCAGTCGCTCGAAGAGATTCGAGCCGGTTCAACGGCCGTGTATCTGTTCAGCCTGAGCATTCTGCTCGTGTACCTCGTGCTGGCGGCGCAGTACGAGAGCTGGGTGCTGCCGTTCATCATCCTGCTGGGTGTTCCGCTGGCGGTGTTCGGCGCCCTCAGCGCGCAACTGCTTCGCGGCTTCACGAATGACGTGTTCTGCCAGGTGGGTCTCGTCATGCTGATCGGCCTGGCCGCCAAGAACTCGATCCTGATCGTGGAGTTCGCCGAGCATCTTCGGAAGGAGGGTCGCTCGATCTTCGACGCGGCCGTCGAGTCCGCGCGCATTCGTCTGCGTCCCATCCTGATGACCTCCTTCGCCTTCATTCTTGGCGTGCTGCCCCTCGCGATGGCAACCGGCGCGGGCTCCGGGGCGCGCAATTCCGTCGGCACAGCCGTGGCCGGAGGCATGCTCGCGTCCACATTCCTGTCGGTCATCTTCATTCCCGTGCTGTACGTCACGATTCGGAGCCTCGCGCCGGGCAAGCGCGTGGCCGTCTCTCCTGAAGGTTCAGAGGCATGACGTCTTTCTCACGACACCTCGCTCTGATCAGGCTGGCACTCGCCGGCGCGCTCGTCTTCCCGCTCGGGACGGCCGTGCGCGCCCAACAGCCGCCGGCGCCGCAGTCGCCGGCGATTCCTGTGATGCAGTTCGACGACGTCATCCGGCAGGCCGTTGAAAAGAATCCGACTCTGGCGAGGGCCACCACGAACATCACTCGCGCGGAATACCTGCTGCAGCAGGCGCGCGCCATCACGCTGCCGCTGGTGACGACGACGGTGCAGAACACGACGCTGGACAATGCCCGCGGTTTCGCGGGAGGCGTGACGCAGCCGCAGAACCAGTTCTTCATTGGCGGCAGCGCCAGTATGCCGGTGCTTAACGCCGCGCGATGGGCCCAGGTGACGCAGGCGCGCGACCAGATCACGGTCGCCGAAGCCGGCACGGTGGAGGTCCGCCAGGAGATTGTCGTGGCCGCCGCGCAGACCTATCTGGCCGTGAATGCGGCGAAGCGCCAGGTGGAAGTCAGCGAGCGCGCGATCGACGCGGCGCGCGCGCATCTGGACTATGCGACCAAGCGATTCGAGGGCGGCGCCGGCAGCCGCCTGAATCAGCTGCGCGCCGCACAGGTGGTGTCCTCCGAGGAAGCGCGCCTGGAAGTCGTGCGCATGGCGCTGCGATCTGCGCAGGAGGCGCTGGGCGTCATCATCGCGGCCGACGGACCGATCGATGCCGGCAGCGATCCCGCGTTTGACATGACCGGCGCCATGGACGACACGGCCTGGGCCAGAAACCGCCCGGACCTGCTGACGCAGATCGCCGTGCAGCGGGCCGCCGAGCGCGTGGTCAAAGACAGCTGGCGCGACTGGGTGCCGATCGTGAACACGTCATTCGATCCGACATACGTGACGCCGGCAGGCCTGTTTCAGCCGGCGAAGACCTGGCGTCTGACGTTCCTGGCGATCCAGCCGATCTACGAGGGCGGCCAACGCAAGATCGCGCTGCATCAGCGTGAGCTGACCTTGGACCAAAGCAAGATCGACATGACGGCGCTCGAGATTCGCGCGCGTTCGGAAGTCCGGCTGGCTCAGGAAACCTTGCGCAGCCGCGAGCGCACGGCCGTCGTCACGCGCCGCGCCGCCGATGAGGCCGCGGAGGTCCTGCGGATCACGACCGCCGCCTTCGAAGTCGGCGCCACCACCAACCTGGAAGTGATCGACGCGCAGCGGTCGGACCTCGACGCCAGGACCGCGGCGGAAACCGCGGACAACGCCGTTCAACGCGCGAAGCTGGATCTGCTCGTGGCGCTCGGTCGATTCAAGTAGGAGGCCGGGGCTCGTTTTTGAGGGCCTGGGGCAGAACGAGCCCAGGCCTCTTGCGCGCTACAGCTTCCGCAGGAGCGCGAGCAGGACGACGATGTAGGGCAGGAAGGGGTGGCCGATGACCCCCATGATGCTCTGCGCGGCGATTTGGCGGACGCTCACGGCTGCTGACTAAGCGAAAGCCGTGCCGCGCAGAATCCTTAGGAAAACACGCGAAGCCAGGCCCAGGGATCGCAGTTTTCGCAACCAGGAATTGCAGTTCTGACAACCTCTCCTGGGGCAGTTTGGCCAAACTGCCCACCCCCACCTCTGCTACCATCACGACTGCCACAGCCTGCCGGGGAGTCACGGTGACACGTCCGCCCCTCGCCTCGACGTATTCACGCGCGTTCGTCGTTGCCGGTGTTCTTGCGGCTGGTGTCTTGATTTCGGCGCAGACGCCGCCGCCCGCGCAGACGCCGCCGCAGACATCTCCCCAGCAGCCGCAGACCGCGCCCACGCCGTTCAAGCTGGCGACGGACCTGGTGCGGCTCGACGTGTCGGTTCTCAACAAGGATCGGCGTCCGGTGCGCGACCTGACGGCCGCTGATTTCACGATTCTCGAGAACGGGAAGCCGCAGCCTGTGGCCGCGTTCAGCGCGGTGGACCTGCCCGAGGAAGCGCCGCCCCTCGCGGCGCCCTGGATGCGGGACGTGGCCGCGGACGTCCGCGACAATTCCGATGCGCAACAGCGGCGCCTGTTCATCATCGCGCTCGACGACGCGACCATCGAAAACGAGCCCAAGGCTATCCAGGCCGCGAAGGACATCGCGCGGGGCGTGGTCGATCGCATGGGGCCCTCCGACGTCGCGTCGGTGGCCTTCACGCGCGACAACCGTCACGCGCAGGATTTCACGTCCGATCGCGCGCGCCTCCTCAAGGCGATCGACAGCTTCACGCTGGGCTTCCGCGGCCAGGCCTCGACGGGCCTGAACGCGATGGCCGGCACGGACGATCTCTGGTACCTCTATTCGGTCGGCCTGCTCGATCGCGCCGTCGAGTACCTGACGGATGTCTCCGAGCGGCGCAAGTCGATCATCTACATCGGCGAGGGCATTCCGTTCGACATCGGCGGCGTCGCCGGGACGTTCAATGCCACGCCCAACGCCGCGTCCGGCGGCGCCAGCAACGCGGCGCTTCAGGGCCGCATCAAGCAGCAGATGGACGATCTGTTCGATCGCGCGCAGCGCGCGAACGTGACCATCTACACCGTCGACCCGTGTGGCCTTCGCTCGGATCCGCCTCCGCCCGTGGCGGGAGCCCATCCGCCGGCGAACACGTGTATCAGGGGGCTCGACCTCGACTATCTGGAAAACGTCGCGGCCGCCACCGGGGGGCGCGCCGTTGTCAATGCGAACGACTTCAATCCGGGCCTGAACGCCGTCTTCCTGGAGAACTCGTCCTACTACCTGCTGGGATTCGCGCCCGGCGATCCGGCGCGCGACGGCAAGTTCCGGACGGTGGAAGTGCGGGTCAATCGTCCGGGGCTGGAAGTCCGCACGCGCACCGGCTACGACGCGCCGCGCGATGTCCCCGCCGGCAAGCCAAAAGCCGAAGCCTCGCCGTTGATGAAGGCGCTGGCCGGCGTCGTGCCCAAGAGCGATCTGCCGATGCAAATCACCGGCGCGGCGTTTTCATACGTGGGCGAGATGGCGCCGGACAAGATGGAGGTGCCTGACGAGACCATCCCGGACGGCACGAAAGCGAAGCCTAAGAAAAAGAAGAAGGAAGAGAAGGTCGCGCCGCCGCCCGCGAGCGTCCTGATCGCGGTCGCGTTCAAGCAGCCGATTCGTCAAAGCGACGAGCGCGCCGTCGAGAACGTGGATTTGCAGATTTCCGCGTTCGATACGGACGGGAGATCGTACGGCAACGTGCACCAGCGCGCCGACGTCACGATTCGTCCCGGCGCCAGCGGGGAAGCTGAGTACGAGGTCTTCGGCCAGATCAATCTGAAGCCCGGGCGCTACCAGCTTCGAATCGGCGCCAACTTGGCCAGTTTCGCCGACAGCGGCAGCGTGTATTACGACGTGGACGTGCCGGACTTCGCGACCGATCCGCTGTCGATGTCCGGCTTGCTGCTGACGGCCACGCCCAACGCGCCCTACGCGCCCAAGGGCGCGCTGAAGCCGACCGTGCCGATTGTCCCGACGACGAGGCGGGTGTTTACCGCGGATCGCGCGGTGTCCGTCTTCGGGCGTGTCTACCAGGGCGGCAAGACGAAACCCGTGCCAGTCGCGGCACGGCTCACCATTCGCGACGAAAAAGACGTCATCGTCATCGACCGGAAGCAGGATCTGCCGCCCACGCTGTTCACGGCGACGCGCGCGACGGACCTGCAGATCGAGCTGCCGATCAAGGAACTCCCGCCAGGCGCCTACCTCGTCACGCTTGAAACGAAGGCCGGAGCGAGTACGGTCAGGCGGGACAGCAGGTTCTCGATAGCCAAATAGCCGCCAACACGAATCACCGTGAAGGAGTGAAGGAGTGAAGCCTTTGGTTTCTCGAAAAACCAGCAAGGCTCCACTTCTTCACTCCTTCATGGTGATTCTTGCTCTTGGTGCATCTGTGCTGGTTGCGGCACAGAGCCAGAAGCCCCCCGTTTTCCGCGGCCGCATCGATCTCATGCAGCTCGATGTCACGGTCCTCGACAAGAACGGCGTCCCCGTGCGCGGACTGACGAAGGACGACTTCACGCTGCTCGAGGACAAGACTCAACAGACGATCGAAGCGTTCAAGGCCGTCGACCTGCCGGATCGCGTCATTGCCGGCCCGGCATGGGCTGACAAGGTCCCGGCAGACGTCACGACCAACGAGATGGACAACGCGCGGATCTTTGTCCTCGTGATTGACGACGGGTTCGGGATGGGCGGGCCGAGGTGGGACATCGAGATGGACCGCGCCAAGAATCACAACCCGGATCCCTGGGCGATCAAGACGATGCGGCAATCCGCGGAACTGTTCATCAACTCGCTCGGTGCTCAGGACCTGGCCGGTCTGGTGTACACGGGAACGACGTCGAAGTTCAGCCAGAACCTCACGTCGGACCGCGCGAAATTGATGAAGTCGCTCGACGCGTATCCGGCCAATGACAGCACACTCTGGCTGAGCGCTGATCCGGGTGCGCAGTGCCTCGCCCACAAAGAAATTCTTCGACTCATGGAGGCGGTCGTCAACCAACTGGCGAGCCTGCCCGACCGTCGAAAGTCGATTCTGTATTTCGGCGGTCAAATGCCCTGGGCTGATCACGCCGGCGGGGCCGGGGGCGATCCCTGCGGAACGTATTGGATGTGGCAGGACGTGTTTACGGCCGCGCAGCAAGGGAGCGTGACCATCAATCCCATCCAGACCGGTGGGCTGAAGGAGCCGATCGATTCCTACCTCAGCGTGGCCGACTACACCGGTGGCCACGCGGTGGTGAATACGAATGATTTCGCTCCGGGCATCAAGCGCATATTTCTGGAGAATAGCTCGTACTACCTCTTGGCGTACCAGCCGACGAAGGATCTGGCAGACGGGACGTTCCGGCGCATCACGGTCACGGTGAAGAATCGTCCGGACGTCGAAATCATTACCAAGCGCAACTACTGGGCTCCGCGGGCGCCGAAGCCGGGGGAGCCGGAAAAGCCGCCTCCATCCGAGCAAGTCAAAGCACTTGCTGGGTTGCTGCCGGACGCCAGACTCCCGTTACGCGTGAGCGCCGCTCCTTTTGCCGTGCCGGGCAGCGACGCCGCCGTCATTGCGCTGTCGCTCGGGATCCGCCAGCCGGCATTCGCGGGCCGGACGCCGGATCAGATCGAGTTGTTGCTCCGTTCATTCACGGCGACGGGCGATCCGACGGCCGGCGACGACCAGGTCGTGCCCATCACCGTGCCCGCCGCGCCGGTCGATTCTGAAATATCGCGTTACGAAGTGCTGGCGCGTCTCGATGTGCTGAAGCCGGGCCCGTATCACCTGCGCCTGTCCGCGCACAGCGTGGCCAGCGACACGCGCGGAAGTGTGTACATCGATGTGGATGTGCCGAACTTCCGCAAGGACAAGGTCTCGCTGTCCGGCATCGTGCTCAACTCGGCGCTTGGCGCCGTTCCAGTGGCGCCACTGCGCCTCCTGCGCGACATCGTCCCGGTCGTCCCCACCACGGAGCGCGCGTTCGTCACCTCCGACATCGTGATGTCGTTCCTGCGCGTCTATCAGGGCGCCGGGGAAAAGATCGTGTCGGTGCCGCTCAAGATTTCGATCCAGGACGCAGCGGGCAAGTCGGTGTTCACCAAGACTGAGACGCTGGCGGCTGACCGCTTCTCTGCGGAGCACTCCGCCGACTATCAGTTTCGATTGCCGTTGGCGACGCTCAAGGGTGGCGAATATTTGTTGACCTTTGAAACAACTGTGGGAAAAGTAAGCGCCCGCCGCGACGTTCGATTCACTGTCCGGTAAAGCGGAACCATGAAGGGCATGAAGCAGGTGAAGCGCATGAAGGCAAGACTTGGGCGACGCAGGTTGACCTTCATGATCTTCACCCTCCTCACGTCCTTCATGATTTGCGCTCTTATACAGGCGCAAACCCAGAAGCCGCCGGTCTTCCGCACCCGCACCGACCTGCTCCAACTGGACGTCACGGTCCTCGACAAGGCCGGCAAACCCGTGAAAGGCCTCACCGCCGACGACTTCGTGCTGCTCGAGGACAAGCGGCCGCAGAAGATCGAAGCGTTTTCTGAAGTGGACATTCCCGACGCGCCGCCGCCATCCGCGGTGTGGGAGCGCAAGGTCTCACCGGATGTGATTTCGAACGAAATCGACAACCAGCGGATCTTTGTCATTGTGATTGACGATGCCTTGAGCATGGGGCTGTTGCCGCCGCTGATGATTCCCGACCCTGGCGCCACGGCCGCCATGAAGAAGAGCGCGGCGTCCTTTATCGGCGCGCTTGGGCCGACCGATCTCGCGGCCCTCGTCTTTACCAATCAGACGCGGTTAAGCCAGAACCTGACGACCGATCACGCCAGGTTGATCAAAGCCCTGGAGGCGTACCCGGTCGATGGCGGGGGCATCCTGGGCATGCCCGGCCAAGATCGATGCCTCGCCGAAAAGTATTCCGTTGGCACGGTTCAGGGCGTCGTCAACGGCCTCGCCGCCGTTCCCGACCGCCGGAAGGCTGTCGTGTTTTTCGGAGGCGAAATGCCCTGGGCTCAAACCGTGGATCGCTGTTTCACGTATGCGCGCTGGCAAGGGACATTTGCGATGGCCCAGCAGGCGCACGTGACCATCAATCCGGTCGACACGATGGGACTCCGACCGGATGGCATCACTGGCAAAGCCGAACGGTACCTGATTGTGGCGGAGAACACGGGTGGCCACGCCGTGGTCGCGACCAACGACTTCGAACCCGGCCTCCGCCAGGTGTTCGTCGAGAACAGTTCCTATTATTTGATGGCCTACGCGCCCACCAACGAGGCGGAGGACGGAACATTCCGAAGAATCTCGCTGACGGTCAAGGACCATCCGGAATTCGATGTCCGGACGCGACGCAATTACTGGGCTCCGAAGAACAAGATCAGCGAGCGGGAGAAGCAGGAGCCGCCGCCATCGGTGGCGGCAATGGCCGGAATCCTGCCGTTGTCCAAGCTGCCGCTCCGTGCCACGGCCGCTGCGTTCGCGGCTCCCGGCGGCACTGGCGCGGTGGTCGCCATCTCTCTTGGCCTCAAGCAACCCGCCGTTGACGCGCGCACACCCGAACAGGTCGAGGTGCTCGTCAAGGCGTACACCGCCGACGGAGACGAGCGAGGATCGAACGCGGACACCATCACCATCACGATTCCGGCCGCCAGGCGAGACGCCGATACCAGTCGTTACGAAGTCATCTCCCGAATGGAACTGGAAAAGCCCGGTAAGTACGAACTTCGGCTTTCGGCGCACAGCGCGATCTCGGACAGCCGCGGCAGCGTCTACGTAGACGTCGAAGTGCCAGACTTCAAGAAGGATCGGGTGTCGCTGTCGGGCGTCATCGTCAACTCGGCGCTGGCGGCCGCACCCTCCGCGCCGCTTCGGGTTCTGCGTGACCTGACGTCACTGACGCCAACCACCGAACGCGCCTTCGTGTCATCGGACATCGTCATGGCCTTTCTACGCGTCTATCAAGGAGGGACAGAGAAGCTCGCCGCGGTCCCACTCAAGGCGGCGATTGTCGATACCACAGGGAAGTCGATATTCAGCCATACCGAGAGCGTGCCCGTGGATCGCTTCACGGCGGAGCGTAGCGCCGACTACCAGCTCAGATTGCCGCTCGCCACGCTGACAGCAGGAGATTACCTGCTGTCCTTCGAAACGACTGTGGCCAAGACGACCGCACGGCGCGACGTCCGATTCACTGTGCGGTAAGCGGAACCATGAAGGGCATGAAGCAGGTGAAGTGCATGAAGGCAAGACTTAGGGGACGCAGGTTGACCTTCATGATCTTCACCCTCTTCACGTCCTTCATGGTTTGCGCTCCCATGCAGGCGCAAACCCAGAACCCCCCGGTCTTCCGCACCCGCACCGATCTCCTCCAACTGGACGTCACCGTCCTCGACAAGACCGGCAAGCCCGTCAAGGGCCTCACGGCAGACGATTTCATCATTCTGGAAGACAAGCAGCCGCAGAAGGTCGAAGCCTTCACGGCGATCGACATTCCCGACACGCCTCCGCCCGCCGCCGTGTGGGCCAATAAGGTCTCGCCGGATGTCACAACCAACGAAGACGGCAGCCAGCGGATTTTTGTGATCGTCATCGATGACGCACAGGGGATGGGGAAGGCGGGTCGGCTGCCTGATCTGTGGGCGCTTCGTGAGATGAAGAAGACCGTCGCGCTGTTCATAGACAGCCTGAGTGCTGTGGACGCCGTCGCCCTCGTGTACACGAACGGTACGCGCGAAAGTCAGAACCTGACGACCGACCACGCCAAGATCGTCAAGGCCATTCAGGCGTACCCCGAAGATGGCGGCGACATTCTTGCGGATAGCTGCCTTGGCCAGATGTATTCCAGGAACATGATCGGTGCGGTTGTCGATCACCTTGCAACAATTCCAGACCGGCGAAAGGCGATCGTCTACTGGGGCGCCTTTCTGCCGTACATGAACGACTGTGGAAGCGGCTTCTACTGGGACCGCATTCTGCAGCAGGCTCAACAGGCGCATGTGACGATCAATCCGATCGACACGATGGGTCTTCGATTCGGCAGCGTCGCGAGCGACAAGTATAAGAGTCTCGCGGACGATACCGGCGGGTACGCCGTCGTCGACAGCAATGACTTTGCCCCGGGCATCAGGCGGATCTTCCTGGAGAACAGTTCGTACTACCTGATGGCGTACGCGCCAACGAACGACGTCGAAGATGGCAGATTTCGCCGCGTGTCCGTGTCCATCAAGGGCCATCCGGAGTTCGAAGTGAGAACGCGTCGCAGTTACTGGGCCGACAAACGGAAGCCAGGTGATGCGGAACCTGCCGAGCCTCCGCCCAATCTCAAGTCAGTGGCCGGGCTCCTGCCAGAGTCCAAACTTTCGCTGCGCGCCACCGCCGCGCCGTTTGTGGCGCCGGCGGGCGAGGGCGCGGACATCGCCATTACGCTCGGTATCCGCCAACCCCCGTTCGCCCAACGCACGCCCGAACAGGTCGAGTTGCTGATCAACGCCTATACGGCCGACGGCGATCCGCGCGGCTCGGATTCCCAGACGATTTCTGTGACCGTGCCCGCGGCCAAGGCCGATCGCGACGTGACCCGCTATGAAGTGCTCGCGCGTCTGCCGCTGCCGAAGCCGGGCAAATACCAGATCCGCCTGTCCGCCCACAGCCTCGCCTCCGACACCCGCGGTGGCGTCTACGTTGACGTGGAGGTGCCCGACTTCGCGAAAGACGCCGTGTCCCTGTCAGGTGTCGTGATCAACAACGCGCTGGCTGCGGATCCGGTGGCGCCCGTGCGAATCCTGCGCGACGTCGTCCCCGTCGTGCCGACCAGCGAACGCTCTTTCGTTCCAACCGACGTCGTCACTGCCTTTCTCCGCGTCTATCAAGGCGGCAAAGTCAGCGCGATTCCAATCAAGACAACGGTCACAGATGCCGCAGGAAAGGTGGTCGTGAATAAGTCAGACACGATCAAGGCGGAGGCGTCCGGCGAAAAACGCGCCGCCGACTATCAGCTGCGGCTGCCCTTGGCCGACCTTAAAGCCGGCGACTATCTGCTGACCTTCGAGGCCATGGTCGGTAAGGTCACGGCGCGCCGCGATGTACGCTTCTCCGTGCGGTAGTCGAAAGAGCAAACCGTGAAGGAGTGAAGTAGTGAAGGCCCTACGTTTTCGAGAAACCAACCAAACTTCACTTCTTCACTCCTTCATGGTGGCTTTTGCTCTTGGTACGTCCATGCTGGTTGGCGCGCAGAGCCAGCAGAAGGCCCCAGTGTTCAAGGGCAGCGTCGATCTCCGCCAGCTCGATGTCACGGTGCTCGACAAGCAACGCCGTCCTGTCAGAGGCCTGACCGCGTCTGACTTCTCCCTTACAGAGGATGGTGTTCCTCAGAAGATTGAGGCATTTTCGTTTGTCGATGTCCCGGACGCCGTGCCGTCGGCGTCGGAGCCCGTCTGGAGCCGACGCGTGGCCAGCGATGTCGAGACCAACGACACGGCCACCGCTCGCGCGTTCGTGCTGGTCATAGACGACGGAGGCATCGGTGATCTGTGGGCGAAGCGCGAGATGCCCAAGAGCGTCGCCACCTTCATGGATCAGCTGAAGCCCGACGACCTGGCGGCACTGGTGTTCATTCGGAAAGGTGACCGCAGCCAGAACTTCACTCATGACAAGGCCCGCATCATCGCGGCGGCGGAACGCTTCGATACGCTGGACAATGGAACGTCCGGTTCCTGTCCCACCGCCAATGCCATGAAGTACGTGACAGAGAATCTGGCCGCGCTCAAGAATCTCCGAAAGGTCATCGTGTATTTCGGCGGCAGCCTGGCGTTCGATACGAGCCCGGCCGATCCGTGCGGCCTGATCTGGTCGCAGTTCGTGCAGCTGGCCAATGAGAACAATGTGACGGCCTATGCTGTGGACACGATGGGATTGCGGCCTCGCACCCAACGGGCGAACGATGCGTACCTGGAACTGGCGCATCACACAGGCGGACGGGCGGTCATCAATTCGAATGCCTTCGAAGAAGGCCTGACGGCGATCGTCGCCGAAAATACGTCGTACTACCTGCTGGCGTATCAGCCGACGCAGGCGGAGGCCGATGGCCGCTTCCGCCGGGTTCAGGTCACGGTCAACCGCCCCGATGTCGAGGTCGTGTCGAATCGTAACTACTGGGCGCCGAAGGGCACGCGCGCCGAAGTCGCGCAGCCGGCGGCTGCGGCGTCCACGGCCGGTGTCCTTCCGGTCAGCGATTTGCCCTTGCGGGCGACCGCGGCCGCATTTCGCGGCGCTGAGAGCGGGGCGGCGATCCTTGCGGTCGCTGTGGCCATGGAACAGGGCCCGTTCCCCTCGCGGGCGCGCGACCAGGTCGATTTCACGGCGACCGCGTTCATGCCCAATGGCGAGATGCTCGCGTCGGACCGCCAGAACCTGTCGTTCACGGTTCCAGCGGCCGCCCCCGGTGCGGATGCCTCCCGATACCAGGCGCTCAGCCGCCTGGACCTGACCTACCCCTACAGATTCGCCGTGACCAAGCTGGGGAGTTACGAGTTGCGCGTCTCGGCCGGGAGCGAGGTAACCGGCCGGCGCGGCAGCATCTATCTGTCTGTGGACGTCCCGGACTTCGACCATGACGACGTCTCCCTGTCCGGCGTCGTCATCAACAGCGCCCTTTCGGGCACGCCGACGGCACCGACCGGCGTCTTGCGTGACGTGGTGCCCTTCACGCCCACCGTGAATCGCGTGTTCACAACGGGTGACATCGTCACGGCCTTTCTCCGCGTCTATCAAGGTGGCACGGACAAGCTCAGGCCCGTTCCGATCAAGACGACGATGCAAGACGGCGCAGGGAAGTCCGTTCTAAGCAAGACCGAAACGATTGCCGCCGATCGCTTTGGAAACGCGCGAGGCGCTGATGTTCAGTTCCGTGTGCCGCTTTCGGATCTGAAGCCTGGCGAGTATCTGCTGACCTTCGAGGCCATGGTCGGTAAGGTCACGGCGCGCCGCGATGTACGCTTCTCCGTGCGGTAGTCGAAAGAGCAAACCGTGAAGGAGTGAAGCAGTGAAGGCCTTGCGTTTTCCAAAGACCAACCGGGCTTCACTTCTTCACTTCTTCATGGTGGTTTGTGGTTTGGGCGCGTCGCTGCTGGCCACGCCGCAGGTGCAGAAGCCACCAGTGTTCAAGGGTGGTATCGATCTACATCAGATAGATGTCACCGTCCGCGACAAGAACCGCCGCCCCGTCAAGGGCCTCACCGCCGCCGACTTCACACTGCTCGAAGACAACGTCCCGCAGAAAATCGAGAGCTTCTCCTTCGTCGATCTCCCCGATGTCGTGACGGAGCAGCCGGTGTGGGCGAATCGCGCCGCGTCGGACGTCGTGTCGAATCAGCTCACGAGTGCACGCACGTTCGTGATTGTCGTGGATGACAACGCGCCCGGGGATCTGTGGGCGCAGCGTGAACTCAAGAAGGGTGTGGCGAACTTCGTCGATCAGCTCGGCCCGAACGACGTGGCGGCGCTGGTCTATCCGGCGCGAAGTCATCCGGGCCAGTCGTTCACACGCGACCACGCGAAGCTCGTCGCGGCCGCTCAACCGCTCGGGACCACAACCGTGGGCGCGCTGGGATATTGCGAACCCGCGCGGCTGCTGCCCGAGACCATGCTCTACCTGGCGCAGGATCTTGGCACCATTCCCGGAAGCCGCAAGGTGATCGTCTATCTTGGCGGCGGCCTGCACATCGAGAAGGACGCCGCCGACGAGTGCGGCGCCCACAAGCTGTGGATGGACCTGTTTGCCGCCGCGCAGCAGCAGCACGTGAGCATCTATCCCATCGACACGATGGGGCTGCTTGGCGGCCGCCAGCGGACCGTAGACGACTACCTCACTGTTGCCCACGAAACCGGCGGCCGAGCCGTGATCAACAGCAACAGTTTCGATGAAGGCATCGCGCGAATCTTCGCGGAGAACGATTCCTACTATCTGCTCGCATACCAGCCGACCAACGTGACCGCTGACGGCCGTTTCCGGCGCGTGTCCGTGAAAGTGAACCGGCCCGACGTGGAGGTCACGGCCACCCGCAACTACTGGGCGCCCAAAGCCTTGAAGCCGGGCGAGACCGCGCCCGAACCGCCTCCACCGGATCTCGAGGCGCTGGCCGGTGTGTTGCCGATGGCGGAACTGAAACTGCGCGCCGTGGCGACCCCGTTCGCCACGGCTGGGGATGGCGCGTCGACGATCGCGCTCGCCGTCAGACTGGATCAGCCGCCGTTTGCCGTCCGCACGCCAGAGACCGTCGACGTGCTCGTCAAGGCGCAGTCGTCTGACGGCTTGTGGAAAGGTTCGGACGACCAGACGGTGCAAGTCACAGTTCCCGCGGCACGATCCGGCGCCTCGTCACCGTACGAAGTCCTGCTGCGCCTGGAGGTGCCGAAACCCGGCGGCTACGAAGTCCGCGTCGCCGCGCACAGCGAGGCCACCGACACAAGCGGGAGCATCTTTCTTGACGTGGTGGTGCCTGATTTCCAGAACGACGCCGTGTCGATGTCAGGCGTCGTCATGAGTCGCCCGCTCGCGCCAGGGCCGGTCGCGCCGGCGCGCGTGCTGCAGGACATTCTGAGGCCGGTGCCGACAACCGAGCGTGAATTTGGAAGCGCAGATTCGGTGATGGCATTTGTCCGTGTGTACCAGGCAGTCGAGAAGCCCGCATCGGTACCAATCAATGTCTCGATTCAGGACGCGACGGGGAAGCGCGCCTTCAACAAGAGTGACACGCTCAAGCCTGAAGCTTTTGGCGATGCGCGAGCCGCGGACTATCAGTTCCTCCTCCCGCTGGAGACGCTCAAGGCGGGGGAATACCTGCTGACTCTCGAAATCGCCCGTGGCAAGGTGACGGTACGCCGCGACGTGAGGTTTTCCGTCAAATAAAGCCCGCTTCGGTGGTTTCAACCTTCGGCCACCCCTGAAGGTCTTACGATAGGGGTAATCTCAGCTCTATGCTCAAACGCCTGGCGCTCGTCGCAGGGGTACTTCTCGTCGGATCGGTCCTGGCCTCCGGCCAGCAGCCGCCGCCCCAGACACCGCCGCCGCAGCAGGGCGCTCCCACCTTCAAGACGTCCGCCGAGCTCATTCGCCTGGACGTATCGGTGCTCGACAATACGCGATTGCCCGTCAAGGGCTTGACCGCATCAGACTTCACGGTTCTGGACGCCGGCAAGCCGCAACCCATCACGGCGTTTGCCGAAGTCGAGGTCCCCGAGCCCGAAGTGCCGACCACCGCCTGGATGCGTGACGTCGATCCGGACATCAAACGCAACGACGACATGAACGATCGCCGCCTGATCGTGATCGTGCTCGACGACGCGCAGGTGGATTCAACGGATCCGAACATGGCGGCCAACGTCAAGCGGGCGGGGCACGCCATCCTCGATCAGCTTGGCACGGGCGACCTGGCCGCCGTGATCTACACGATGGACCAGCGCAGCCAGCAGGATTTCACGACCGACCGCGCCAAGCTCGTCGCGGCCGTCGATCGCTTCCATCCCGGGCTGGCCGGCGATCTGGAGTTGTTCCAGCGCTATTCCGTGGACTGCCTTCAGCAGATCGCTGACTACCTGCTCGATGTCCCCACGCGGCGCAAGGCGATTTTCTACGTGAGCACCGGGCTGAACATCAACATCGAGAGCATGATGCCCACCTTCGCCGGGCCGCGCGGCAACACGATGGGCGATCGCGCCGGTGCGACGATGTCCCTCATGCACGACATGCAGGAAGTCTTCCGCAAGGCGCAGCTGGCCAACGTCAATATCCATGCGATCGATCCAAGCGGGCTCGATCGGGCCGCCGGCGGCCGCGGGCTCGGCGACGCGCGCAAGGATTTTCTGCTCAGTGTCTCGAATGAGACCGGCGGGTTTCCGATCGTGAACAGCGGCGACTACGAAAACGCCATCGCGCAGGTCTTCCTGGAGAACAGCTCGTATTACCTGCTCGGCTACGAGCCGCCCAACGGCAATGACGGCAAGTTCCATCGCATCGAAATCAGGGTCAACCGCCCGGGACTGACCGTGCGGTCGCGCAGCGGTTACTACTCGCCCGATGCCGTCAAGGCGACGCCATCGTCGAACTCGCGCAAGGCCGGCCCGTCGCCGCTGGCCAAAGCGATCATGGGCATGCTGCCGATTGGCGATCTGCCCTTGCAGGTGTCCGCGGCGACCTTCGCGAGCCCGGACAAGAAACTGTCCACCGTGGCGATCATGCTCGGCATCGTGCAGGATGCCGACACCGGCGTCGAGCGAAAGGTCGAGCACATCGATTTTCTGGTCGATGCCTTCGGCCAGGACGGATCGTCCAAGTCCGCGCACGGCCTGAAGGCCGACGTGACGCTCAAGCCGAACATCAAGGGCAAAATTGGCTACGAAGTGCTCACGCGGATCGATTTGAAACCGGGACGATACGAATTGCGCCTCGGCGCGCACCTGCCCAGCAGCAACACGAGCGGCAGCGTGTACTACAATGTCGACGTTCCGGACTTTTCAAAGGCGGACCTGCTGCTCTCGGGAGCTGTCTTGAGCGTGACGCCGGCGCTGGTGGCCGCGCCGCGCGATCGGCTGGCCGACCTCATGCCCATCGTCCCCACCACCAACAGGTATTTCGACAAGAAGACCGATCTGGTCTCGGCGTTCGTCAAGATCTACCAGCGCGGCAAGGGCGATCCGAAACCGGTCACCATGGCCGCCCGCATCACGGACAGCCACGGCGTGGTCGTTGTCAATCGCGTGAATACGATCCCCGTGATGGCGTTTGCGAATCCCGAGCGGTCCTTCGGGTTCCGCTTCGGCGTCCCCATCGCCACGCTGCAGCCGGGCGGCTATCTGCTTTCGTTCGAGGTGTCCAACGGCACGCAGACGCGAACCGGCGGCCGGAATACGCCGCTCGTCGACGTCACCTCTCGCCGGGATATCCGGTTCAACGTGAACCCGGAGAGGCCGGGCAAATAGATCGCGCCGCCGGCGCTTATCGGGCCTTCGCACCCGCCGACGTCACCCAGTCCACGAGTTCGTCAAACGACTGTGCGCCCAGGCGCCGGTCGATGAGGCGGTCTCCCCTGAACAGCAGCGTCGTCGGCATCTGATTCCGCCCTTCGGTTTGCGCCAGGCCGGCCGGCGTGACCGGGATCGAGGGCAGTGTGATGTTGTTCCGCGACAACAACAGCGTCACGTCGTCGGGTTGTGACGCGGGCTCGGCCGCCGACAGCACGGTGAGGTCGTAATGCTGATCCCGGAAATATGCGCGCGCGCGTTGCATGTCGTCGAGCGCGATGGGGGAGTGCGCGCTCCAGGTGCTCCAGATCAGCACCATCGTGTACGCCGTGTTCGGGCGATCGCGTTCGGCGAACACATCGCGCCACACACGGTCCGGGGACAGTTCGCCGCCCGGCGCGGGCAAGGGCGACGCGGGAAGGTTCAGGAAGTCCGACGCGAACATGAAGCCGCGGTACTCTGGTGAGTCGTAACGGAACGACAGCCGGCCGTCGCGCGTGAAATTCGGGAACAGACTCGAACCAGGCAGACCGGCGGTGACGGTGCGGACCGTCTTCGTCTCCAGATCGACGACAAGGATGTCGTAGTGATTCGTGCCGGTGCGCTGGGCATGGAACGCGATATACCGGCCGTCGTAGGAAAAGTCGGCTTTCTGGCCGGCGATGCCGGTATTGATCACGCCACCACAGTCGGCGAGATTGCGCACGATCACGTTGCCGCGCACGAAGGTCGTGATCTTGAGTCCATCTTTTGAGATGAGCGGCCGATCGCCCGCGCCGATGCCGGGACAATTCGGGACCTTGCTCGCGGGCATCACGCCCTTGTCCCCATCCAGGTAGTAGTAGTTGCCCGTGATCGTCAGGATCAGATTGCGCCCGTCCTTGACGGCCCAGCTGTAGTAGTCGCCCAGGTTTCCAGGCACGACATTGCGCGATACCTGGCCCGATTGGCGATGCCAGATGCTCACCGATGGACCGGAGTAGATGACGCGCTCGTTGTCCAGCGACCAGTACGGATCGATGCCGAGCTCGCGGTACAGAACCTGGCTGGTGGCCAGATCAACGATGGTGACCGTCTGGCTTTTCACCATGCCGGTGGGACCGTAGAGATTGGTGCCTGAGTTGCTGCCTTTCCGTGTGGTGTCGAATGCCTGGGATGCGTAGGCGAGGTATCGGCCATCGGGCGAGATCCGCGAATACGCGAACACGCCCTCGGTCGCGGCGAGCGGATAGGCGCGCGTAAACGTGGGTGCCTGCGGCGCGGCAGGAATCGCCGCAGAGATTGCCGTGGAGACGACGGCGGCGGCCAGGACGATCGGGATCGTGCGAGATGGGCGCATCACGAGAGTCTATGACGGAGCCGATCCGTGATATATATCCGACAATGTCGGTGAAATCACCTGCCGCGCAGGCGTCGCCGTACCTGGGGGAGTTCGAGCTGCTCGTGCTCCTGGCGATCCTGCGCCTGGAGGACGACGCCTATGGCGTGACCATCCGCGACGCGATTGCACGCGACACCTCACGCGAAGTGACCCTCGGCGCCATCTACAAGACATTGGCGCGCCTGGAGGACAAGCGGTACGTCGCGGCGCACCTGGGCGATCCCACACCGCAGCGAGGCGGGCGCCGCAAGAAGCTGTACCGGCTCGAGCCACCCGGTCAGAAGGCCTTGCGCCAATCCGTCGCGGACTTGCGCCGGCTGTCGCGCGGGCTTGGCCACGCGCTGGAGGCCTGGTGAGCGCCCGTCCACCGCGCCTGGCCCGCGTCCTGCTCGGCCGGTTCCTGCCGCCGGATGAACGCGAGTGCGTCATCGGCGATCTGGAAGAGAGCTTCGCGGCGCAGATCGCGGCAGGACTCGATACGCCGACGGCCCGGCGTCGTTACTGGCAGGAAACGTTCGACAGTATTCGAACCTTGCGCCGGCGTTCGCGCTACGTCACGCCCATGCCCGTTCGCACAGGAGATCCGATCATGAAAACGATGTTGCGCGACATCCGTCAGGGTTTCCGGCTGCTCCTCATCAAGCCCGCATTCACAGCCGTGGCCGTCGTCACGCTCGCGCTCGGCATCGGCGCGAATACCGCGATCTTCACGGTGACCAACGCATTGCTCCTGAAACCGCTGCCGTACTCCGATCCCGACCAGCTCGTCCTGATCAACGAGAACAACCTGTCGCGCGGCTGGACGTCGTTCAGCACCGCGCCGCCGAATTTTGTGGATTGGCGGTCGCAGAACACGTCGTTCGCGTCCATGGCCGCCTATGGCAGCCGATCCTTCAACTACTCAGGCGCCGGCACGCCCGAGCGGCTTCGCGCGCTGGCGGGTACGGAAGGATTCCTGGAGATGCTCGACGGCGTCCCGGCGCTCGGGCGCGGATTCGGGTCCGACGACTTCCAGGCCGGCAAGGACCACGTTGTCATTCTCAATCATGGGTTCTGGCAGCGCGCGTTCGGCGGACGCGACGACGTCGTCAATCAGACCATCTCACTCAACGGCGAGCCGTACACGATCGTCGGCGTGATGCACGATCGCTGGCGCTTCGGCGGCCGTGATATCTCGGTTTTCACGCCGCGTGTCTTTACGCCGGAAGAACTCGGCCGGCGCGGATCTCACTTCCTGAGCGTGATTGGCCGCCTGAAGCCCGGGGTACAGGTGGAGACCGCCCGGACCGAGCTGACGTCGATCGCGTCACGACTTGAAGCCGCCTATCCGAACACGAACAAAGGCTGGGGCACTGGCGTCACGCCGTTGCTGGAGGCGTCGGTCGGCGGGATCAGGCCGATGCTTGGGCTGCTGCTGGGCGCCGTCGCTCTGGTCCTGCTCGTGGCGTGCGCGAATCTGGCGAACATGCACCTGGCGCGCGCCACGGGACGCGCGCGGGAAATGGCCATCCGCGCGGCACTCGGGGCCGGCCGCGGCCGCATCGTGCAGCAGTTGATGACCGAAAGCCTGATCCTGTCCGTCGTGGGCGGCGCGTTCGGCCTGCTGGTCGCCTACTGGGCCACGTCGGCGTTCGTCGCCGCGTATCCGACGCTGCTGCCGCGCGCCTCGGATGTGCACGTGGATCGGAGCGTGCTGCTGTTCACCGGTGGGCTCTCCGTGTTGACGGCGGTTCTCTTCGGTCTTGTGCCCGCCCTCTCCGCATCCCGAACGAGCTTCAACAACACGTTGAAGGAAGGCGCCCGGGGTGGAAGCAGCCCGATGCGCCGGATGATGCGTCACGCGCTCGTCGTCGCCGAAGTGGCGCTCGCGCTGGTGCTGCTCGCCGGAGCCGGACTGTTACTGAAGAGCTTCCTGAAGCTCGGTCACGTTGATCCCGGCTTCCAGACCGATCGCCGCCTGATTGCGCAGACCGTGCTGCCGCGTCCCAAATATGCCGAGGACGCCCGGATGGTGGATTTCTTCAACCGATCGACGGAAGCCATTCGCAGCATCCCGACGGTGGAAGCCGTAACGACGGTGTCTGTGGTGCCGATCAGCGGCAGCGACGAGATCTATTCAATCGATTTCGAGGGCCGGCCTCCGGCCGAGCCAGGCAAGGGCGTGTCCGCGCTGTATTTCCTCGTCGGCCCTGACTATTTCGAGACGATGGGCATTCCGCTGCTCAAGGGCCGCCGGTTCGCGGACACGGATCGGGCCGGCGCGCCGCGCGTCGCGATCGTCAACGATGCCTTCGTGAAGATGCACTTTCCCGATCAGAACCCGATCGGCCAGCGCATCCGCATGGGCCGCAATTCCAGCATCGTCCGTGAAATCGTCGGGGTGGTCGGCAACGTCAAGCTGTACGCCCTGACGGACGTGGACGCCGCTGAAATGTATGAGCCGTTTGCGCAGATGCCGGCGTCCAACATGACGTTTGTGGTAAAGACCACCGGCGAACCGAATACGATTGCGGCCGCTGTTCGAAAGAGCATCCAGCAGGTGGATCCCGAGCAGCCGGTCGCGACGATCAATACGCTGGAACAGATCCTCTCTGACTCCACGGCGCTCGCACGGGTCCAGGCGACCTTGATGGGCTCGCTTGGGGCCATCGCGCTCCTGCTGGCCGCCGTCGGGCTCTACGGCGTGCTGGCGTACTCCGTCTCCCAGCGGACGCACGAAATCGGCATACGGATGACCCTGGGCGCGTATCGCGGCCAGGTGTTGCTGATGGTGCTTCGGCAGGCGCTGGCGCTGACGGCGGTCGGGTTGATCATCGGTCTGGCTGGCGCGCTCCTGCTCGGTCAGGCGCTCACGACCGTGCTCGAGCCCATGCTCTTCCAAGTGCGCCCGATCGACGGCGTGACCTTGACGATCGTGTCGGTGACGCTGGCGGCCGTGACCGTGATGGCCGCGCTGCTGCCGGCGCGGCGGGCGACGCGGATCGATCCGATTCAGGCGCTCAGAAGCTTGTAGGCAGGTACGACAGGTACGACGGGTACGACGTCAGCTGCCGTACGACGAGTCCTCGACCCAACCAGCACTCGACAACCCCCGTCTAAGTGCGATATGACTATACTCACTGTGGATATAGTTGACGAGTTGCTGCCGCTGCCGCCGGCTGTGCTGCACATCCTCATGGTCCTGGCCGAGGGCGATCAGCACGGGTACGCCATTATTCAGGCCATCGAAACCCGCACGGGCGGGAAGGTGCGCATTGGGGCGGGCACGCTCTATCGATCACTCCATCGGATGCTCGACGACGGGCTGGTGGTGGAGCTCGATGAGCGGCCGGCGCCGCCGGACGATGACGAGCGGCGGCGGTACTACCGGATTACGCCGCTGGGCCGTAAGGCCGCGCGCCGGGAAGCGGAGCGGCTCGCGGAACTCGTTCGTCTCGCCAGAGTCAGCGGTCTGGCGCCCAGAAAGGCCTGAGATGACCCTGTATCGCCTCCTCCTGCGCCTCTATCCCGCCTCCTTCCGTGAAAACTACGGCGATGAGCTCTGTGCCGTGTTTGCGCGTCAGCGTGCCGCGGCGACGGGATGGCCGGCGCGCATCTGGCTCTGGCTGGCCGCCATTGGCGATGTCGGCATGAATGCGGCACGCGTCCACGCGGACATCCTGCGACAGGATCTGAGGCACTCGGCCCGCACGCTTCGCCGATCACCCGCGTTCTCCGTCACGGCAATCCTCGTCATCGCGCTTGGCGTGGGCGCCACAACCGCCGCCTTCACGCTGACCGATTACGTCCTCCTGCGGCCTTTGCCATTTCCGGAATCCGATCAGCTCGTCAAGGTCTGGCAGGGTCCGCCGGACCGGCCCGCGACCGTGCATGGGCTGGGTGGAACGAATGACGTGTCGCCGGCGCTGTATTCCGGCTGGAAGGATCTCACGACGTCGTCGTTCGCGTCCATGGGCGCGTACGCCATCGTGACGGCAAACCTCGTCGGCAGTGGGGAACCGGAACGGTTGGACGGAGCCAATGTCACGTACGACGCGCTGCCCACCGTCGGTATTCCGCCGGCGATGGGCCGGCCGTTCCAAATCGAAGACGACCGGCAGGGTGCCGCGTGCGTGGTCCTGATCAGCGACGCGCTGTGGCGCCAGCACTTTGGCGCCGATCGCTCGGTGCTCGGCACTCGTATTCGGCTCGACGACGAGAACTGCGAGATTGCCGGCGTGATGCCGCCGCGGTTCGAGTTCCCCAGCCGGACGACGCAGTTCTGGCGGCCCACGCGCTTTGCCCCGGAGGCCCTGGCGGATTTTACTGACAACTTCCTGCGCGTCATCGCGCGGCTCAAGCCCGGCGTGTCGTTCGAGCAGGGACGCGGCGCCCTGGCGTCCGCGGCGGCGGAAATCGCGCGCACGAATTCCACCGAGCGGGCCGATGTCAGCGCCGTCATGCTGGCGTTACGGGACGAGCTGAACGATCAGTCGCGCGTCCTCCTCCTGGTGATGGCGGCGGCCGCCGGGTGCCTGCTGCTCATCGCCTGCACGAACCTCGCGAGCCTGACGATCGCCCGAGCCACGACCCGCGCCCGCGAGTTGGCGGTCCGGACCGCGCTCGGAGCCGGCCGGCGGCGCCTGATTCGGCAATGGATGACCGAGAGCGTGTTTCTGGCGATTATCGGCGGCGGCCTCGGACTTGCCATTGCGATTGGCGCCATTCCGACGGCCATTCGCCTCGTACCGTCCACGCTGCCGATCGCGGAAGTGCCTTCCGTCGATTGGAGAATGCTCGCGATTGCGGCCTTCGCGACGCTGGGAACGGGAATCGGTTTCGGTGTCCTGCCTGCGATTCGCGCCGCCGGCCGGCCGGCCGCGAACGACATTCGCGAAGCCGCGCGCAGCAGCGCGAGCCGCGGCGCCACGCGGCTTCGCGGCGCGCTCGTCTCCACGCAAGTCGCCGCGTCTATCGTTCTACTGGTCGGCGCCGGTCTTCTTATCCGCGCGCTCGACCGGGTGCAGGCGACGCCGTCGGGTTTTGACGCGTCGGATGTATTGACGATGCGCACCGTCCTGCCATGGTCCAAGTACGGGGATCAGGCCACTCGAACCGCGTTCTATCAACGGGTGCTCGGCGACATGCCGTCGGTGCCGGGAGTCAAGGCCGTGGCCTACACGAGCTACCTGCCGATGACATTCCGAGGCGGCGTGTGGCCGGTGGTGGTTCAGGGCCGGCCGGTCGATCCCCGGCGCGGGGATACCGCGAGCTCGCGTTTTGTCACGCCCCGGTATTTCAGCGCCATGGGCATCGCGATTGTCGCTGGCCGGCCATTTGATGATCACGACACGGACAAAGCGCAGCCCATCGCCATCGTCAGCACGTCGTTTGTGACGTCGTATCTGAGCGGAAGCGACGCGATCGGCCGCACCTTTACCTTCGGGCCGGCTGGACAGCGATCGATCGTGGGCGTCGTTGGCGATGTGAGAGTCAGGGGGCTCGAGCGCACAAGCGAGCCACAGGTGTACCTCCCATACACGCAACAAGGCGACAACCAGACAATGGGCTACACGCCGAAAGATCTGGTCGTGCGATTCGAGCCCGGGGCAGACGATGCCAAAATGCTTGCTGCCGTGCCCGCCATCCGCCGGATCGTGGCAGGCGCGGATCCGAATCAACCCATTGCGGATATTCAGCCGCTGGCCGCGATTGTGGACGGCGAAACGGCGATGCGCGTCGTGCAGGTGCGAGTGCTCGGCGCATTTGCCGCCGTCTCGTGCATCCTGGCCGCCGTGGGTCTGCACGGACTGCTGGCGTTTGTCGTGTCGGCGCGGACGAGGGAGTTTGGCGTCCGCCTGGCGCTGGGTGCGAGGCCGCGTCAGATCTTGGGCCTGGTGGCCGTTCGTGGCGTGGCCTTGGGACTGGCCGGCGCCGCCGCGGGCCTCCTCGTGGCCTGGAACGCCAGCCAGTGGCTTGATTCCCTGCTCGCCGGTATCAGCCGTACCGACGCGCTGACGCTCGCCGTGGCCGCCGGGTTGTCACTGGCGATCACGATTGTTGGCAGCCTTCCGCCGGCGATCCGGGCCGCCCGGACGAATCCGCGCGACGCGATTGCGTGCGAGTAGGGGACTCCTCAAATGGGCAGCCTTTTCCCATGCGCGTTCCGGCCGTCGAGGCGGAGCCTGCGCGTCAGTACTTCACGTTGAACGATCCGTTGAACTTGAGCGAGCCCGACGCGCCGGTGCCGGGGATCGGCTCCAGCGTCAGGTCGAACGTGCCCACCATCGCGCCGGAAATCGAGGTCAGGTTGACCGTTCCCGTGCCGATGGTCGGCGCCGCCTGCCAGCCGCGTTTCGTCTGCGTATCCCACACGGTGGCGACGACGGTGTTGTGATCCATGAGGTCACGGAATTGCTGCTCGGTCATCCTGACCCAGTCGGTCGTGTCCGGTGGGGGGCCGGCGGTGTAGGTGCCCGGTCCCGGTTTCGCAGATGCGGCGATGGATACCAGGTAGCGTCCGTCGCCGGCGCCGGCCGACACGATCGGCGGCGTGCTCTCCGCTTTCAACCCCATCGACGCGGTGAACGACTGTCCGCCGATTGACGCGGTGAACGTGCCGCTGGGATTCGGGCCGAATGGTGTCGTTGGCGGCGCCGGCGCGGCGCGGAGATCCAGGAGGCAGAGCGTCGCCTGCGAATGAGGCGTCCAGACCGTCGTCGATGATGCGCCGCCTGTCACCGTCGAATGCATGGTTCGCGGATTGCCGGACCGATCGTACGTCGTCGTCATCACGGAGGTGATTCCGGCCGTCGTCATTGTCTCGGTTTTCGACAATGCGTTGTCGTCGTAGGTGATGGTCACGGTGGACGTGCCCTGCGGGCCTTTCATCGAGCCGGCTGTCGGACGGCCGGTTGAATCCCAGGCCGTGTAGCGCATGCTCATGAGCGCTCCGCTCGCGCGCGTGTCGAAGCCGCTCCATTTGTTGTCCGCGCCGAAAGAATTTCGCGTGACGAGGCCAATCTGGCCTGTGGCGACCGTGCCCCGCGATCTCGTCAGCGGCGGAATGATGTCGTTGACCGCGCTGGCGCCGGGCGTCGACGGCAGAGGCGCGGGCGGCTTCAGCCGGATGACTTCCGCGATGAAATCCTCTGCGGAGTCCCACGTGCTCGTCTGCACGTACTGAAAGCGGCCGCCGCCCGTGCTGGAGTAGCGCACGTTCTGCACCATCCGCAGCGACCACGGATCGAAGACGCCGGACGATTCAAGGGTCACGGTCATGCCGCCGCCGGTCGTCACGGCCGTGACGGACGTGTCGTACGTGCGGCACGGTCCCTTGGTGGGCACGGCCCCCGGCCCGGTTGCGGGCTTGATCTGATCCGGGCCCGAACCCGAAGCGGCGGGCATGCTGAACAAACCGGCCGAAACAAGAACGCCGGCCACGGCGGTCGAAATTCTGGCTGCCAGGGGCATGGGATCTCCGGAGGCAATTATAGGGAAGGGTCTCACAAGATTTCTCGTGCCTCACAGGCAGGCATGGGGGCGCGGAGGGTCATGGAGTAACTGGAATGATCACCGCCGCTTCCAGGTGGAACCATCGCTCCACACCAGGGAGCGGCCATCGTCGTGCAGTTCGGCAGTGACGCCGGCCATCCATCCAGTGCCTTTGACGATTGCCAACTTCGCCGCGCCGGCCATCCGCGCCGTGGCCAAGTCGCCGCGCTCATTGACGACGAGCAACACCTCGCCATTTCTGAACACGGCACACGGCTGATCGGCGGCGCCGCCCATGAGCCATTCTCCGGCGACATCCGCAAGGGCGACGGTCGCTTCGTTGCGGTTGGCCACCATCCAGGCTGCAATCGCGACCACGACGATGGCGAGCCAGAAAGTCAGCGACTTCATCACTGCGTTCATACCAGGGCCTCCTGCGTTCGGCAAAACGTTACACGATGTGGGGGAGCGAGGGCGCGGTCAGCGCCCGAGCCACTGGGGCGAGCGCAGGGTCGCGAGCCGGCGTTCTTCCTCCAGGTCGATCGCTGCGGGGCTTCCGGCAGAACCGCGATGGAGTGAGACCCGATGAGGGCCGAGATCCACGTCGACGATCAGTTCCTGACCGTAGCCGAGATCGCGGACCGGCTCAAGGTGAAACAAGACACGGTCCGCCGGTTGTTCATCCACGAGCCCGGCGTCGTTATCATTCGCTTCCCGCGTAAGGGCAAGCGCGTGTACCGGACCATGCGAGTTCCAGTCCGCGTCTATGAACGCGTCGTGACCAGGCTGACGCACATCGAGTGAACCACGTTCAGGCCGTGGGTCAGTGAGAACGGAGGATCACCTGTAGGCCCGCTTCGCATCGGGCTTGGATCTCGGCAGGGCTCAATCGCCGTCCTGTCGCCATCCTCGCAGCGTCTCGGAGCGTGTCGTTCACTGATCCAAACAGAAGCTTGACTTGTGCAAAGAGGTGCCGCTGAGCACGACTGCTCAGGGTTGACTCAATCGATTCAGACCAGATCTTTTCGAGCGTCGCCAGCGAACTGCCAAAGAGCTCGATTGTGTCGTGGATGTAGAGCGCATCCTTCGCCTGGTCCTCGGCCTTTCGCCGGTCGTGAATCAGCAGTTTGTGAACCAAGTAGCTACATGGGTTCGCGACGAGAACCGTTGCAGGTTTCGGCAGATCGAAGCCCGACGCTGAATCAACCGTCACCGTCCACGGATCGACTATCAATACCTCAAGGTACCTGAGCTTCTGAGCAACCACGCCGGCGACGCGCTCCGTGACCTGACGCGATCCGCTGCGTGAGTACTCGCCACCAACTAAGGGAGTCAAGAATTCGGCATAGAAGCCGGCACCAGAGGCGCTTGGTACGTAATGCGTCACCGGCGGCCGATCGTCACCGGACATGTCTTCAGCGAAGCCCAGTTCGAGCAGCCGAACCCGCATGTTTTCCGACTTCTTGAACGACCGAGGATCAAGCGCCAAGTCGGCATCGTCAGTGCGCAGTACGGGGTACGACAGAGACGACGCCTCCGGTCGAAGGCGATACAGCTGATGAGCCCAACCACCGACGAGGATGATCTGGCCGAGCCATGGCCGGAGCGCCTCGACGAGCCTCGAGAAGTGTCGATCGCTGTCAGACATCTTGACTTGACGCGACCTTCGCGCTGTTGATCATCGGAGCAATCACCTTGCGATAGATAAGGTCGGCCTGTTCTCTGCCTCGTGCCGGGTGTAAGCCAACATCAAGCCAAGTCTGGATAACGTCTGAGACCAGGAATCCGTCTGCCTGTACGGCGCCTCTGAAGACTGATTCGCGCGCCGATGGAACTCTGAAGACGAGATCCGGGGCATGCGAGTCCTGGGCCTCGATGAGTCCAAGCTGCTTCCACCGACCGTGAGGAATTCGATCAACGAGGACGTGAACTGGGACACCTTGGACGTGACCAAGCTTGCACGCTCGAGCTGCTGCGAAAAGGCCCAAGCATGCGCGATCACCTAGCGCTTTTATCAATGCCTTCAATCGCTCCCGGGATCCTGACAAGAGCCACCGAACGCCAACTTCAGGAATGGGACGCGAGTAAGCCGCTTGCCAGCGCCTAAGCAGTTCTTCGACACGGACCAGACGGATTTGGTCTCGGGACTCGCTTAGGAAACCTTCGCGATCGAGCTGTCTCAGGAATCGGAACGCGCTCATCACGGACACCTGCGCCGCGTTGGCAAGCTCTGATGCATTCTTGTAGCGCGATACTGGCGCTCTCAGGAGTTCGTCCTGAATGAGGTCCGGGGCGAGCACGATCTTCAGCATCCACTGGTTCAGATCTGAGAACAGGTCAACGCCGAGCTCCGGTCGTGAATTGGCGCCGTTGCGTTTCGGCCTCGACCGGGAATTCAGGTCTTCTAGTCCGGGACCAGAGAAGGCGCGAAGGCCTTCGGAATCCATCACTCCTAACGCCACACCCGATCCGTGGGAGGCGGCAAACTGTTGCAGATGACGCAGCACAGGTTGGGCAATGCTGGGTGCTGCAATGACCGCGAGCGGCTTCGGTTGGGGATGGATTGAACCGGCCTGGGATTGGGCCTCGAGGATCGCTTGAGCAAGTAGTGGAACCAGCCGATCGCGACGACCCTCTGAGGCCGCCTTCAAGACGACGGCATAGCGAGCTTTGCCTTTGCTGAACAAGGCATGGACGGAGGCCTGGCCGTCAGCGGGGCGCACGACCTTCCAACCGGCCGCTCGAAGGGCCTCAATCAGCAGGCGCTTGAAGGCCTGACCAGACGACGATTCGGGCTGACGGGACGCCATGGCTCACCGTATCGGCCAATTAACATGGCCACGTTAATTAACATGGCCATGTTAGCACATCCGACTGAGGTCTCACCCTTGCCGTTGACTCTCGAGCGTTCGACGAGGGCACGTATTACTGGCAGGCGAAAGCCACAACCAACAATGGGTCCGCCGAGGCGGACATCGGGACGTGGTGGAGCTTTACGGTTTCGCCCGGCGGATTCATGAAGTACGGTCCCGCGGACGGTGCGTCCGGGCTGCTCGCCGAGTCGTGAACGATGCGCCCTCGCCTCGACTGTGCCGTGCAAGGCGTTTGTCGAGGTCATCGGTATGGCCGATGTACAACGAGTCATCGGCGCACCGAAGGATGTAGACGACATAGCGCATGGGACGACGATGGCATCGTCGGAGAGGACGGAGCAAGGGCCCTTCGACTTGCTCACTTCGCGGGATCGCTCAGGGCATTCGACTCGCCCCGACGCGGCCCGCCATGCGCGAGGCCCTTCAACTCGCGTCGCTCGCTCAGGGCATTCTCCTTGGCGAGGCCTGCCATGAGCGAACCGTCGGCCTGCCGGAAGGCAGGCTGAGGTGAGTCGAATGGAGGCGGCGGGAACTTCGAGCTACGAGCGCGAAATGAAAGGCAGTCGCGAACGAGCTTCAGCGAGTGAGCCACGCGAAACGAACCGCGACTGGTCGGGCAATTCTGCGGACGAGTCGCGTGAGTGAGCGTGAAGGGGTCCGGGGACGAAGTCCCCGGAT
>DASUGC010000166.1:0-4939 GCA_036274235.1 Vicinamibacterales bacterium
TGGTAAAGAGCCACGTGCCCTGGAGCGCCGCGAGGGTCTTGCTCGCCGGTGCGGCGGTCCTGGCCATTTGTCCCTGGGCGAATACGGCGGTCGAGGCCATAAGGGCCACTGCGAGTGTCACAAGACGTCTGGTCATTCCCCTATAGACGCGATTGGTCCCCGGATGGTTGCGACGAACTCGAACGTTACCGGCCGGCCAGGCGCCGGCCGATGCCCACTGCCTGGAACCCCAGATCGCTCCAATTCATGAGAAAAACGCCGAATCCCTGCTGCATGCGCGCGGCGATATCGGCGGCCGTGGCCTGGTACCCGCACGGCACGTGGAATTCCTGACAGGCGGCGAGCACGGCGTTCACGGCCGACGCCCAGGCGTCCAGGTCGAACACGCGATCGCCATGTTCGATGGTGGTGAACACGCCGCGCAGCTCGGCCCCTGGCGAGAGCACGCCAATCCCTTTGACCGCGGCGATGTCCCGAAGATGGGCGAGCGCGTCCTTGTTGTCTATGCTGACCCAGCTGATCAATTCGCCCGCACGGTTCAGAGGCCAGACGTCCGCTTTGCGGCGATACTCGGCGTCAGTCACGCCCCAGTACTTCGGCGCGGTCCCAATCGCGTCCGGCCGCATGCCGCCCTGTGACTTGAAGCGCATGGCGGCAAGACCCAGCCGAACTTCCTCGGCGCTCGTCGCGCCGGCAATCATGATCCCGCTGACGCCGAGATTCAGCTGCCGGCTGATGTGGTCGATCGCCTTCGCGCGATCGAGACCAATGCGCGGCGTTCTGACGATGATCGGACGCAGCGGGCGAGGCGACGCGTCCGCCCGCGTGCCGGCATCGTGCAGCGCCGCCACGAACCCGGCGAATGTGGACAGGTTTCGATCGAAATCGCCCACCATGCCGCCGCTGAACAAGAAATCACTCCGGTCGCGCGCGACGGTTTCCTTCGCCAGGTCGGTTGCCGTCCGTGCCGGACCATTTCGAGGAGACACCGGCGCCGTCAGCCCGAATACGGGTTTGTGCGACAGCAGGAGATCGATCACCGGATTGAGATGGAGTGTCGAGGCGGATTGCGCAAACGCCAGGACGCCGAACCCTATCGCGCTCGCGACAACCGGCACCACGCGTCTGCGCATCGCCGCACGATAGCACGCAGGCGCATTTTGCTGCGCCATGATCTGAAGTCCAGAACTCTTACAGCCGCTTCCGCCGGCTCTCGGTACGCTGCGCATGGAGGCTCGTTCCATGCCGCGACACCCGAAAGGGTCGAACGCCCGGCTGCTGTTGTCGTCCGTGTTCAAACCGTTTGCGCAAGACGACGAGTTTGGCAGCCGGCGAATCAATCCGGTCGAGCTGTACCACAACCAGGTCACCCGGGAGCAGGGGCCGTTCTCGCTTCGCATGTTCCATCGGAGCTGGGGGCTCATGCTGCTGCAGCGCAATATCAGCGTGCCCTGCACGCTCCTGGACTTTCCCACGCGCGAACGTTTCGTTGCGGAGCTGGAGCAGCATCACTACGACATCGTCGGCCTGAGCGGGATCATCGTGAATCTCGGCAAGATTCGGGAGATGTGCCGGCTGGTGCGCCGGCATTCGCCGCGATCCACGATCGTCGTCGGCGGACACGTCACCGCAATTCCCGGCATCGAGTCGATGATTGACGCCGACCATATCGTGAAGGGCGAGGGCGTGGCCTGGCTGCGGGAATTCCTCGATGAGAATCCCCGCGCCCGAATCGAGCACCCGGTCATTCCGTCGTCGTTCGGTTTTCGCGTCATGGGCCTTGGCGGCACGGACAGTGGACATGCAGCGGCCACGATCCTGTCCTCGGTCGGGTGTCCGCTGGGCTGCAATTTCTGCACGACGTCGGAGTTCTTTGGCGGCAAGGGCCACGTCGTCACGTTCCTGGAGCGCGGCGAGGACGTCTATCGCGCGATGTGCGACGCGGAGCGGCAGCTCGGTGCGCACGCGTTCTTCATGATGGACGAGAACTTTCTGCTCTATCGCAAACGGGCGCTGGAACTGCTCGATTTGATGCGCGCCAACCGGAAGGCATGGTCGCTCTACGTGTTCTCGTCGGCCAACGCGATTCGGAAGTGGACCATGCGCGAGCTCGTCGAGCTGGGCATCGAATGGATCTGGCTCGGACTCGAGTCGGAAGGCAATTCGTACCAGAAGCTGAAGGGCACGGACACGCGCGGCCTCGTGGACGAGCTGCAGTCGCACGGGATCCGGGTGCTTGGCTCGACGATCATCGGGCTGGAACACCACACGCCGGAGAACATTGACGACGTGATTGAGCACGCCGTGGCGCACCAGACCGTCTTTCATCAATTCATGCTGTACACGCCGATGCCCGGCACGCCGCTGCATCGGGATGTCGAGGCATCAGGCCGATTGCTGGACGATGTGAATGTGGCTGACATTCACGGTCAGCACAAATTCAATTTCAGGCATGCGGCGATTTCCCGGGATCAGTCCAAGGTGTTTCTGGATCGCGCGTTTCGCCGTGATTATGAAGCGAACGGTCCGAGCCTGTACCGGCTGATGGCCGGCATGCTCCAGAGCTGGCGGCGGTATGGTGACGATGCGGACGCGCGGGTGAGGCAGCGGGTTCGGATGGACTCGGGACGGCTCAAGCGCGGCTACGGCGCGGCATTGTGGGCGATGGAACGGTACCTCCGCGCGTCGAATGCCGACGTGAGCCGCCGCGTGCGAAGCCTGCGGGTCGATATCGAGCGCGAGATGGGCGGCTGGTCGCCGTTGCTGCACCGCATCGCCGGGCCGCTCGTGCATTGGAGCGTGAGACGCGAAGCACGATTCGGCCCGCTCGGCCGGAGAATTGAGCCGCGGACGTTTGTCGATCGCCGCAACTGGGAACGAAGCGGACGTGCCGGTGTCTAAGACTTTCAGTTGAAGCCCCGGGGCCTCGCGTCAACGACGAACGGAGGACCCCATGTCTCGCGATCTGTTTGCTGAAAGTTCGTCGATGCGGCACGCGCCGCGGCGATCGCCGTGGACCATCGCTGGATCCGTACTCGCTCATCTCGCCCTGCTGACCGTGTTGCTCGTGCTCCCGATCCTGTCGGCGCTCGACGACTTTGTCGTGCGCGCCGAGAACTCGATGACGTTCGTCATGCCGTCGGTGACGCTGCCGCCGTCGCCGCCGCCGCCGCGGGCGGCCGCACAACCGCAACAGATTCCGGACGTCAATGTCGATGCGGCGCCGGCCAACGCGCCCGATCGGATCACCACGCCGACGTCCCCGGCCGGCAATGGACCGGGCGTGCCCGGTGGCGCCCCCGACGGCAAATGGACGATAGGCACGGGCCCCGTGTCGACGGGAGCGCCACCAGTTCTCATCGCGCCGCCACCACCAGCGTCGGTAGCTCCGGTTCGGCCCGGCGGAAATCTCAAGCCCCCGACGCGGATGGCGTATGTGGCGCCGACATACCCGCCACTGGCCAAGGCCACCAGGGTCGAGGGCTCCGTCATACTCGAGGCCATCATTGACGAAGCGGGCCTCGTCCGGGACATTCGCGTCCTGCGCTCGAATCCGCTCTTCGATCAGTCGGCGATCGACGCGGTGCGCCAGTGGCGGTACGCCCCGACGCGGCTGAACGGCGTGGCCGTGCCGGTGATTCTGTCGGTGACGGTGATGTTCGCAATGAAGTGAGCGAGACGACGGGGTGCCGGAGTGCCGCCGACGGTCTCAGAACAGAACCTGCGAACGTCGTAACCGCGGAACCTGAACGTGACACCGCGGAACCTGAACGTGACACCGCGGAACCTGAACGTGGCACCGCGGAACCAGAACGTGGCACCGCGGAACCAGAACGTGGCACCGCGGAACCTGAACGTGGCACCGCGGAACCAGAACCCCGGCACCCAGGCACCCCGGAACCCTGGATCCACGGGCTATACTTTCCCGTTAACCAGGAGCCCCCATGCGCAGGAAACTACTCATCGTCGTCGGCCTCGCCGCGCTGTTCGCGACGCCCATCGTCCGTGCCTTCCAGAAGGAGACGGTTGACGTCGACAGCATCAACAAGATCAGGGCGATCGGGCTCAATCCCGAATCGTCGCAGGTCATGGAGATCGCCAGCTACCTCACCGACGTGTACGGCCCCCGGCTGAGCGGATCGGCCAACATCAAGAAGGCCGGCGACTGGACGGTCGCGAAGATGAAGGAGTGGGGGCTGACGAGCGTGGCTCTCGAGCCGTGGCCGGACGATCCAAGCGGCCAGAACAACGGCTTCCCGTGCGGTTGGACCAACGAGAAGTTCTATCTTGCCGCGGTCTCACCGCAGGCATTCCCGATCACCGGGACGCCGAGCGCGTGGTCGCCCGGGACGAACGGTCTGGTGCGCGGCGAGGTCGTGCTGATCAACGAGCCGACCGAAGAAGCGTTCAAGGCCAAGTACCCGGCTGGTGCGCTGAAAGGGAAGTGGGTGATCACGAACCCCGCGCCCAACGTGCAGCCGTTCGATACGCCGAAGAGCGTGCGCTACACCGACGAGCAACTCGGCCGCATGGAGAACCCGCCGCCGCCGGATCCGAACGCGCCGGGCCGGGGCGGCCGGCAGGGTGGCAATCCGCCCGCGGCTCCGCCGGCCGGACGTGCCGGAGCGCCGGCGGCCACGCCCGCGCCGGCGCCCGCCGCCGGACGCGCCGCAACAGCTCCCACGCCGACGCCCACGCCGGCGCCGCGCAAGGACGTGTGCGCCGGTAAGCCGGCGACGCCGGAATATCTGAAAGCGCAAGCAGATGCCGCAGCGGCCGCCGCGGCCGCGAATCCGGCAGGCGCCGGCGCGGGCGGCAATCGCGGGGGCGGCGGTAATCGTGGCGGTGGCGCAGGAGCCGGGCAGCTCACGCGCTATAACCCGCCGGCCGCGGTGTTGAAGGCGGCCGGTGTGCTCGGCACGTTCTCGACCGCGGCGCT
>DASUGC010000167.1:0-7464 GCA_036274235.1 Vicinamibacterales bacterium
GTACGCCCTTGCGCGAACGCGATCCGGCGCGGAGGCCAGTAACGCGACGTCTTCCGGCCGCGGCGACGTGAACGGGTGGTGCATGGAATCCCATCGGTTCTCGTCAGGGTTCCAGGCCAGCAGTGGAAACCCGGTGACCCACAGGAACTTGAAGTCGTCGGCGGCGAGCAGGCCCGCCGCCTTTGCGACGTGCAGGCGCAGGCGGCCCAGGACGTCGGCCACCTGCGCGGCCGTCCCACCCATGAACAGCAACAGGTCGCCCGCGCCGCCGCCGGCGGCGCCGATGGCCGCCTGCAAGCGCTCGGCGCCAAACACTTTGAGCGCGGAACTGGTGACGCCGGCCTCACCCAGGCGCGCCCACGCGATTCGCCCGCCCAATTCAGTACCCTTCGCCACCAGTTCGTCCAGCTGCTTGCGAGAATGACTGCCAGCTCCCTTGACGATGAACCCGCGCAAGGCCCGCTCGGGCTCCGCAATGTCCGTCAGGAAGTCCGGCAGCGCACCGCCGAAGAGCGGCATGAAGTCCGCAATCTCCATCCCCGGCCGGAGATCGGGCTTATCCGATCCGTACCGCAGCATCGCATCGTCGTAGGAAATCCGCGGGAATGGCCGCGCCACGTCCACGCCGGCCACCTTGAACATGGCGGCAATGGCGCCTTCGACGATGCCGTACACGAGTTCTTCCGACGCGAACGACATCTCGACGTCGATTTGCGTGAACTCGGGCTGTCGATCGGCCCGCAGATCCTCGTCCCGGAAGCAACGGACGATCTGGAAGTACCGATCCATGCCGGCAATCATCAGGATCTGCTTGAAGATCTGCGGCGATTGCGGCAGCGCGAAGAACTCGCCCGGGTGCACGCGGCTCGGCACGAGATAGTCGCGCGCGCCTTCCGGCGTGGACCGCGTCAGAATCGGCGTTTCGATTTCCAGGAAGTGCTCGCTGTCGAAGTACTGCCGGGCGGCCAGCGCAACCCGATGGCGCAGCGCCAGATTCCGCTGGAGGTCCGATCGCCGCAGATCCAGGTAGCGATACCGCAGGCGCGTTTCTTCGGAGACCGGCTTCTCGTCGGCAATGCCAAACGGCGGCGTCTTCGCCTCGTTCAGGATTTCCAGGCGGCTGGCCACCACTTCAATCTCGCCCGTCAGCATCTTCGGATTGATCGAGCCCGCCTCCCGAGCCTCCACAATGCCCTCGACGGCGACCACGAACTCGGGCCGGATTCGCGACGCATCTTCCTCGGCTCCGCTCCCCGTGCGGACGATGACCTGCGTGAGGCCATGACGATCGCGGAGATCGAAGAACACCAGGCCGCCCAGGTTCCGAACGCGATGCACCCACCCCAGCAGCACCGCCGGGCGGCCGACGTCGCCGGCGCGCAGGGCGCCACAGGTATGCGTGCGATACGACCACTCAGCCATCGATCACGGTCCTTCCAGAATCGTTCTCGCCGCGGCCACGACGTCCGCGCGGCGCACGGGCCGCTGCTCGCTGCCGCGCATGTCGCGGAGCGTGACGTCCCCGCGGGCGAGCTCATCGGCGCCGATGATGAGCGTCACGCGCGCGCCCAGTCGATCGGCGCGCTTCATCTGCGCTTTGATACTGCGGCCTTCGAATTCCATGCTGGCGGCCAGCCCGGCCTGGCGCAGCTCCCGAAGCAGTTTCAGGCCCTCGTCTCGCGCGGCGTCGCCTATCGCGGCGACAAACGCCCGCGGCGTGGCGGCGGCCCCCGCGCCTTCCGGCAACGCGAGCACCAGTCGCTCGAGTCCCGCGGCAAATCCGATCCCCGTGCGATCCGGCCCGCCCAGTTGCCTGACCAGACCGTCGTAGCGCCCGCCACCCAGCAGCGCATTCTGCGCGCCGAGCGTGCGTCCCAGAATCTCGAACGTTGTCCGCGTGTAGTAGTCCAGCCCGCGCACGAGCCGGTGCGACAACGTCCAGGGAATGCCCCACGCATCCAGGTGGCGCCGCACGTCGGCGAAATGGGTTGCGCAGGATTCGTCCAGGTAGTCGATCGAGTGCGGCAGGCGATCGATGATTGGCTGATCGGCCGGGACCTTGCAGTCGTAAATCCGCAGCGGATTTGTGGCCGCGCGCCGCCGGCAGTCCTGGCAGAGCTTCGGCAGATCGTCCCCGAGCGCCGCCAGCAGCGCCGCCTGGAAACGCGGCCGGCAATCGGCGCAGCCGACCGAGTTGATGACGAGCTCCGCTTCCGCGATGCCCAGGTCCCGAATCAGCGTCCAGGCCAGATCGATGACTTCCGCATCCACGGCCGGGTCCGCGAGGCCGAAGATCTCGACGTCGAGCTGGTGAAACTGCCGGTACCGGCCTTTCTGCGGGCGCTCGTACCGGAACATCGGCCCCATCGAGTACAGCTTGGCCGCCGGGAGCGCGTGTTCCAGGCTGTGCTCGACGAAGGCCCGGACCATGCTCGGCGTGGCTTCCGGCCGCAGCGTGATGCGCTCACCGCCCTTGTCGGTGAAGCTGTACATCTCTTTCTGCACGATGTCGGTGGTTTCGCCGGTGCCTTTGGCAAACAGTTCCTCGCGTTCGATCACCGGCGTACGGACTTCGACATACCCGTAGCGATCGCACAGCGATCGCGCGGTGCGCTCCACGTGCTGCCAGCGCTCGACCTCGCCCGGCAGAATGTCGTGCGTGCCGCGAACGGCGGGAATCACCGAACGTCCTCCATGTAATCCAGCCTGTACCGCACGTAGCTGGTCGAATACTCCAGAATCGACGCCACCTCGGCGTCGGTGAGCGCGCGCCGCACCCTGGCGGGCGTGCCCATCGCCAGCGATCGCGAGGGGATCGTCGTGCCCTCGGATACCAGGCTCCCGGCCGCCACAATGGAGTCCGGCTCCACCACCGCGCCGTTGAGCACGATGGCGCCCATCCCGATCAGGACGCGATCCCCAATCGTACATCCATGCACGACCGCCCCGTGCCCAATCGTCACGTCGTCACCAATCGACGTGGGATGAATGCCGTGCATGACATGGACAATCGATCCGTCCTGCACGTTGGACCGCCGGCCGATGCGGATGCGATTGACGTCGCCGCGCACGACGACGTTCATCCAGATGCTGCTGTCCGCGCCAATTTCCACGTCCCCGATGACCTGGGCCGACGCATCGACAAAGGCGGCGGGATCGACGATCGGCAACCGGCCGCGGTACGGGCGAAGCAACGGGCCTCCTTGGCAAATCAGCTGACTTCACCTTGCCGGCCATGCAGAAACATGTCGGGTCACCGACAGCGACTTGGGTCTGCCGCCCGGCTACGCCGGGCGCAGCGAAGGCGGCCGCCAGACCACACTGTGACTGACACTGTCCACGAACTCCCCAACTTCAGGGTGAACCAACGACTGGTCCTGCATGCCCTACAGGGTTTACTGCTTTTTGATCACGGGGTACTTGATCCCCAGTTGTTCGAGGTAGGTCTTGTACTTCGTCGGATCGAAGTACAACGGCTTCATCCTGTCGCGGTACTTCGCCATGATCTCGCGATTCAGTTCAATCGCCGGCGTGTCCTGCGGTCGGATGAGCGGCTCGTATTTTTGCGTCGCCGTCTGGACGTCGCGGAAATACGTCCATGCCGCCGTGATGACCTCCGGCTTGAGCAGCAGATCGACCAGCGTCATCGCCTGCACCTTCGCGCCGGCCGTCACGCCCTTGTGGGCGATTGGCGTCGCCATGGCCATGCCGTCCGCCCAGTTGTGGCCCGGAAGCCCTGGGATGTTCGAGGGGTACCGCAGCGTGACGGTCGGGACGTTCCACGACACATCGCCAATGTCATCCGAGCCTCCGCCGGTATTGCTCGCCACGTCCACCGGCCCGCCGAGGTTGCCGACGCGCGTGGGCAATCCGCTCTGGTTGACGCCGATCTCTTTCTGCACCGCTCGGGCGAAGGCCTGGTCGTCTTCCGACCATTGCGGCATGCCCACCTTCTGGATATTCGCATACGTGGCTTCCGCGATGGCGCGATTGAAGTGCTGCGGCCAGGCGGACCCGAGCACGCGCGTCGGCAGGAGCTTGACGTTGGCCATGATCGCCGCGCCCTGCGCCACCTGGTCGCCGGCCGCCCACATATCCCGGATTCCCTGATACGTCGTCTGCCGGAAGTAGTACCAGACCGACGCCGTCGGCGGCACCACGTTCGGCTGATCGCCGCCGTCGGGAATCACGTAGTGCGAGCGGGACGAGAGCGGCAGATGCTCGCGCCGGAAATTCCAGCCCACGTCCATCAGCTCCACGGCATCCAGCGCGCTGCGGCCGCGCCAGGGCGCGCCCGCGGCGTGCGCGCTTTCGCCCAGGAAACTGTAGAGCACGGAGACGAGCCCCGTGCCGCCGCCCGCGCCCCATGACACACCGAGGTCGCGGCCCACATGCGTGAACAGCGCGACGTCCACATCTTTGAAGAGGCCGGCCCGAACGTAGTACGCCTTCGTGCCGATCAGCTCTTCGGCCACGCCCGGCCAGATCCGGATGGTCCCCGGAATCTTCTCGCGCTCCATGATCTTCTTGAGCACGATCGCCGCCGTAATGTTCACAGCCTGTCCGGAGTTGTGGCCCTCGCCGTGTCCGGGCGCGCCCTCGATCATCGGTTCGCGATACGCGACGCCGGGCTTCTGCGATGACTGCGGGATGCCATCGATGTCAGACCCAAGCGCGATGATCGGCTTGCCGGATCCCCACGTCGCCATGAACGACGTGGGAATCCCGGCCACGCCCTGTTCGACCGAAAAGCCGTTCTGCTTCAGCACGTTCACCAGGTACTTCGACGTCTCGAATTCCTGGAAACCCAGTTCTCCATAGCTGAAGAGCTGATCGACCATCTGCTGCGAGAAGTCTTTGAGCTTCTCGACCTCCGCGGCCGCCTCCGTCTTCAGTTGCGTGATCCGCTCCGTGTCCGGCGGCAGATTCAGGGGGGGCGCCGCGGCGCCGCCACCGCGTCCCTGCGCGAGGAGCAAGGCGCCTGTTCCTATGACGAAGACGACGATGGCGTAGGTTCTTCTCATGCGTTGACGCTCCTCCAGGCCGTGGCCGAGCCTCATTATAAGGAGGCTGCGGTACACTGTCCCGACATGCCCGTTGTGGACACGCACGGACGCGCGCTGCGCAGCCTGCGGCTTTCCGTGACCGACCGGTGCAACCTGCGCTGCCAGTACTGCATGCCCGAGGACGAATACCTCTGGTTGCCGCGGGAGGACGTGCTCGCCTACGAAGAAACCAGCCAGATCGTGGACCTGTTCGGTGAGCTGGGTGTCGATCGGCTGCGCATCACCGGCGGCGAGCCGCTGCTCCGCCGCGATCTGCCGTCGCTGGTCGCGAATCTCTCGGCCAAGCCCTGGGTGCGCGACCTGGCGCTGACCACCAATGGCGTCCTGCTGGCGTCCGCAGCCGCCGACCTCCGGCGCGCGGGCCTGCACAGGCTCACCGTGAGCCTCGACACCCTTCGCCGCGATCGGTTCGAGCGGCTCGCACGCATCGACGCCTTGCCCGCGGTGCTTGCCGGTCTCGATGCCGCGCGGCGCGCCGGCTTCACGGGCCTCAAACTCGATACCGTCGTCATGCGCGGGACCAATGACGACGAGCTGCCGGCGCTCGTCGACTACGCGCGGGACATCGACGCCGAAATCCGTTTCATCGAATACATGGACGTCGGCGGCGCCACCGCCTGGCGTCCTGAGATGGTGTTCTCGCGCCGCGAGATGCTCGACACGCTCGAGGCGCGCTACGGGGCCCCGGCGCCTCTCGCGGCGGATTCGTCCGCTCCGGCCGCGAGATTTCGGCTGCCGCATGGCCAGACGATTGGCATCATCTCGTCCACCACGCAGCCGTTCTGCCGTGCCTGCGATCGGGCGCGCCTGACGGCCGACGGCGTGCTGCTCCTGTGCCTCTACGCGCAACATGGCACCGACTTGCGCAGACCGCTTCGTGCCGGCGCCTCCCGCGAGACCATGCTGAACCTGATCCGGGCGGTCTGGAGCGGCCGTGCCGACCGCGGCGCCGAAGAACGTCTCGCGGTCCGGGCTCGCGGCTCGTACATTCCGGTCAGCGTTCTTAAGCGGGATGCTCATCTCGAGATGCATACGCGTGGAGGCTAGGGCTCGCACCTCCTTGCGCATTCTGCTCGCCCTCAGCGTCTGCCACCTGCTGAACGATCTTCTTCAGGCGCTGCTGCCGGCCCTGTATCCCATCCTCAAGGATGAGTTCCATCTCAGCTTCACGCAGATTGGCCTGCTGACGCTCACCAATCAGGTGACGGCGTCCGTGTTGCAACCCGCCGTCGGCACCTATACCGATCGACGGCCGCAGCCGTACTCGCTCGTGTTCGGCATGACCATGACACTCAGCGGTGTGCTCATGCTGGCTCTGGCGCATCGATTCGGATTGCTCCTGCTGGCCGCGGCACTCGTCGGCGTCGGGTCTTCGATCTTCCATCCGGAATCCTCCCGATTGGCGCGCGTGGCGTCCGGAGGCCGGCACGGCTTTGCCCAGTCGCTGTTTCAGACGGGCGGCAACTTCGGCTCGTCGCTTGGGCCGCTCCTCGCCGCGTTCATCGTCGTGCCGCGCGGCCAGGGGAGCATCGCGTGGTTTTCAATCTGCGCCCTGGTGGCGTTGGTGCTGATGTGGCGAATCGGCCGGTGGTACGCCCACCTTCATCTCCGCACGGCGGCCCATACGGGACCCGTGGCCGTGCCGCCGATGACACCGGCGGCCAAACGGACGGTCGCCGTCCTGCTGGCCCTGGTGTTTTCGAAGTACGTGTATCTCATGAGCCTGTCGAGCTACTTCATGTTTTTTCTCATCGACCGGTTCCAGATCTCGGTGGACAGCGCGCAGTTGTATCTGTTTGCGTTCCTCGCCGCAGTCGCGGCCGGGACGTTCGCCGGCGGACCAATCGGCGATCGCTTCGGGCGCAAGTACGTGATTTGGGGATCGATCCTCGGGGTCCTGCCCTTCACATTGGCGCTGCCCCACGCCTCGCTGTTCTGGACGGCGTGCCTCAGCGTGATCATCGGGTTAGTGCTCGCGTCGGCGTTCTCGGCGATTCTCGTCTACGCGCAGGAGCTGCTGCCCGGCCGCGTGGGATTCGTCGCGGGGCTGTTCTTTGGCTTTGCCTTCGGGATTGCCGGACTCGGAGCGGCGGTGCTCGGCAAGCTCGCCGACTGGTATGGGATCGCGACCGTCTATCACGTGTGCGCGTTCTTACCGGTCATCGGGCTGCTTGCGGTCTTCCTGCCGGACCAGCCGCATCACGCGCATGCGTAGTAGCCGGCGGCCTTCAGGCCGCCGGATAATCGGCGGGCTGAAGTGATGTCCGCCGCCGGGCACCGACGGCATCCGCTCTTCGACAGGCTCAGAGCGGCCTGAGCTCGTCGAAGGCCGCTCGCCGGCGATCGTGACGTACGCGTTGTCGTACGGCTCCCAGTGCCAGGAATCGGACGCGCCGAT
>DASUGC010000168.1:0-27538 GCA_036274235.1 Vicinamibacterales bacterium
TCAAGCGCAACTGAGAGAAGCAGGACGGCGCCGATCGCGGCGCCGGCCCGCCTGGCCCGTTCAGTACTTATGGAAGACAAATGGCGCCTGCAGCCCGATCGCGAAGACCGCCCTGAAATCGGACGTGTTGAGCGGGAACCCGAGGGTCATGAAGAACGGACCGCTGATGATGCCAAACCCCGTGGACAGCCGCACCTTCCGCTCGCCGCCGTTGTTCCAGACCGATCCGGAGTCCACGAACAGCGCGAAGGCATTGTGGAACCGGTATTCGATCGACCCATAGATCATCCGGTCGGCGCCCGCCGGCGAAATATCGTACTTGTTCCAGCCGCGCAGCGTGCGCGTGTCGCCCAGCGTGAAGCGCTCGAACATCGGGGCCTCTCCCCCGTTGATGACGCCGCCCATGCCCGTCACCGAAACGCGATGTTGGCCCCCGGTGTACGCATACGCGGCCTGCCCGTACGATCGCGTATATTCCAGATCGCTCTCGAGCCCGCCCAGTCCCGCCCGCACGTTGAACAGCGCGTCGAACGCATGATGGCGCCGCCGGTCGGACGAGGCGGGTAACAGGTTGTAGCCGATCGTCCCGACCACCGTATTGGCCATCGTCGATCGCTCGATCCCGAAGGGCTCGTCCAGCGGATCGGGCGGATGCAGTTCCACGATGCTGACCCCACCGCCGAGGAAAAGCCCGCGCGTGAGCGCGATCTTCAGCATGGGCGTGAACGACGTGCGGTCGTCGTACAGGCGCGGCAGCGCCGGATTGATCGAGATCGCCGCCACCGTCGCGGGCCGCCAGGTCTGGGTAAACCACGTCCATTCCAGGCTCGCCCCAATGCGATCCGTGCCGAGCTTCCGAGCCTCGAAACGCATGCCGGCGCCCGAGTATTCCTCCACCAGATCGTCGGCGGTGTCGAGCGCGAAGATTGGCGTGAACCGGATGTCACGATTGCCGATCCCCACATCCATGAACGCGCCCCAGCCCTGGTCGGAGTGATAGACCGCGTTCGATTTGAGCGGCTCGAAGCGCAGCGGCCGCGCCCATTCGCCGATCTTCAGCAAAAACTCCACCGTGATCAGCCCGGTACGGCTCCCGCGCGACGTCTGCCGCGAGATGTCGTAACGGGGAAACGCGGCGCGCAGACGCGCCTCGAGTTTCTCGGCCTGCCCGGTGTCAAGCGGCTTCCCTTCCAGCGCCTTCAACTCCGCGCGCATGTCCGCCGTGATGTCCTTGTCCGGCACACCACGGATTTCCGCGCTTTCGACGACGTACTTGTCGTTGACGTTGGCCTGGTGTTCCGGCTCCCGCATCCGCGCGGCCACGAACACGACACGCGCGCCGCCATCCGGTTCAGCGGTGATGCGCACCGCGGCGGCGTACCGCGGCCGTTCCTCCTCGATTCGCGTAACCAGGGCTTTCACCTGCGCGCGATCGAGCGGCGTGCCGATCAACTGCCTGATCGCATCCTGCAATCCGGGACTGAGCTGATCCATCTCGAGGCCCGAGACCTGCGCGGAGACAATCCGCGCGCCGTCGGGCGGCTCGGCCTGTTGCGCGAACGCCGGCGGGACTGCCGGAGAGAGAGAAATTGACGCGACGAGAAGACCCGCAAGGAAGGCGATGGTTTTCATGCGCGCTCGCGAGAGCAACACTCGGGCCATCCGCTAAGTTGTTGATACTAAACCAGATCACACATGAGAATGTGTGCCTGTCATGCACACCTGTGACAACTCAGCACACACCGATAGTTGGCAGTTTGCAGGTCGCAGGTTACAGGTCGGTTCTCTCTAATGCAGCCTGAATTCAAGCAGCATCGGCACCTTGGTCGCGACGGGTTTGCCGTCTTTGGTGCCCGGAATGAATTTCCAGTGCTTCGCCGCTTCAATAGCCGCATCGTCCAGGCCCGACGCGCGGTCCAGTGACTTGGTCACGCGCACGGAACCGACGGTACCGTCGGCGTTGACGACGATCTCGAGCTCAACGACGCCCTGGATTTTCGCGCGCATGCCGTCCGGCGTGTATTTGGGCTTTTCCTGATACGTGTCCCGCGGCCACGTCACGCCATTGCCTGGCGCATAGGCGCCGTCGCCAAAACCGCCGCCCGTGCCCGGCCCGACGCCATTACCTTTACCCGAACCGATGCCACCGCCCGAACCTCCGCCGCCAAACGTGGCGAGTGAGACGGCGCTGGTGCCCGTAGACTGGAGCATCGCCATCGAGTTCGTCTGGATGGGGGCCACGAGGGATGGTGGGGGCGGTTCCACAACCGGCTGTGGGACCGGAATCGGGACGGTCACCGGCGCTTCGTGCTTGGGAATCTCGATGGCCTTCTTTGGAGCCGGCGCGGGGCTTCCGCCGCCGCCACCACCGCGGCCCTCTTCGGGTACGAAGGCGGCCACCTTGTATTCAATGGGCTCGGATTTCGTGACCGGCTTTGGTGCGACAGTGAACGCGAAGAGCAGGAGCGCGAACATTCCGGCGTAAACGGCCACTGTGGCCGCCGCGGGTCCACCGAACTTTCGCTTGTCCTGTGACCCGAACCGCCCATCCGTGCCGAGCCATCCGGTCGAAACCACAGCCTGCCGATCGGGCTGAGGGACCTGCGAGGACCCGGGAGACGTCATGGGGTTCTCCACCATTTGCAGAGTGGTGCTCACGTTAGTATAACTCCGGCGGCTGGTCCGCCGCTTACCTGATAGTGCAAGACGGGTGCCCGGGCCACGCTGTTCCCTGCCGCGGGAATCAGCGGGGGTTCTCAGGCTTTGGACGCTGATTGTCCTCGGCTGGCCGCAACTCTGTGGGCGAATCGGCGACGGTCTCAGGCGGTGTTAGAATCGTCGATGGCGCCAGGAGTGCCTTTATGCCGCGATTGGGATTTCCGGAAATACTCGTCATCCTCTTCATCGTGCTGTTGATCTTCGGCGCCAACCGGCTGCCGGATCTGGCCAAGGGCATGGGCAAGAGCATCAAGAACTTCAAGGACGCCGTCAAAGACGAAGGCGAGAAGAAGATCTAGAGCACGACGCGCACGTCTCCCAGCCGCCGGGTCACCCGCTCCCGGTCCAGCCACTCGAGTAACGGAATCGCATATTTTCGGCTCAGGCCGTGCTGCGCCTTGAAGGCGGCGACATCGAGCGTGACGCGCGCCGAGGGTGGTTGTCCGGCCCGCAGTGCTTTCACCGCCGTGCGCAGCGCATCGAGCGCGTCACGCGCAAAGACGATGTCACCCGTTCTGACGGCTTGCCCGGCGCGCACCAGCGCCTGGAGCGCGCGCGCGACAGCCGGCGCCGGCGCCTTGAGCTCCTGAGCGATAATCGACGGATCAGGCGGCGCCAGGCCCGCGGCGCGCAGCCTGGCGAGTGTGGCCTGTTCCAGCTGCTGATCGGCGGCAGACACTTCGACGCGATGCGAAACGAGCGCGACCCGGTCAGTCGCGCGGATCGCGCCGTCGCGCACGAGATCGGCGAGCACCGCTTCATACACGGCGGCCGGCGTGCGTCCCGCCGCCCGGTCGCGCAACGTCTCCCGCGGCATGCCCCGTTCGACCGGATGCTGTCGATGGAACACGCCCAGTTCCTGAAGCACCTGGGCGCGCAAGGCCGCGATGGCCGGAGCCGTGACGTCGCGATCGCCGACAGCCCTCGCCTCGCCAGCCGTTGCCAGTTCCGCAAGAACACGGCGCGCCTCATCCGGCGTCAGACCCGCGCGACGGACAAGTGATTCGCTCGTCAGGCCCTGAACACCTTCATCGTCCAGAAACACCGCCGCGGCGGAGGCGGCATCGGCCTGGTCCAGCCGCTGAAAGCGATCCAGCGCCGACGCGCGGCGAATCCCGCCCGCGGCCGGCTCCGGATCCAGCACGACGGCGCCGGCCATCGTGGACACCGGCGACCCGCCGCGCAACACCAGGCGATCGCCACGCGTCAGCACCAGAGGTTTTTCAAAACGCAGCCTGGCGAATGGGCTCGATCCGCCTGGCGGGCCGGTCGGCTCCGCAGGCTGACAGATCGAGACGCGCGCGAATGCGTCGCTCGTCCCATGATGAGCCCGGACGCGCGCGCCGTTCGCAATCCCCTTCGCCTCGTCGAGCACGAACACGCGTACGTCAGCGCGGCGCGTGACGGCCAGCGACCCGCGCGTGGCCAACGTCACGCCGCGATGGAGCGCGGATCCGTCGATACCGGCGACGTTCACGGCGACACGCTGCGGCGCGATCACGCGTTCGACCGCGGCGCCATGCACCTGCAGCCCGCGGACGCGGACATCGTCGCCGCCCGGCAGGATCGCAAGCGAGTCGCCGACGGCGATCGTGCCGGACGCCAGCGTTCCCGTGACGACGGTGCCAAACCCCTTGACCGTGAACGCGCGGTCCACCGGCAGGCGCACCACGCCGTCCCGGCCCATGCGCAACCGGCCGCCCGCCAGCGTCGCCAGGTGCGTGCGCAACGCAGGCAGGCCCTGCCCAGTCAGCGCGGACACGCGCACAATCGGCGCGTGTTCGAGGAACGACCCCGCCACCAGCGCGCGGACATCGGCCTCTGCCCGGTCGATCGCGGCGGGCTCCGCGATGTCGGCCTTGGTCAGCGCGATGACGCCGCGATCGACGGCGAGGAGCCGGCAAATCTCAAAGTGCTCGCGCGTTTGCGGCTTGACGGACTCCACCGCCGACGCGACGAGCAGCACCGCGTCGATCCCGCCGGCGCCCGCGAGCATGTTGCGGACAAACCGTTCGTGCCCGGGCACGTCAACGAAGGCAATCTGCACGTCGCCTTCGCGCGTGTGCGCGAACCCGAGATCGATCGTGATGCCGCGGACGATTTCGTCTTTCAGCCGATCGGGATCGATGCCCGTAAGCGCGCGAACGAGCGCGCTCTTGCCGTGATCGATATGGCCGGCCGTACCGACGACCACTGTCTGCACAGGTATGACAGGGTACGACAGGTACGACACGGGTACGACAGGTACGAGCCTAAGATCGCCGGCGGCGTTGGCGTTCGCGGCGGCCGGGGCGGCCGTTCCGCTTGCGCCTGTGCTCGCGCGCCGGCTGGCCCGGTGGTGGCGGCTCGCGCCGCGGCCTGGCGCGGCCCGCGCCCTGTCGCGGCCGTTCGCTTCGACGCACCGCTTCCAGGATCTCGACGAGGCCCAGATCGATCTGCCGGCGCTCCAGATCCACCCGGATGACCTGCACATCCACGCGATCGCCCAGCCGGTACACGCGCCCGTTGCGTTCCCCGCGCAGGATATGCGCGCGCTCGACAAACCGGTAATAGTCGTCGGCCATCGTCGAGACATGCACCATGCCCTCGACGAAATGCTCGACGAGCTCGATGAACAGCCCGAACGCGCTGACGCCCGTGATGTAACCCTGGAACTCCTCGCCGACCTTGTCGGTCATGAAGCGGACTTTCTTCCACTGCACCAGCTCGCGCTCGGCCTCGCTGGCGCGCCGCTCGCGTTCGGACGTGTGGCGCGCAATCTCCGGCAGATCCTCGGTCAGCTCCGCCTTGCGATCGGCGTCCATGCCCTGCCGGCTCTCGCGCAGCGTCCGGTGGACCACCAGGTCGGGATAGCGGCGAATGGGCGACGTGAAATGCGTGTAGCTGCGCGCGGCCAGGCCGAAGTGCCCCAGATTCTGCGCGTCGTACCGCGCCTTCTGCATCGTCCGCAGCATCAGGAACGCGATGGGCTTTTCTTCCGGCTTGCCGGCGATCCTGTCCACCAGCCGCTGGAAATCGCGGGGCTCGATGTCGTCGCCGCTTCCGGTGAGCGTGTAGCCGAGCGTGCCGATGAACTCTTCGAACTCTTCGACTTTGGCGGGATCCGGTTCCTCGTGCACCCGATACAGGGTCGGCACGCCGTGCGTTTCGAGATGCGCCGCGACGGTCTCGTTGGCGAGCAGCATGAACTCTTCAATCAGCCGGTGCGCGATGTTTCGTTCGGACGCGATGATGGCTTCCACCATGCCCTGCTCGTCGAGAATGATGGCCGGCTCCTTCAGGTCGAAGTCGATCGATCCGCGCCGGCGCCGCCGGCCGTGCAGCACGTGAAAGAGTTCCTGCATCCGCTCGAACATCGGCACCAGCGGGCGATAGCGCTCGATCATGGCCGGATCACGATCCGTCAGGATCGCGTTCACCGCCGTGTAGGTCATGCGCTCGTCGCTGTGGATGACACCGTCATGCGTCTCGTACCGCACGACGGCGCCCGTCCGCTGGTCCACTTCCATCAGGCACGATTGCACGAGCCGGTCCACGTGCGGGTTCAGGCTGCACAACCCGGTGGAGAGCTCGGCCGGAAACATGTGCACGGCGCGCTCAGGGAAATACACGGACGTCGCCCGCTCGTAGGCCTCGGCGTCGAGCGCGCTGCCCTCCTGCACGTAGTGCGACACGTCCGCGATGTGGACGCCGAGCCAGTAATTGCCGTTGGGCAGCCGGTCGATCGAAATCGCGTCGTCGAAATCGCGGGCGGTCTCGCCGTCGATGGTGACGGTCGCCCAGCCGCGAAAATCCATGCGGCCCTGAATGTCCTTCTCGCGCACGCGCGAGCCGAGCCGATCAGCCTCCGCGATTGCGGCCTCTGAATGCGCGTCCTCGAGGCCGTACTTGCGAATGATGACGGCCGTGTCCACGCCGGGCGCGTCGATCGGTCCCAGCACTTCGACGACGCGGCCCAGTGCCGGGCGCGTGGCGGTCGGAAACCGCGTGATCTCGACGGTCACCATCTCGCCGGTGGCCGCTCCCCTGGCCTCGCCGCGCGGAATCTGCACGTCGGTCGTCAGGCGCCGATCGAACGGGACCAGGAATCCCAGGCCCGACGCGTCCAGCTCATAGCGTCCGACCACCGTCTTCATCCCGCGCTCGAGGATGCGGACGATTCGTCCTTCCGTCCGCTCGCCATGCCGATGGTCCAAACGCACGACGACGCGATCGCCGTGCATGGCCTGGTTGAGGTTGTTGCCGGCGATGTAGATCCCTCGCGGCGCCTCGTCTGAGGGCGATTCCGGATCCACGAAGGCAAACCCCCGCGGATTGGTCGAGACGCGGCCGACGATGAGGTTCATGAGATCCGGCAGGCCGTAGCGCTGTCCCCGGATCTCGACGAGCGCGCCGGACGCCACGAGGGCCCGAAGCCGGCGCTTGAAGGCGGGCCGCTGGTCGCGGCCGATCTTGAGCAGTTGCAGGAGCTCTTTCGCGGTCGCCGGATGATTCACCCGGTCGCGCATGAGCTTGAGAATTTCGTCGTCTGAGAGCATTGTCGGTAGTGTAGTCATTAATCTTCAGGTAACAGGTTGCAGGTTGTGAGTTGTTAGTTATTAAGTTGTTTCAGCCCCGACCCAACCCGGTTGCCCGTTGTGGCGTCTATGAGCCAAGTGGCGTTTCCTCCCGCAGCGGTCTTGAACCTACCGCCCCTTCGGACGACTCCGGGGATGGATTCCGGGAGTGCATGCCCGCAGCCCTCTGTTGACCTTGAGACGCCCGAGGTTCGCGGGGTTATCGAGCGGGCGCGTGCAGGCGACCAGGCGGCGTTTGGCCAGTTGATCCGCGCGTACGAGCGAGTGGTGCTGCGCACCACACTCGCGGCCCTCGGCCGCCGCGAAGATGCCGAGGACGCGGCACAGGAGGCGTTCCTCCAGGCGTGGCGGCACCTGCCGGCGTTTCGAGGCGAGGCCACCTTTCGCACCTGGCTGCTGACGATCGCCTGGCGGAAGGCGCTCGATCGCCGCCGGTCGCGCCTGGCGTGGTGGAAACGATCCGCGGTCGCCGCCGTGGACGGCGATCCGTTTGATGACGTCGCCGGGTCGGCGCCGAGTCCGGAGCGCGCGGCCATCGCGCGCGACGCGTGCGATCGCACCCGCCTCGCCATCGCGCGGTTGTCACCGGCGTTGCGAGACACCTTATTGCTGGCCGCCTCTGGCGAGCACACGTACGAAGACATCGGCGTGGTGCTGGGCATTCCACTCGGCACCGTCAAGTGGCGCGTCGTCGAAGCGCGACGGCTTGTGCGGGCGCGCCTCGAGGTCGAGGCAGAAACGGAACGGGAGCACGGGCCCAACGGCCCGGCCGGGTCATGAATTCCGACGAGGGCATTGATTTCATCGCTCGAGCCATGACGGACGCTGAACCGCGCGCGGATTTTCGCGCGCGCGTGCTCGCGTCGCTGCCCGACCGTCGCCGCCGGCGCTGGTCGCGGTTCCTGGTCCCGGCCGCAGCAGTCATGGCGGTGACGTCGATGGCGTGGCTGGCCGGCACGATCGGGCGCCGGCCCCCGGCTGAGCTGACGCTCGCGCGGGCAGACGCCCCCGGCCCTGCCGAACCTGTTGGATCTCTCGAAGCCATCGGCGGCATCGATGCCGCCGAACCAATCGGACCTGTCGGACCTGTCGGACCTGTCGGACCTGTCGTACGTATCGTACCGGTCGTACCCGCCGAAGACCTTGCCTGGCGCGCCCGTGCTGTTCCGCGATTGACGCCGCCCGAGAGGCTCGCCATCGACCCGATCCAACCGAAGCAGTTGTCGATCGCTCCAATCAGTGTGGAGCCCGCGTCGCTGGACCCAATCGCGCTGGGCGCGATCGATTCGCGCGCCGGCGGGCAGCAGAATTAGAAGGAGTCCCATGCGCAGATCTCTCGTTCTGGCCGTCCTCTTGTCGTCAGCCATCGGCGTCTCGGCTCAGCAGGCGACACCGCCCCCGACACCGCCCCCGACACCGCCGGCGACGTCGCCGCCGGCCACCACGCCGCCGTCAACGGCCACCCCCAGCACCCGACCGCCCGCGGCGCCAACGCCGACGACCCGGCCCGGCGTGGCGCGCGCGCCCCGTACGTCCGCGCCGACGGCGCCCGCGCCAAGTGGTGAACGCGTCGCCAGCTCCGCCACGCCGCAGACGGCACCGACGCGAACCACGCCGCAACCGGCCCGGCCTGGCGAGAGGGGGGAACCGACTCCAGCCGCCAGCTGGCAGAACGTGCGGCTGGACGTGAAGATTTCCGACACCGTCAATCCCGATGGCGGCAAGACTGTCACGTTTGTCTGCGTGGATGGCCACAGCGGACAGGTGCGATCGCAGTCGGGCGATGGCCTGATCAATATCGACGCCAGACCCACCGTGCGCGGCGACGGCCGCATCCTGGTCCAACTGACGATCGAGTACCGGCCGGAACTCACGGCTCAACAGACGCAGCAGAGCGGATCGAGCCGGGTCGCCGGATTCAGCGAGTCGCTGAGTGTGGTCGTCACGGACGGCAAGCCGATGGTGGCGTCGCAGTCGGCGGATCCGAAGAGCGATCGCAAAGTCTCGGTGGAGATTACGGCCGCGGTGCAGCCGATCAGGTAATGGTCCACTCGCCGTCCCCGCCCGCGCACGGCCGGCGCGCGAGCCGCCGCGTGCGCCCTGCGGGGTACGGCCGGCGCGCGAGCCGCCGCGTGCGCCGACTCAAGCGTCTTTTTTTTCACTGGTGCGCCATTGGGGAAGCGTCCGTACCCCAACGGCGTAGCCCGGGGCGGGCGGTGAACGTGCGCCCTGCGGGGTACGCCCGGCGCGCGAGCCGCCGCGTACGCCGACTCATGCGGCTTTTTTTCACTGGTGCGCCGTTGGGGAAGCGTCCGTACCCCAATGGCGTAGCCCGGGGCGGGCGGTGAACGTGCGCCTGCCCGGCGCATGCGCCAATGGGGCAGCGGCTGTGACCCATTGGCGCACCCATCAGAATTTGGACACACGAGTGCGAGTTTCCTTCGTCGTGTTGAATCCGGATCACGTCAGTACCGACTCGATCACGCGCAGGGCCTGTTCGGCCGGGCCCTGCGCGCCCGCGTCAAGCGCCAGGGCCAACCGTTGCGCTTCGCGCAGTTGTGCGAGCGCCACCTCGAGCTGGCCGGCGCGGCCCGCATCGCCCAACTGCCGCAGCCGCGTTTGCGCGCGAGCCACCACGTCTCGCGCGGATTCGAACGCGCGGCTCGCGTCCCCGAAATTCGCCTGAAAGAGGCTGACGCGCCCGGCCAGGACGAACGCGCGAGCCTCGGCGGCCTCCGCGCGGGCCAGCGCGGCGCGGCGATCCCGTTCGATCGCGTCGCGGCCCGATGCGCCGGCATACCAGCCCGCGCCGAACACGACGGCGGCCGCGAGCAGACCCCAGCCGAGGAGTTTCAACGACACGTCTGGCCCGGACGTCGAATGGCGCAGTGCGGACGTGGCAGCGGTCTAGTTGAGGGTCTGGGGTTCAGAAAACGCGGAAAGTCTGGTGACGGATTCAAATTGACGAAGCAGCTGCCCGACCACTTCGCAGGCATCCTCGCGGCGGCAGAGATCTTCCATCTGCTGCAGGATGCGGCCGAGCGCCGCCTCCGCCTGCTCGATGGCGATGTCAGAATAGTATTCGCGATGCTGTTCGAGGCACCGGTGATGTTTCTGAAACTCTTCGCGGAAGAACTCGGCGAGGCACTGGCACGGGGCGCCGTACAGCGGTCTCCCAGGCCCGGTAGCGACGACATCCATGGGGCGGCTCTTTATGGCCATGCTGTGGAGTGCGTAAACCCAGTGTAGGCAGGTACTGCTCGTGCTGTCAATTTTCTGGTTGTGATGGGCGACTGGACATGAGCACAGCGCGGACCTTTTTAGTCGCCGTTGATCGCCCGCGTCAGCAGTTCGCTCACCCGCCGGGGATTCGCTTTCCCGCCAGTGGCCTTCATCACCAGGCCGACCAGAAAGCCGATTACGTTGTGACGGCCGGCGCGAATCTGCGCGACGGAGTCCGGATGCGCGGCGATCACTTCACCGACGAGACGTTCGAGCAGCGCGAGATCGTCGATTTGCGCCAGGCCTTCGGCGTCCACAATCGCCTGCGCGGTGCGATCGCTGGTCCACATGCGTTCGAATACGGTTTTGGCGACGGTGTTGCTGATGGCGCCGCGCTCGACGAGCGCGATCAGCCCGGCGAGCCGCTCCGGGGAAATCGTCGCGGCCGCGGCGTCTTCCGTGCCGGCATCTTTCAGCGCGCGGCGGACTTCGCCCTGAATCCAGTTGCTCGCTGCTTTCGCGGACGCGCCGGCGGCGACCGTGGCTTCGAAAAAGTCCGCGGCGCCCGGCATCAGCCGCACCAGGACTTCGGCGTCGTACGCGCTCAGGCCGTACGAGGACACGAAGCGCCGCTCGCGCGCGTCGGGCAGTTCCGGCAGCGACTGCCGGATCGCGTCGATCGCCGCCGCGCTGACGTCGAGCGGCGGCAAATCCGGCTCCGGAAAATACCGGTAATCGTGCGCCTCTTCTTTCCCGCGCATCGACTGTGTCTCGCCCCGGTCGCTGTCGAACAGCCGCGTCTCCTGGTCCACGGCCTGGCCGCGCTCGAGCTGCGCCGCCTGGCGCGCGATTTCGTAGTCGAGGGCCTGCGCCACGTACCGGAACGAGTTGATGTTCTTGATCTCCGTCTTGGTGCCAAACGCGGCCGAACCGGCGGGCCGCAGCGATACGTTCGCGTCGCAGCGGAGGCTCCCCTCTTCCATGTTGCCGTCGTTTACGCCGAGCGCCACGACCAGATCGCGGATACGGGTAAAGCAGGCGGCGGCATCGGCCGCAGATCTCAGGTCCGGCTCCGTCACGATCTCGACCAGCGGGACGCCTGCGCGGTTGAAATCCAGATAGGCCGCACGATCAGAATCCGCGAAGCCGTGATGCAGCGACTTGCCGGCGTCCTCTTCCATATGCAGCCGCGTAATCCCGACGCGCGTGCCGCCCAGATCGATCCAGCCGCCCGTGGCCAGCGGCCTGTCGTACTGCGAAATCTGATAGCCCTTGGGCAGGTCGGGATAGAAGTAGTTCTTGCGCGCGAAAATCGACCGCTCGTGCACCGTGCAATTCAGTGCGAGCGCCGCGCGGATCGCAAACTCGACCGCCCGCGCATTCAACACCGGTAACGCGCCCGGCAGGCCCAGACACACGGGACAGACATCGGTATTCGGCGGCGCGCCGAACCGATTCCGGCACCCGCAGAAAATCTTGGTCTCGGTGCGAAGCTGGGCGTGAATCTCCAGACCGATGACGGGCTCAAACGGCGACATCTCCGCCATCTTTGATCAGTTCGCGCGGGGCCCCACCCCCCGCGCGCTGGTCGAAGCGCTCACCGCCCTCGCTACGCTCGGGGGCTCGCGGTGCCTACGCCTTCGGCCCGGCGGCTTTCACCGCCGGCGAGGCCGTCGCCTCAAACGCCTTGAAGTTCTCCACGAACATCGTCGCCAGCTTGCGCGCCTGTTGATCGTAGGCGGCCTTGTCCTTCCAGGTGTTACGCGGATTGAGCACCTCGGCCGGGACGCCCAGACACGCCGTGGGCACATCCAGATTGAAGATCGGGTCGCGGTGAACGGGCGCCGTCGCGAGCGCGCCGGACAGCGCCGCGTTGATCATGGCGCGCGTGTGCGAGATCTTCATGCGCGAGCCGACGCCGTACGGCCCGCCGGTCCAGCCCGTGTTCACGAGCCAGACACGCGACTGGTGCTGCGCGATGCGCTCGCCCAGCAGCTTGGCATACACGTTCGGATCCCACACCATGAACGGCGCGCCGAAGCACGTGCTGAACGTGGCCTTGGGTTCGGTCACACCGCGCTCGGTTCCGGCGACCTTGGCGGTATAGCCGGACAGGAAGTGGTACATCGCCGCTTCAGGCGACAGGCGCGCGATAGGCGGCAGCACGCCGAACGCGTCTGCCGTCAGCATCACGACGTTCGCCGGATGACCGCCCTGGCCCGACGGCACGGAATTGCCGATGAACTCCAGCGGGTACGCGCCGCGCGTATTCTCGGTCGCCTTGTCGTCGTTCAGATCCAGCGCGCGCGTGATGGGATCGAACGCGACGTTCTCGAGCACCGTGCCGAATCGGCGGGTGGTCGCATAGATCTGCGGCTCGGCCTCGGCCGACAGGCGGATCATCTTCGCGTAACAGCCACCCTCGAAGTTGAACACGCCGTTCGCGCTCCAGCCATGCTCGTCGTCGCCGATCAACTGCCGGTGCGGATCGCTCGACAGCGTCGTCTTGCCCGTGCCTGAGAGCCCGAAAAACAGCGCAACGTCACCGCCCTCGCCGATGTTCGCCGAACAGTGCATCGGCATCACGTCCTTCAGCGGGAGCAGGTAGTTCATCACCGTAAAGATCGACTTCTTGATTTCGCCGGCGTAGTTCGTGCCGCCGATGAGCACCAGGCGCTTCGCGAAGTTGACCAGGATGACCGTTTCGGAATTCGTCTTATCGGTGGCCGGATTCGCCGTGAAGCCCGGCAGATCGATCACCGTGAACTGCGGATCATGATCAGCGAGTTTGGAGGCGTCGCGTTCCACGATGAACATGTGCCGGGCAAACAGGCTGTGCCAGGCCCGTTCGGTGATGATCCGGACCGGCAGGCGGTACGCCGGATCGGCGCCGGCGTAACAGTCCTGCACGAACAGTTCCTTGCCGGCCGCGTACGCCTGCATGCGAGCGAAGATGCCGTTGAATGACGCCTCATCGATCGCGCGGTTGACCTTGCCCCAGGCCACGTGCTTGTCACTGGACGGCTCGGCCACGATGAACTTGTCGTTGGGTGAGCGGCCCGTGAACTTGCCGGTGCTGCAGACGATGGGTCCATCGGCCGAGATGGCGCCCTCTCCGCGCTTGACGGCTTCTTCGTAGAGCGCGGCCACCCCAAGGTTCCAATACACGCGCGAGGCGCGCGACAACCCGACGGTGTCCAACCCGACTTTCCGCTCATCCGACATCACGTGCGACATATCACTCCTTCAGGACAAAGATAAACAGATAATGATACCGCACCCCCCTGGACCCGCCCCCGGGACCCGCCCTGGACTGGATCCGGAACCTTGGACCCGCCGTCGCGGCTTCGCCACCATGGCGGGCAGGCCGTTGGCTCGTCCGCGTCAGCTCCCCGAGCGCGAGATCGCGGCGCCCGGGTAGTACGTGCGCAGGATTTGATCGACCGGTTGGCCCTGCCGGGCGCGGGCCATCGCGCCTCGCTGACACATCCCGACACCGTGCCCATAGCCGGTGCCCTTGAAGGTGAACATTCCAGCCGACTTCGTCACGCTGAATCGCGTGCTTTGGACGGCCTTGTCGCCCAGCTTCTGATTGATGACCGACCTGAGCACGTCTCCGCGCACCGTGTAGGTGTGCGCGCCGCGCACCGTGAGTTCCGCGGCGCGGCCGCTCTCGTCGCGCGACACGACGTCGATCGTCGCGAGCGTCCGGCCCACGTCCGTGCGCGGATCGGCGTCGAGCGCCTGCCGCAGTTGTTCGACGGAAATCGCAACCTGCCACGGACGATGCGTTTCCGGCGGGAGCGCGTCGATGACACTGCGAAGGTACGGCAGCGGCGGCCCACCCCAGACGGCGTCGGCGGATGTCGTGGCGCCGCCGCAGTCGGCGTGAAACAGCGCTTCGACGATCCGGCCTCCATAAAGGAGCACCCGCCCGCTCGTGCGCGTGACCGCCGCGCGCGCCGCCGCACTGAAGCGAGACGAGGCGATTCGCGCAGGCTGGTAGAGCTGGCAGTGCGTCGTATCGCACAGGTCGAATCCGTCCTGTCGATGACGGCCGATCTGCGACACGGCGTACGTGCGCGCGACGATGGACTGCGCTTCAAAAATGCGCGCGACCGTGAGATCGGTTTCGTCCAGCGGCGTCACTTCCGCAAGGACGGCGCCGAGGACGTACTCATCGAGCGGCACCGACGTGACCTTGCCGGCGACGCGGACGTTGACGCGGTCGGGCACACGATAGGTGGCGGCGAGCGGTCCAGGGAACCCGCCCTTGGAGGGCGCACAGGCGGAGGCGGCCAGCAGGGCGATGGCGACGACTCCGGCCGACCTGGCCGGGTGAAACACCCATCCCCTGTTAGGCGTTCGCGCCATGTCAGGAATATCGGCTGGTACGACGGGTACGACAGGTACGACGGGCAACGACGGGTACGGGCACGACGGGCACGGCGGCTTCGGGGCCTCCCGAGAAGGGCTCCCCGACCCGTGGGTTGGCCGGTCAGTCCGGCTGGCTGGACAAAGCTCCGGCCATGATTGAGGAAGCGGCCGGAGCCGTTTGACCCGTCGTACCCGTTGGTACCCCGTCGTACCCGTCGTACCTGTCGTACCCGTCGTACTTGTAAATGTTTTGTCATAATTACCGTATCCATGTCAGGAGACGCCGCGGCGTTGAACGGACGGGAAGCGGATACCCGGGCAGCTGTTGAGGTCAAGGCCCTTCAGGCCGCCGGGGAGCTGGCAGGCGCGCGTGAGCGGTTCGCCGAGCTGGTGGCACGCCATCAGCGCCGGGCGCTGCGGATCGCCTTTCATTACGTGCGCGATTCGGCCGATGCCGACGAGGCCGTGCAGGACGCGTTCGTGAAGGCGTACTCCCACATCGGCACGTTCCGCGAGGATTTGCCGTTCGAGGTCTGGTTCACGCGCATCCTGATAAATGGATGCCTGGATCGCCTCAAAGCGCGAAAGCGGCGCGAAAAGTGGATCGTCCCGACAACCGTGGATGCGTCGGGCATCGAGCGCAACCCGGCGGACTACCTGCCCTCGCGCGGGCCGAGTCCGGAGGAGCACGTGCTTCGGCAGGAGCGCCGCCAGCAGTTGCATGCCGCGCTCGGGCAGCTGCCGGAGCGGCAGCGGCTGGTGTTCGCGCTGAGTCATTTTGAGGGCCGGTCGTCGCGCGAGGTCAGTCAGTTGACGGGCCTCAATGAATCGACCGTGCGAGTGCATTTGTTCCGGGCCATTCGCCGCCTGCGCGGTCTTCTCGTCAAGGGCGGCGCCAAACCCGGAGTCGGAAGCAGGAGGGTCAGTCGTGCGGCTCATTGATACGGTGTTTCGTCAGGGGCATCTTTCCGAGCGTGCGCTCGTGGACGCCATCGTCCTCGGCCAGCGGCCGCAGCATCTCGATCGCTGTGACATCTGCGCGGAGCGCGCCGTCGGGCTCGCGCGGTGGATGGACGAGCTTCAATCAGACGCGGCCGGCATGGCCGACGACGTGTTCTCGCCGGAGAGGTTGCAGGCGCAGCAGCAGCAGGTGATGCGTCGCCTGGAACAACTCGACCAGCCGGCGCGAGTCATCGCCTTCCCCGCCGCCAGCCGATCGGAAGCCAACGGCGCGACCGGACGTCGCGTGGCCGTCTCCTGGGTGGGCGTCGCCGCCGCCGCGGGCCTCGTCATCGGCGTCATCAGCGGCCAGGTCAGCGCCCGTCTGACTCAGCAGCCTCCGGCGCCGTCCGTCGCAGCAGCGACGACGATTGTCACTCCGACGCCGGAGCCGGTGTTCGCGGAAGTTACGCCGGGACCGGTGGACACCTCCATCCTGGACAATCCGTACGAAACGCTGGAGGTCCCGTCGCTCGCCGCGTTGAACTACATGACGCCGCGGGTGACTCAGACTGCGCTGAAAAAATAGCCCCCCGGCACCGCTTGGCAGGTCAGAAGTCACTTACTTCCCGACTTTTTGCCTTCACTTCTGACTTCTGACTTCTGACTTGCTAGGATCTGAAGTCAAGTTGCCACCGATCATCTTCAGAAAAGGTTTGGACATGAAGGACGCCGTCGCGGCGGATCTGGCGGCGGCCTATCACTCCAAGCTGGTCGAAGAAACGAAGGCCGCGGGCTACGTCCGGCGGACCGGGCGATTGACGCTGCATCTGGCGCGGGAATTCGGATTTTGCTACGGCGTCGATCGCGCCGTCGATTACGCGTATCAGACGCGCAAGCGCTTTCCCACACGGCGCGTGTTTCTGACCGGCGAAATCATCCACAACCCGCACGTCAACGATCGCCTGCGCAGTCAGGACATTCACATCCTGTCGGACCCCGGCGAAGATCGTTCCGCGCTCGGGCCAGACGATGTGGTGATCCTGCCGGCGTTCGGCGTGTCGGTGCAGGAACTGTCGGAACTCGAGCGGCAGGGATGCACGCTGGTGGACACCACGTGCGGATCGGTGCTGAACGTCTGGAAAAACGTGCGTCGCTACGCCCAGGAAGGTTTTACGTCCGTCATCCACGGCAAGGTGCACCATGAAGAGACGCGGGCGACCGCGTCTCAAGCGACCGACTATCCGGACGGGCACTACCTGATCGTTCGCGATCGCGACGAGGCGGCCATCGCCTGCGACTTCATCCGCACCGGCGGCGACGCGGCGGCCTTCGTCGCGCGATTTACCGGCGCGCTGTCAGCAGGCTTCGATCCGCATGCGCATCTGGAGCGCATTGGCTGCGCCAACCAGACGACGATGCTGATGGCCGAGTCGCTCGAGATCGGCGACATGTTCCGCCGAGCCATGATCGATCGCTACGGTGAAGCCGCGCTCCCCTCCCGGTTTCGCGCGTTCGACACCATCTGCAGCGCCACGCAGGAACGCCAGGACGCGGTCGCCGCGCTGCTCGAAGCCGAGGCGCTGGACCTGGCCGTGGTCATCGGCGGCTACAACAGCAGCAACACGTGCAACCTGGCGCGCATGTGCGCCGAGCGCGTGCCGACGTTCCATATCGCCGATCCCGACTGCCTGGTCTCAGGGCACGAGATCCGCCATCGGGTGATTGGGGCACCGTCAACCGCCGATGTGCCGGAACTGATCACGAAGAACTGGTTCCCAGCGGCCGGCCCCGTCACCGTGGGCCTGACGGCGGGGGCGTCGACGCCGAATAATCTCGTGGGGGATGTAATTGCGCGGATCGAGGGATTTGCGGCCCCAGTAAGCGCTCCCCCCCCCAACGTCGTAAATCCCGTGTGACCGTAAGACCGCCTGTTTTCAGGGTTTTTCCAGCGATTTCCGGTCTGACCGTCCTGTTGCTGGCTCCGGCGGTCGGTTCCGCCCACTGGGGGTTCCAGGTCCCGAATGCCGGCCGCGTCGTGGCCCAGGCGCCCCCTCCGCAAGGGCGCGGGCAGACTCCCCCGGCCAGCGGCGCCGGCGCGAGTGGCCAGCAGGGCCAGCGTCAGCCTCCCACCGCCGAGCAGATTCTCGGCGGGGGCCGCACGCAGTGGTGGAAGGACGACGCGATCAAGAAGGAAATGAAACTGACGGACATGCAGGCCCGTCAAATCAGCGTGATTTTCGACAATCGACTCAAGGAAATCACGCCGTGGGTGGAAGAGTACAACCGGCAGTTCGCCGAACTGGACAAGATGTCGCGCGAGCGCACGGTGGATACGAATGTCTTCGCGATTCAGGTCGGCAAGGTGGAAGCGCTGCGATCGCGGCTCAACGAAACGCGAACCGTGATGCTCTATCGGATCAACCGCGTGCTTGATCCGGCTCAATACAAGACACTTCAGGAAATCCGGGATCGCGGCGGCCGTGGCCGCGGCGGCGCGCCGGGGCCGCGATAAGAGGCCGGGGCTCATTTTCGCCGGTAAGTCCTCGAAAATGAGCCCCGGCCTCTTCACATGATATTTTTGAACGGTTCGGGACTCGTCGGCCCGGACGGCAAGAGGCAGGCAGGAGCACAGATCCCATGATTAAGACGTGGCGGACACTGTTCGTATTCATACTCGCGATCGCCCTCGGGGGACTTCATCTCTCGGCACAGACGCCCGTCCCGCAGGCCGCTGCGCAGGCCGGTCCGGCTATCCAGACGCCGGCGCCCAGCCAGAATCCGGTGGTGGACGCCTACACGGTCGGCCAGGCGCGGCCGCCGGTGCCTGAAAACGGCCAGCTCGTGGAACTGACGCTCGATCAGGCGATTGCGCTGGCGCTCGAGAAGAACCTGGATCTGAAAGTCCAGCGGATGAACCCGATCCTCACGGACTACAACTTCCAGGTCATGCGTGCGGCCTACAGGCCCAGCTTCACCGGTTCATACAGCTACCGCAATGCCTTGCAGCCTTCGAACAACGTGCTCGAAGGCGTGCCCAACGTGACCAACATCAACCAGAGCTACAACGCCGGCATCAGTCAGTCCTTTCATTATCTCGGCAGCCCGAGCGTGTCTGTCTCATGGGGCAACGGGCGTACGGACACCAACAACGTCACGGCGCGTCTCAATCCGAGCTTCAACTCGTCCCTGGGTTTCAGCGGCAGCTTCAACCTCCTGAACGGATTCAAGATCGACAACCAGCGCAACCAGTGGCGGACGTTCCCCATCACCAAGGAAATCACGGACATCCAGCTGCTCAACTCGATCGAGACGACCAAGAGCAGCGTCCGGAACGCCTACTGGCAGCTGCGACAGACGATTGAACAGATCGAAATCGCGCGGCGCGCGCTCGAGCTGGCCAAGAAGTCCTGGGCCGACAGCTTGACGAAAGTGGAAATCGGCACCGCCGCGCAGATCGACACGATTACGTTCGAAAGTGCGGTCACGAACAACGAACAGTCCCTCCTGCAGGCGCAGATCTCCTGGCAGACCGCCGAGTTGAACTTCAAGCGGCTGGTCGTGACGGGCACGGACGACGAGCTGTACCGCAAGACCATCAATCCGGTCGATGTGCCGCAACTGACGGTGGAGAACGTGGACATTCAGACCGCGGTGACCAAGACGCTCGCCGAAGCGACGAACCTCATCATCGCCCGCAAGAACCTGCAGGTCAGCAACCTCAATTTCGAGGTGACCAAGCAGTCCCTGTTGCCGAACCTCCGCGCCAGCGGCGGCTACAACGCCAACGGCCAGGCCGGGACGCAGCGCCTGAGCAATGGCGACATCATTCCCGGTGGTTACTTTGACGCGTTGGGCAACCTGACCAATCCCACGTGGAACATCGGCTTCAACATCACCTACCCGCTGGGCCAGCTCAACGAGCGGGCCGCGGTCGCGCAGGCGCAAATCCGAATCGACCAGGCCAAAGCACAGCTCAAGGCGCAGGAACTGACCACGTCCACGGCCGTCGTGAACGCGGGCCTGAACGTCAGCAATTCCTACAAGCAGTATCAGTCGGCGATCACGAATCGCCGGGCACAGGAGCGGAACGTCGAAGCGGCGCAGGTGCGATTCGACAACGGCCTGCTGACCAACTTCGAAGTCGTCCAGGCGCAGAACTCGCTGACGACGGCGCGGCTCTCGGAACTGCGCGCGCTGATTTCCTACGTGAACGCGATCGCGGACTTCGAGCGCGTGCAGAAGATCGGCAGCTAGGAACGAGGCCGGGGCTCATTTCCTGATGACGCGCGGGGAAATGAGCCCCGGCCTCCTTCGTGAGCCATGCGCAGAATCCTGCTGATCCTCGTCGCCGCGGCCGTCCTGGCCGGTGGCGCGTGGTATTTGCGATCCGGTAATACGACCGACGCCGCCACGCCCGACGCCGCCGCGCGCGCAGGCGGCCCGTCACGCGGCGGCGCCGGCGCCCGTACCGCGATGACGGTGGACCTGGCGCCCGTCACGCGCCAGGAAGTCGTGGACTCCATCACCGTCGTCGGCAACCTGATCGGCGAAGCGACGGTCGATATCGTGCCGCGTGTCGCGGGCCGGCTGGATGCGGTGATGGTCAAGCTCGGCGACCGCGTGTCCAAGGGCCAGACCGTGGCGAAAATCGAGGACCGCGAGATCCGCGAGCAGTTGAATCAGGTGCAGGCGACGCTGGACGTGAACAAGGCCAACGTCAAGCAACGTGAGGACGAATCGAAACTCCAGGAAAGCGTGCTGGAGCGCACGAAGGCGACGTATCAGCGCGGGCTCGTCTCCAAGCAGCTGCTGGAGGACGCGGAACTGCGCTACAACGCCGCGATTTCGCAGCTCAACGTCGCCAAAGCGCAGAAGGATCAGACGCAATTCCGCATCGACGAGCTGCGCATCACCCTGGGGAACACCACGATCATCTCCCCGATCGACGGCTTCGTCAGCCGTCGCAATCTCGACCAGGGCGGATTTGCGGGCACGAACACGGTGATTCTGACGGTGGTCGATCTCGGCACCGTGCGCATGGTCGGCAACCTCGTCGAAAAAGGCTTCCGGAAGATTACGCCGGGCGTCGCCGCCGTCGTGCAGGTGGATACGTTCCCGGGCGAGGATTTCGCGGGCCAGGTCAGCCGCGTCGCGCCGGTGTTCGACCCGGCCACGCGCACCGCGCCGATGGAAATCGAAGTGCCCAATCCGGGATTCCGGCTCAAGCCCGGCATGTACGCCCGCGTGCGGCTGACCGTGGACCGGCGGCCCAATGCGCTCACCGTCCCGCGCGCCGCCGTCGTCGATCTGGACGGCAAACGCGGCGCCTTCATCGTGCAGGACAACGTCGCCAAATTCGTGCCGGTGACGACCGGGCTCTCAGACGGTGAGCGGATCGAGATTCTTGATGGCCTGCAGGAAGGTCAACGCGTCGTCACGACGGGCGCCGTGGCGCTGCAGAACAACGATCGCGTGGCGCTGCCGGCGGACAATTCGAGCAAGGGCCGTGGTCGTGAACAAGGCGCTTCCCCGGCCGGCAGAGGCGACGGACGCGGCAAGTAACAAGCGACAGTTGACAGGCAGCAGGTAACAGGTGGCAGGTTGTTTCGAGGTTCCAGGTAAACCTGTCACGAACAAGTCACAACACCGAGCTATGCCAGTGCCGCACACTTATTACAACCGGCAAATGAACCCAGCCTGTCACCCGTTACCTGCAACCTGTTGCCTGCAACCCGTTACCTGGTAACTGTTGTGTCTATTCCCCGCACGGCCATCAACCGTCCCGTCTCCATGTTCATGGTGTCGGCGATCGTCGTCTTGCTGGGGATGCTGTCTCTTGTCCGGTTGCCGGTCGATCTGATGCCGGACGTGACGTATCCCACGATTAGCGTGCGCGTGGGCTACGGCGGCGTCGGGCCGGCGGAGATCGAGCAATTGATCGTGCGGCCGCTGGAACAGACGCTGGCCGCCACGCCCGGCCTGGATCAAATCAATTCGACGGCTTCGGAAGGATCCGGCAACGTCCGCCTGAACTTCGTCTGGGGCACCAACCTGAACGAAGCGGCCGACGAGGTCCGGACGCGCGTGGACCGGGTGCGCGGGCGCCTGCCGGTTGAATCCGACCCGCCGAACATTTCCAAGTTCGACGCGTCGGCCTCGCCCATCATGTCGATTGGCGTGGACAGCGCCGTCTTCGATCGCGTGCAGCTTCGTGAACTGGCGGAAAACGACCTGGCGCAGCGGCTCGAGCGCGTCGAGGGCGTAGCGGCGGTCACGGTCAGCGGCGGATTGCGCCGGCAGATCCACGTCGATCTCTCCAAGGAAAAGATCACGGCGATGGATCTCGCCGTGGATCGCGTGATTCAGACGATCCGGTCGGAGAATCAGAACGTCCCGCTCGGCGAGGTGCTCGAAGGCGACACGAGCTACCTCCTGCGCAGCCAGGGTGAGTTCAAGAGTCTTGAGCAGATTCGCGATCTCGTCATTCAGACGAAGAACGGCGTCCCCGTCTATCTGCGTGACATTGCCGAGATCCGGGACACGACCGAGGATTTCCGGTCATTTACGCGGATCAACGGCCAGCCGGGCGTGCGGCTCCAGGTCTCCAAGCAATCCGGCAAGAACACGGTGGCCATTGCGTCCTCCGTGCGCGCCGAGATTGAACGCATGAATCGCGACATCCGCAACGTGCACCTGACGCTCCTCGACGATCAGTCCAAATTCATCGTCCGGTCGATCGCGGCCGTCAAGGAGGCCGTGTACCTGGGCGCGGTGCTCGTCATCGGCATCATCTTCATTTTTCTCCGGAACATCCGGTCCACGTTCATCATCTGCCTGTCGATCCCGATCTCAATCATCGGCACGTTCGCGCTGCTCTATTTCGCCGGGTTCACCCTGAACACGATGACGTTCGGCGGCCTCGCGCTGGGCGTGGGCATGATCGTCGACGCGTCGATTGTCGTGCTGGAGAACACCTACCGGCACATGGAACACGGCAAATCGCGCATGCAGGCCGCGATCGACGGCAGCGAGGAAGTCTGGTCCGCGATTCTGGCGTCCACGCTGACGCACGTCGCGGTGTTCGTGCCGCTGCTCTTTCTGTCCGGCGTGTCGAGCATCATGTTCGTCCAGCTCTCCATCGTCGTGATGTTCTCGCTGACGATGTCGCTGTTTGTGGCGGTGACGGTGGTGCCGGTGCTCTGCTCGCGCATGCTGAAGATGCCCGTGCCGGTCGAGCAGCGCCGCGGCATCTCCGGCCGCTTGTTCACAGCCGGCGAACGCGCGCTGAACGCCCTGGACAACGGCTATCGCGCGTTGATCCACCGCGCGCTTGGTCAGCGGCTGTCGGTCGTCGGCCTCGCCGCCGGCCTGACGGTGGTGGCGTTCATGATCCTGCCGTCGATTCCGACCGAGCTCGTGCCGCAGACCGACGAGGGTGAGGTGTCGGTGTCGGCGCGCCTCGCCAGCGGCACGCGCGTGGAGCGCGCGGAGGAAATCGCGCAGCGGCTGGAGGACTTGATCACGGCCAACGTGCCGGAGAAGACCGACCTGATCACGTCGGTCGGCGGAGGCGGCTTTGGCGGGTCGTCGTCCACGGTCCAGGTCACCGTCAAACTCACGCCCCGGGGTGAACGGCAGCGGTCCAACGATCGGATTGCCAACGACCTGCGCACCGTCCTCACCGGCATTCCCGGCACGCAGATCTCGACGCGCGCGTCGGGCGGCAACCAGCAGCTGCAGCGCGCGCTCGGCGGCGGATCCACGGACAGCCGGCTGGCCGTGGAGATTCGCGGCGAGGATCTCGATGAGGCCCGCCGGATTGGCCTCGACGTCATCGACGTCATGAAGCAGACGCCCGGCATTGCGAACCCGCAGCTTGGCCGCGAAGAAGGCCGGCCGGAGCTGGCGATTCGCGTCGATCGCCCGAAGGCCGCGTTGCTCGGCCTGAGCGTTTCCGGGGTGGCGACGACCATTCGCACCAATATCTCGGGGACGCAGGCGGCGATGTACCGGGAAAAGGGCCGCGAGTTCCCGATCATCGTCCGATTGCGGCAGGAAGACCGGGACCGCATTGACTCGGTAAACGACGTCCTGATTTCGACGCCTGCCGGGCAGGTGCTCCAGGCCCGGAACCTGCTGGATTTGAGTCCTCAAAAAGGTCCCACCCAGATCGAGCGAAAGAACCAGCAGCGCATCCTGAGGGTCAACGCGGAGCTGGACGCGGACACGGTGCTGGGTGAGGGCGTCGCGGCGGTCCAGGCCCGGCTTCCCCAGGTCAACGTGCCTCCGGACTTCCAGGTGGGCTTTGGCGCCGAGGTGGAAGCCCAGGCCCAGGCGTTCAACCAGCTTCGTATCTTATTGATTCTAGGCGTGTTACTGGTTTATGCCGTCATGGCATCCCAGTACGAGTCCCTGCGAGACCCCTTTGTGGTCATGTTCTCGGTGCCGGTCGCGGCCATCGGGGTGGTGGGCGCTCTTAAGTTGACGTCAACGTCTTTCAGTCTTCAGGCGTATATCGGAGTGATCATGCTGGGCGGGATCGTGGTCAGTAACGCGATCCTGCTGGTGGACTACACGAATATCCTGCGGCGGCGCGACAAGAAACCGCTGCGGGAGGCCGTAGAGATGGCGGGACGCACCCGCCTCCGGCCGATTCTGATGACCACCCTGGCGACGATTCTGGGCCTGGTGCCGATGTCACTGGGCCTTGGAGAAGGGGCGGAATTGCAGGCCCCGCTGGCACGGGTGGTCATCGGAGGGCTGGCCACGTCCACGTTGGTGACGCTGGTGCTGGTTCCCGCGGTTTACACCCTTTTCGAAGAAGGACTAATTGGACTGCGCCGGGGGTCGGCGCCGTCGCATCCGGAGCGAGCCTGACGACTATGAAAAAGCTGATCGCGTTCTTCGTTCTCCTCATCCTGGCCGGCGGGGGCTGGTGGTACTGGGTCAAATACGGCCAGGCCCCGGAAAAACCCACGATCAACCAGGCGACGATTACGCAGGGTGACATCGTCGAGTCGGTCCCGTCGACGGGCACGCTCGAAGCGATGCGCCGCTTCGACGTCGGCTCGCAGGTGTCGGGCACGGTCAAGGCGATCTATGTGGACTACAACGACATCGTCCACAAGGATCAGTTGCTGGCCGAGATCGACCCGTCGCTGCTGCAGGTGCAGGTCGAGATTCAGAAGGCCAACATCGCGCGGTCGGAAAGCGACCTGGCCAGCCAGCGCACGCAGCTCGAAGACCAGAAGAAACAGTTCGAGCGCACGAAGGCCCTGGCGGAAAAAGGCCTGATCAACACGCAGGCGTATGAGGCGGCCGAGCTCGCCATCAAGACGCGCGAGGCCTCGATCATGTCGTCCGAGAAGAGCATGATTTCGCAGCAGGCTGCGCTGAACGCGGCCGAGCTGAACGTCAAGTACTGCAAGATTCTCGCGCCGGCCGACGGCGTCATTGTCGAACGCCGCGTGGACGTCGGGCAGGCGGTGCAGGCGAGCATGAGCACGCCGTCGTTCTTCATCATGAACACGCCGCTGGACAAGCTGAAGCTCACGGCCAATGTGGACGAGTCGGAAATCGGCAAGATCCGCACCGGCATGGAAGTGCGCTTCAAGGTGGACTCGTACGGTCAGAAGATCTTCAAGGGCGTCGTGGAGAACGTCCGCCTGAACGCGACGAACAGCAACAACGTCGTGACGTATCCGGTCTGGATTACCGTGGACAATCCGCAGCTCGAGTTGCGGCCATCGATGACCGCCCAGTTGAACATCATCATTTCTACCGCGACCAACGTCATCAAGATCCCGAACGCGGCGACCCGTTTCCGTCCGAACGGGGACACGTACAGGGCGCTCGGCCTCACGCCTCCCGGTCCCGGCGCCGGTCGTGTCCTGGCGCCCGGTACGCAGCCGGAAACGAATAATGCGCCGAACGCGAATACACCAGGACCGGGCGGGCCCGGCGGCAACCGCAATCGCGGCGGACAGGGCGGCCAGAACGCGCAGCCGGCTACGGGCGGACAGAATGGCGGCCCGAACGGCGCCAACATGCAGGCCAACAACCAGCGCGGTGGGAATCGGACGCCGGGACAGGGCGGCCAGTTCGGACAGGGCGGCCAGAACCGTCAGCCGGGTGGTGGCGGTCGCGGCATGGGCAGCGACCTCGCGAACATGACGCCTGAACAGCGGCAGGCGATGATGGAGCGCTTCGCGGCCGGTGGTCGCGGCACCGGCGGCACCGGCGGCCGGGGCGGCACGGGAGCCGGCGGACGCGGTGGCCAGAACGGTCAATTCGGACAGAACGGCCAGCGCGGCCAGCGCGGTGCGGGTGCGGGTAACGCCGGACAGACACAGGCGTCCAAGCTGCAGGATGACGCGAGCGCCGGCAAGTCGATCGACGAACTCTGGGCGGCGATCATTCCGCACGACAGCCCGGGCAGCGTCTGGAAGCTGGAGGACAAGAACTGCCAGGCCGTGAAGCCCTGCTTGAACGAATACAAGATTCGCCTGGGCGTGACGGACGGCACATTCACGGAGCTGAAGTCCGGCGACCTGCAGGTGGGCGACGAGGTGCTCACCAGCATTACACTGCCGCTATCGATGCGGCCCACGAACCCGGGCAACGCCGGCAACCCCTTGCTGGGTCAGCCCCAGCGCGGTCCCGGTGGTATGGGCGGCGGCGGCAACCCCGGCGGCGGTGGCGGCGGCCGCGGCGGCGGTGGCGGCGGCGGCCGAGGCGGCGGCAACTAGAAACGATCCCGGGAGTCCTTTTCAGCAATCGCCGGAAAAGGACTCCCGGAATCCTTACTTCAGAACACCCCATGCCAGTTATCACAGTCAAGGACCTCACCAAGGTCTATCGAATGGGCGAGCATGAAGTGCGCGCCTTGCGCGGCATCTCGCTGGAAATCGAGTACGGCGAATTCGTCGCGGTCACCGGACCGTCGGGGTCCGGCAAGTCCACGTTCATGCACATCGCGGGATGCCTGGATCGGCCGACCTCCGGCACCTACATCCTGGACGGCAAGGACGTGTCCAAAACGCCGAAGGACGAGCTGGCGCGCGTGCGCAACGAGAAGATTGGATTCGTCTTCCAGGGATTCAACCTGCTCACGCGCACGACTGCGCTCGACAACGTCGAGCTGCCGATGCTCTATCGGGATGCCAAGCAGAGCTTCAAGACGGCGGATCGGCACAAGCGCGCGCTGGCGGCGCTCGATTCCGTCGGTTTGGGCGAGCGCTATCACCACATGCCCAACCAGCTCTCCGGCGGCCAGCAGCAGCGCGTGGCGATCGCGCGCGCGCTGGTCAACGAGCCGTCGATGATTCTGGCTGACGAGCCGACCGGCAACCTCGATACGCGCACCAGCATCGAGGTCATGGGCATTTTTCAGCGTTTGAACAAAGAACGCGGCATCACCGTGCTGCTCATCACGCACGAAGCGGACATCGCCGAATACGGCACACGCCTGATCCGCTTCCGTGACGGCCGTATCGTCGCCGATCAACCCGTACTGCACCGGCGGAACGCGGCGGACGAACTCGCCGCGCTGCCGCCGCCCGAGCCGGATCAGATTCCGCCCCCGCAGGAGTCCGCGCCAGAGGCCGCGGGCGCCGCGCACTAGGAGAGAACGCACGCATGTCACTGTTCATGACCATCCGGATCGCCTTCAAGGCGCTGGGCCGCAACAAGCTGCGGACCGT
>DASUGC010000169.1:0-4046 GCA_036274235.1 Vicinamibacterales bacterium
CGAGGAACACGTTGCCGTCCACGTCCTCGACCACCGCGCCGGCGCCTCTGGCCATCACGAATGGATAGTCACGGGTGTAGGACGGCGACACGAACTGGCTGTCGCGCTTGATGATCGCCGCCGCCTTCGGGCCGGGCAGCGCGGTCTTGATGTCGGGAACCTGACGCATGTGAGTTTTACTTCCGCTTCCAGCGCGTACCGGCCGCGCTGTCTTCCAGGATTATCCCACGCGCCTCGAGGTCGGCACGGATGCGATCGGCGGCCGCGAAGTCCCGCGCGCGGCGGGCGTCGCGGCGCGCCTGGATCAGGGCGTCGATCTCCTCGGCCGGCAACGGCGGCCGTGCATCCTCGGCGCGCCGGATCGCCATCACGCCGAGTACGAGATCGAAGGCGTCGAATGCCTCACGAATCACGCGCGCGTCGGCTTCCCCCACGCGGCCGGCGTCCATCGCGGCGTGCAGGTCGCGCACGAGCTCGAAGACCACACCCTGCGCGCCGGGCACATTCAGATCGTTCGCGATGTGCGTCCTGAACTCCTGCCGCGCCCTGCCCACGCGCTCCGCGATCTCGCCGTGCGCCTCGCCGCCCGTGATGGCGTCCAACCGCGCCAGGAAATCCGCGAGGCGCGTCACCGCCGCGTCGGCCTGCGCCAGGATGTCCCAGCTGAACGTGAGCTGTTTCCGGTAGTGCACCGAAATCAGCAGGTACCGCAGCGCGGACGCGCGATAGCCCTTGTCGAGCACGTCGCGGACCGTGAACACATTGCCCAGCGACTTCGACATCTTCTCGTGGTCGAGATTGAGGAACTCGACGTGCACCCAGAAGCGCGAGAAGGGCTTGCCCGTGGCGCCTTCGGCCTGCGCGATTTCGTTCTCATGATGCGGAAAGATCAGATCGATGCCGCCGCCGTGAATGTCAATCGGGGGCTCGCCGAGCACGCGCAGCGCCATCGCGGAGCATTCGATGTGCCAGCCCGGCCGGCCCGGCCCGCACCCGAAATCCCAGGTCGGCTCGCCGGGTTTGGTCGCCTTCCACAACACGAAGTCCCGCGCGTCATCCTTCGCGTAGGTGTCCGCGTCGATGCGGGCGCCCACCTGCATGCCGTCCTGATCGAGGTGCGCCAGCTTGCCGTAGTCGGGTTGCGTGGCAATGCGGAAGTACACCGATCCGTCGGAACGGTAGGTGTGGCCGCGGGCCTCGAGCGCCTGCACCATTTCCACCATGGCCCGCAGATTCGGCTCATCAGTCGCCCGGGGATTGGCTTCCACGGGCTCCAGGCCGAGCGCGTCCGCGTCCTCGTGAAAGGCCGCCACATAGCGATCCGTGTATTCACGCAACGACACGCCGGCCTCCTGCGAGGCCTTGATCGTCTTGTCGTCCACGTCCGTGAAGTTCATGACGTGGTGCATCGCGTAGCCTTCCTGATGCCGCAGCGCGCGCCGCAGCACGTCCAGACTGACAAACGTCCGGAAGTTGCCGATATGCCCGCGCGCGTACACGGTCAGGCCGCACGAGTACATGCGAACGGTCTTCCCGTCGGCCGGGGCAAACTCCTCGTCGCGGCGAGAGAGGGTGTTGTAAAGACGCATGCAAGTCAGAAGTCAGAGGCCACGAAACCAAGCGCCCACGCCGCGGCTGGTGGTCAGGGCGTGACGGGCAGATCGACGTGGACGGTTTCGCGGTGACCGTTACACGACAGGTCCACGTGCAGGCCGCCGGTTTCCGGCCGAAACGCCAGATCCACGTGCGCACCCGGGCCGGCCGCCCGCGTGATGCGCTCGATCGCCTGTGAGACCGCGGCCGCAAGCTCGGCCGCGCCCGTCGCCGACCCGCCAGACAATTCAGCATAGCGGCTCGCCACTTCCGGCACCAACGCGCGATAAGCGGCTTCGATAGGAATCTGCAGTCTGAAACTGTCGGTCATGCGTTTGCCCGGAAATTCTATCCTATTCAATCGGGGGGACTTCGTCCCCGCCGCGCCCCCCTTACTCGCTCTCTCGCTCGACTCGGCTCCCGCCGCAGCGCCTGGCCGAGTCTCGGCTCGTTCGCGAGGCTCGGGCGCTCGCGCGCCGGACCTTGGGACCTGAACATTGGACCGGACCATGGACCGTGAGGACCGAACCCTTGGCCCCTTGGACCATGGACCCTTGGACCAACAGCGTCAGACAGCCCCGCGCGTGAGCACCTCAATCGCGTGCGCGCAATCGATGGTCATCTGTGTCGTGAGCGCGGCCAGGTCATCGAATTTCCGTTCTTCCCGGAGCCATTTGACGAAGGCCAGCCGTAAACGTTCGCCGTAGAGCTCGTGAGGGCCGTCAAGCAGAAATGTCTCCACCGTGTGCCGGCCGTCGCCGATCGTCGGCCGCACGCCAATGGACGTCACGCTCGGATGCCACACGCCGTTCACACTCGTCTGCGTGACGTAGATGCCGTCGGCCGGCAGTAACGCGTTCGGCGTCTCCAGGTTGGCGGTCGGCACGCCGAGCTCACGGCCCCGGCCGTCGCCGCGCACCACGGTGCCTTCAATGATGTACGGGTGACCGAGCAAGGCCGCGGCCTCATCCACGCGGCCCTCCGCCAGCAGGCGGCGGATGCGGCTGCTCGACACGACAAAGTCCTTGTAGAACACAGGATCGATCTTGTCCGTGCGAAACCCGCGATCCTCGCCGATCGCGCGCAGCAGCGTGAACGTGCCGGTGCGATCGCGGCCAAACAGGAAGTTTTCGCCGACCCAGACCTCCGAAACGCGCAGCCAGTCGATGAGCACCGACTCCACGAACCGTTCCGGCTCCCATCGCGAGAGCTCCGCGGTGAATCGGACGATGGCGACGCCGCCGAGGCCTTCGGCTTCGAGGGCCCGCAGCTTCTGATCGAGCGTCATGAGGAGCGCCGGCGCCTTGTCGGGCCGGAGGATGGTGGCCGGGTGCGGGTCGAAGATCAGCGCGACGGGCGTGCCTCCCCGCAACGACGCCCGGCGGCACACGTGATCCAGCAGCGCCTGATGACCGCGATGCACGCCATCGAAGTTGCCGAGGGCCGTGATCGGGCTCGCCCATTCCGGTCGCGGCGAATCGGGAAAGATTCGAACATCCATCAACAGTTCTCAGCCGCCGGTTTCGAGGGCTCAGATCTCAACGGCCAGTCCGTCGTGCGCCAGGGCCATCCCGGCCGGCAACTGGGCGCACGTCTCGGCGTGCCCGAGATCGTGCGCGATGTGCGTGAAGAACGTGCGCGTTGCGCCAATCCTCCGCGCCATCGCGACGGCTTCGTCCAGGCTGAAGTGCGTCGGGTGCGGCCGCCGGCGGAGGGCGTCGAGCACCAGACAGTCCAGACCGCTGAGCATCGCGAGCGACGCCTCGGGAATGCCGTTGCAATCCGTCAGATAGGCGAAGCGCCCGACGCGAAAACCCAGAATCTGCCAGGGCCCGTGCCGAACGGGCACCGGCTGGACGTCCTGGCCGCCCAGACAGAACGGCCCGGCGATTGGAAACAGCCGCACGTCGGGCACGCCGCCGCCCTTCGGCGCGTCCGGGTCGAAGACGTAGGCGAACGTCCGGCGGATTTCACGGATCGTCGCGGCCTCGGCAAACGCCGGGACCGGCATCTTCGTGAGATGGTTGTAGCGCCGGATTTCGTCGAGGCCCATCAGGTGATCGGCATGCGCGTGCGTGAACAGGATGGCGTCCACACGGCGCAGGTCCTCACGCAGCGCCTGGCTCCGCAGATCCGGCGTGGTGTCCACGAGCACGTGGAAATCCGGCGCCGTGTCGATGACGATTGACGGGCGCGATCGCGTGTCACGCGGATCGGTCGATCGGCAGACCGCGCAATCACAGCCGATCATCGGCACGCCATGAGACGTACCGGTTCCCAGAAAACGCACGCGCACGAAGGTCGAATGTAACATAGCGCCCGTGGCCGGATCGGCGCGGGCAACCACGAGACAGACGCGGCAACGACGGAAACGGCGCGCGCGCGGCGTCGCGCCGGACGCCGCGCGCGCCGCCCGCGCGTTCGCGCAGCTCGTGCGCCTGATGGCCCCGGTG
>DASUGC010000170.1:0-21047 GCA_036274235.1 Vicinamibacterales bacterium
CGCAAAGCTCGTCGTGATCGATCCGCGGCGCACGCCGCTGGCGCGCATCGCAGATTTGCATCTGCCGGTCAAGCCCGGGACCGATCTGCCGGTGGCGCTGTCGCTCATCCGCGAGCTGTTTGTCCAGGGGCATGCCGACCAGACGTTCCTGGCCGGACACACGACCGGCTCAGACGAATTGCGGCAGGCCGCCGAGCCCTGGACGATCGAACGAGCCGCGGCCGTTGCCGGACTGCCGGCTGAGGATCTCGCCAGGCTGGCCGCCTGGTACGGAACGATTTCGCCGGCCGTGATCCGATGCGGATGGGGCCAGGAGCGCAACCGCAACGGCGGCGGCGCAACGATGGCGATCCTGGCGCTGCCGGCGGTGGCGGGCAAATTCGGCGTGCGCGGCGGCGGCTACACCATGAGCAATTCCGGCGCGTGGGACATCAAAGCGGAGGACATCATCGGCGTGCCGCAGCCGGCGTCACGGCTGATCAACATGAACCACCTGGGCCGCGCGCTGCTCGACTATACCGATCCGCCGGTCAAAGTCCTGTTCGTGTACAACTGCAATCCCGTCGCGACGGTGCCGGATCAGAATCGTGTGAAGCGCGGACTGGCGAGGGAGGATCTGTTCACGGTCGTGCACGAACAGTTGCTCACGGACACCACGGCCTATGCCGACGTCATCCTGCCGGCCACGACGTTCCTCGAGCAGTACGACATCGCCAAGGGCTACGGCGCCTACCATCTGCATCTGGTGCAGCCGGTCATCGCGCCGGTCGGGGAAGCGCGCTCGAATCAGGACGTCTTTGCGGGGCTGGCCGCGCGGCTTGGACAGGGTGACGGCGAATCTGATCTGGGCGAAGCCGGCGGCCTCATGGACGTCGCCAGCCGGTTGCCGGAGGGGCGCGGCGCCGCCCTGCTCGATGGCAAACGCGCGATGGCGCCCGGCGGCGGCGCGCCGATCCAGTTCGTGGATGTCATGCCGCGCACGCCCGACACCAAGGTGCATTTGTTTCCCTCGCGCGTGGACTCGCGCGCCGGCCTGTATGCCTACACCGACGATCCGGCGACCGACCGCTATCCGCTCAGCCTGATTTCTCCGGCGAGCGAACACACGGTCTCGTCCACGCTGGGCGAACTGCGGCCCGGGACGGCCCGGCTCAAAATGCACCCGGCTGATGCCATCGCGCGCGTGATCGCCGACGGCGACCCGATCAGGGTTTTCAATGAGCTCGGCGAAGTGCAGTGCGAGGCCGCGGTCACGGGCGACGTCCGCGAAGGGACGGTCGCCTTGCCCAAGGGACTCTGGGCCAAGAGCACCTTCAACGGGGCCACGGCTACGGCGTTGGTTCCCGATTCGCTCACGGACATTGCGGGCGGGGCCTGCTTCAATGACGCGCGCGTGCAGGTGGAACTGCTCGCCAGACACTGATAGTCCTGGGTCCTGGGTCCTGAGGGACCCAGGACTAGAATCCCTGTCTCATCATGACCTGCCATTGCACTCCCCCCGCGATGCGATCGAAGGGATGAGCGGCGGCGACTTCGAGGGCGAACAGGCCGAAGATGTTCATGCGGACCGCGGCGCCGGCGCTGCGGACGACCTGGCGGTCACCGCCGAGAAAGGCCGGCCGATCTTCGCGCGTCCATGACATGCCCGCGTCAACGAACCCGGCGACTTCAACCGGGAACCTGCCGTAGTCCATTTCGCCGCGCAGCAGGCCGAGGAGCGGCGCGCGCACTTCCAGGTTGGCGACGAACAGCCCGCTGCCGCGCAGATTGTTGAAGACGGCGCACTTGTCACCCTCGGTGACTTCGCTGCAATCCGAAACATCAAACGATCCGAGCCCGTACCCGCGCACCAGTTCCGGATAGCCGGCGTACAGCTCCGCCAGGCGCAGATCCTCGGCGTCGTTGCCCCATCGGCTGTATTGCATGCCGCGAATGGCAATCGTCACGGGCCGCACCGGCATGAAATATTTGCGCACGTCGATCAGCGTCGTCGTGTACTTCAGCGAGCCGATGCTCTGGCCCACTTCCAGGCGCGAGCGCCATCCGTAGATCGGACTCGTCGCGCCATAGAACGACGTGTCGTGAACGATCGCGACGAGCCCCTCGGCCAGGTACAACGGTTTCCCGTCGTGAACCGTGTCGCGCTGCTGCTGCAGCAGCCGGCCCGTCGTGGAGTCATAGATATTGGTCAGCGTCTCTGTCGAGAACGACAGCTGCCGCGCTCCGCCGGTGAACTCCAGCCGCGTGCCCGTGTTCAAGGGATAGGACGCGCTGGCCAGCCCGCCGCGGCTGATCTGCCGCTGAATCACTTCCGAGAGCCGCGTGCGACTGGTGGCGGGATCCTGCACCAGCGTCACGAATCCGGTCCGGTACGGCGCGACGTCCCCGGCGACGGCCCAGTTCCACCGGTGCTGGCGGTTGATGTAGACGACCTCGCCGCCGAAGTCCTGCCAGGAGCCGGAGGCCTGCACGCCCATCCCGAGCGTATGGTCGCCGAGCATGTCGCTGAACGTCGCCGAAATGCCGCCGCTGATGTACGTGCCGAACGAGCTGACGCCGGCGCTGAATGTGGGCTGGCTGATGAAATCCAGCTTCAGTTTGCGGGCATACGCTTCGGTCACCGGCGTGGATGTCGCGTTCGGCAGACCTCGCTTCGGGTCAGAAATCAGTGTCTGGATGTCGCCGCCCGGCGTCTCTCGCCCCGGCAGCAGCGCGGCGCGGCGCGAGGCCGGCGGCGCCACCGTTTCGGCGATGTCCGCCTCGTCCAGCCGGTAGATCGATTCGCCGTCATCCTCGAACACGCTGAACGCCAGGCGGCCGCTGGCCGGCGCAATGCTCAGCGCCGGGCTCGATCCGGTGATGCCGGCGACGCCCGTGAGGAACGACGACACGCGCATGACCGGACCGCCGTCAATCGGCATCCGATACAGGTTGCTGACGCCGTCCGGATCGGCCAGGAACGTGATCGTCCGGCCATCTCCGGAGATTTGCGGGCTGAGGTGCTTGCCGCCCAGGAAGCCTGAAATCAGTCTCACGTCCTTCGTCGCCAGATCGAGCCGCGCCAGACGAAGCGGCCCCGCCTCCAGGGTTTCCAGATTGGTGCTGAACCGTTCCGTCACGAAGATCACGGCCTTACCGTCGGGCGTCATGACCGGCTCGAGATCGGCGTACGGATCCTTCGTCAACTGCTCCACCGCACCATTCGCCAGATCGAGACGATACAGATCAACGAGCCCGCCGCGATTGCCGCTGAAGACGATCGCGCTCGCATCGGCCGCATACGCCGGATTCAGCACATCGTCCAGCCCGGGGAGCGGCAGCTCCTTGCGGACGTCGCCGGATTTCGAATCCAGGAAGGCCATCACCGGGCGTCCTTTGCGGATGGCGGCGATGGCCAGCGACTTGCCATCGGGGCTCCACGCGCCCGCGGAATTCAGGAACTCCAGGCTGTCGAAGTGCGGATCGTTCGCCGACGACGACAGCCGGCGAAGCACCTTGCCGGTGGCGGCGTCGGCGACGTACAGATCGATGGAAAACTGTCCGCGATTCGAAAAAAACGCGACTTCACGCCCATCGGGACTCACGCGGGGGCCCACGTTGTAGCGGCCGCCGCCCGACAGGCGCGAAACCACCAGGTGGGGCGTGCTCGACAGGGGCGGGCCGTCGGCGACGACGGCGAGCGCCGATTTTCGAATGGCGGCGTGCCACTGCTCGGTGAGCGTGACGGGATCCGTGCCGAGCTGCCGCGCGAGCCCGATCAGATCCGCTCGAGGATTCGCGCCCGACCGCAGCAGCGAGGCGACGGCGCGGTCGCCGTACCTGGCTCCGATGTACGCCCAGAAGGCGTGCCCCCAGCGATAGGGAAAGTATTTGGGATCGTCCAGATCCTTGATGGCAGGCAACGCTTCACGGATCGCCGCGTCACGCAGCCACATCGTGGTCTGCGGATCGACGGGACCGAGCGACACGTACTCCGCCATGCCTTCGACGAACCACAAGGGAAACGCGAGAATCTCCGGCGCCTGGCCGTCAGTCGCATGCGGATCGCTGCCGGTGATGTCGAACTGAAACGCGTGGACCAGCTCGTGGCCCAGCACGTGATCCGTATCGGCGAGCGATCCGGACATCGGCAGGACGATGCGCCGCTTGATCGCTTCGGTCAGGCCGCCGGTGCCTTCGCCGATCAGCTCGTCGACGGCGTTCGTCTGGCGGAACTGCGATGAAGACGCGTAGAGAATGACGACCTGCCGGCCGCGCAGCTCGTGCGTGAAGAACTGCGAGAGCCGCGCGTACCAGCGCTCGGCGAGCCGCGACGCGATCTGCGCGGCCTCGGCCTCCTCCGGGTAGTAGTACAGGTCGAAATGCTGCGTCTTGAGGATCTTGAAGTCGAACGTCCGGTACTGGACCTTGTTACGACCAAAGTACTGCGCCTGCGCCGGACCGGCCGCGGCCAGCACCGCCAGCGAGGCCAGCGCCCACACGCGACACCAACGGGAAAGCATGGTGGTGATTCCGATCTCATTATGTCCGAGTCCTGTTCACCTTGTAGCGCCATGTGGGACCGTGTCGCGGACACACTGATGCGGACCTGCCGCGAGGCTGAGGCTGGTCTGGTGCCCCGGCGGCGCCGCCAGACCAGCCCGACACGGCCCGACACGGCCCAACACGGCCCAACACGGTGAAAAATCCGGTTTCAGGTAAGATGCCGAGCCATGAGCAATTCCGACGGCCGGCGCATGGTCCACTGCGTGAAACTGGGCCGGGACCTACCGGGCCTCGACGCGCCGCCCTGGCCGGGCGCGCTCGGGCAGCGCATCTACGAGCACGTCTCGGAAGAGGCGTGGGAGATGTGGGAAGAGCGGATGAAGATGATCCTCAACGAGCTCCGGCTGCTGCCCTTCCAGAAAGAGGCGCAGAAGATCATCGCGGAGCAGATGGAAGAGTATTTTTTCGGCCAGGGGTCGGCGCTGCCGCCCGGATACGTGCCAGAGCGCAAGTAGCGCGTGAGTGAGAGGAGATCCGAGTGACGCCATCTGCTGCCAAGCCGACCGCGCCCGCCGAGAGCCGCAGCTTTTTCGGCCATCCAGCCGGCCTGTCGACGTTGTTTTTCACGGAGATGTGGGAGCGATTCTCGTACTACGGGATTCGCCCGCTGCTCGTCCTCTTCATGAGCGCCGCTCTGCTCGACGGCGGCTTCGGGTTTACGCGCGAGACCGCCTCGTCCATTGTCGGCATCTATGCGGCCTGCGTGTATCTGGCGTCGCTGCCCGGCGGCTGGATTGCCGACCGCTGGCTCGGGCTCCGCAATGCGATCTGGTACGGCGCGATTCTGATTGCGTGCGGCCATCTGGCGATCGCGCTCTCGGCCATCTTCGAGCACCGGGCGTTCTTCCTCGGGTTGATTCTCATCGTGGCCGGCACGGGCCTGCTCAAACCCAACATCTCGGCCATCGTCGGCGATCTGTACCCGGAAGGCGGCGCGCGCCGGGACGCCGGATTCTCGATTTTCTACATGGGCATCAACGTTGGCGCGCTGGTCGCGCCGCTGGTCACCGGCTACCTCGGTGAACGCGTCGGCTGGCACTGGGGCTTCGGCGCGGCCGGCATCGGCATGTTGCTCGGCGTGATCTGGTTCAAGGTGCGCGCGGCATCCACGCTCGGCTCGATGGGCCTGCAGCCGTCGGTGGGCCCGGCCGAGCAGGCAAAAGTCCGGACCCTCACGCTCGTGGGCGTCGGCGTCCTGGTCGCGGTGGTCGTGGCAGGGATGGCCGGCCTCTTTGCGATCGACGCCGTCGCCATTGCCGGCAACATGCGCAACATCATGCTGGGGCTGGCGGTCGCCTACTTCCTGTACCTGTTCTTCCTGGCCGGATTGACCACCGATGAGAAGAAGCGGGTGGCCGTCATCATCGTGCTGTTCGTCTTCGCGACGATCTTCTGGTCGGCGTTCGAGCAGGCGCCGACGTCACTCAATCTCTTTGCGAAGGACTTCACCAACCGCGTCATCTTCGGCTGGGAAGTGCCCATCCTCTGGCTCCAGTCCGTCAATTCACTGTTCGTCATCCTGCTGGCGCCGGTGTTCGGCATGATCTGGGTCGCGCTGGGCAAGCGCGGCATGAATCCGTCGAGCCCGGCGAAGTTTGCCTTCGGTCTGCTGATGGCCGGCCTGGCGTTCTGGCTCATGGTCGCCGCCGCGGCCCCCGTCGTGGCCAGCGGCGGCGCGGTGAAGGTGTCCATGTGGTGGCTGTCAGCCAGTTACTTCCTGCAGACGCTTGGAGAGCTGTCGCTGAGCCCGGTCGGCCTGAGCTCGATGACCAAGCTCGCGCCGCGGAAGTTCGTCGGTCAGATGATGGGCGTCTGGTTCATGGCTGCGGCGCTCGGCAACCTCATTGCGGGCATCGTGGGCGGCCATGTCGATCCGGAGAAGCTCGAGCAGATGCCCGCGCTCTTCAACCGCACCGCCATGTCGCTCTTCATCGCGACCGCCGTCCTCGCGCTGCTCACGATTCCGATCCGGCGCATGATGCGCGAAAGCTCAGCGGCCGGCAACCATTGATGCTGACGATGGGAACGAGGGGAACGACGGAAACGACGGGAACGACGGGAACGACGGGAACTAAGAGAACTAAGTGAACTAAGGGAACTAAGGGAACTCAGGGAACTGGCCGCGTTAGAATCGATCCGTGGCGTTAGAGGAATACCGGCGGAAGCGCGATTTTACGAAGTCGCCTGAGCCCAAGGGCAAGGACGTCCCGGCGCGCAAGGCGCCGCGCAAGCCGTTGTTCTTCTGCGTGCAGAAGCACCTGGCCAGTCATCTCCACTACGACTTCCGGATCGAACACAACGGCACGCTGTTGTCGTGGGCCGTGCCGAAAGGCCCGTCGCTCGATCCGAAAGTCAAGCGGCTGGCCATGCACGTCGAGGACCATCCAATCGAGTACGGCACCTTCGAGGGCGTGATTCCGTCAGGCTACGGCGCCGGCCTGGTGATGCTCTGGGATCGGGGAACATGGACGCCCGAATCCGAAGACGTGGACAAGGCCCTGGCCAAGGGCGACCTGAAATTCACGCTCGACGGGTTCAAGCTCAAAGGATCGTGGGTGCTCGTACGCACGCGCGGCTACAGCCGGAATCGCGAACGTGATCGCGCGTACGGCCAGTCGTCCGAGGGCGACGGGCGATCGTGGCTGCTGATCAAACATCGCGATGACTGGGCCGGCGATCTCGACATCACCCAGTTCGCACCGCTGAGCGTGAAGTCCGAACGCGACTTTCCCGAAATTCTCGCGGACGACAACCCGGACATCTGGCAATCGCACCGCCCGGTGGAAGGCGGCGCCACCGGTGCTATGCTCCAATCGATTATCGAAGAAGCCGCGAAACTGAAAGCGGCAAGGGTCGGACAGGCTCAGGGCAGAGGGCAACGGTCAAAGGCCAAAGCCAAATCGAAGGGCAAAGGACACGGTAAACCCGCAAAGTAAAAGTAAAAGTAAAAGTAAAAGTAGAAGTAGAGGCCGCCGATGGCAAGCTCGCGTTCAAGTTCCTGATGACCGCAAACGGGCAGGACATTCCCGTCGCCTTCGCCGGTACGGTGCAGAAAGACGGTTCGCTGGCCGGTACGCTTGATTACGGCCAGGGACCCGTGAATTGGACGGCGGTCAAACAGAAGAAGTAGAGCTGACCCGGTCAGAGGTCACAGGTCAAGGATCAGAGGCAGGTCACAGGGAAGGAAGGTCATGAGGATTTCAGCGCGTGAGATCGCGGCGGTCGGTTTTGGCCTCTTGCTCTCGTGGTCCGTGTCGGCCCAGACACCGACGCCGAAACCGACGCCAACGCCCTCGCCTTCCCCATCCCCGGCGCCTTCGATTGTCGGCAAATGGGCCATGACGCTCGAGACCGAACAGTTCACGGCCACACCGGGCCTTGAATTCACACAGAAAGCCGACGTGCTCGTCGGGACGTACACGTCGACTCGGTACGGGAGCGTGGAGTTCAAGCCTCTCGTTAAAAACCGGGCGATCTCGTTTTCCTTTCACATGACCGCGGAAGGCACGGACACGGAGATGTCTTTCACCGGCGAAATCGCCGCGGATTTCAAGTCCATGAAAGGGACGGCAGAAATCGCCGGGATGGGATCGGCGACCTGGAGCGCCGTGAGACCGAAATAGGACTCCTAGAACAGTCGCGCAAGCGCCGCCCAAACCGCCGACCTGAGCCTGGCGCGATCGTGCCGGGCAATTGGCCCACCCCAGAAGTTGCCGGCGATGAGTTCGCAGCCGTGCGGGAGTTCTCCCAGTTCAAGCGGCGCCTTGGATTCACGCGCATAGCGCCAGAGCACGTCTTCCCGCGGCGGCCTGTCGTTGAAGACCACCGCGTCGATCGGGCGGCCGATCGCCAGCGCCAGTCTGGTGGCCGCCTCACCGGCCGTGAATCCGCTCATGCCGCGCCCTTCCGTGAGCAGGTTGGCGATGTGAATGATCGGCCCCTTCATTTCGGCGATTGCCTCGCGGCAGCCGTCCACGTGAAGAATCGGCAGCAGGCTCGTGAAGAAGCTTCCCGGGCCGATCAGGATCGCGTCCAGCGATCGGATCGCGCGCGCGGTCTCGGGGTGAATGGAAACCTTCGGCTCCAGCCAGAGCCGCGTCACGGTCTTCCCCGCCACCTGGCCGGCGTCCACCCCGACCTCGCCGCGCTCGATCGACCCGTCCGTGTACTCGGCGCAGATGCTGGCGCGCTCAATCGTAATGGGCCAGACGTGACCGCGGCAGCCGAGCAGCGCGCGCAGGCCGTCCACCGCGGCGATGAAGTCGCCCGTGTACTGCTCCATCATCGACAGGAGCAAATTGCCGCCGGTGTGGCCGGCGAGCTTGCCATGCTTGATCATCGGCAGGCGCGCCAGCAGAATCTGCCGCGCCTCGCGTTCGTTGCGCGCCAGCGTCAGCGCGCACTTCAGCACGTCGCCCGGCGGCAGGACACCGAGTTCGTCGCGCAGCTGACCGGACGATCCGCCGCTGTCAAACATCGTGACGACCGCGTGGAGATCGATCCAGGCGACACGCTTGAGTCCACCCAGCACGCTCGGCAGGCCGGTGCCGCCGCCAAAGCAGCCGACCTTCAATGTCCGTAGACGCACGCGCATATTCTAGACGGGTACGACGGGTACGACAGGTACGGCTGGAATTGGAGTCTCCCTTAGCAGCTCGCGCGCGATCCTGGCGACGCGAGCCACAATTTGGCCAGGTGCTCTTCACGGGAGCCAAATCGTGCGAGCTGGCCAGTCGGGGGTCCTGGGGGCGAAGCCCCCAGATACAATAATTCCCGTGGGTCTGGAACTCGACAGCCGGATGCTGCGCGCGTATCAGCGGATGGCCGCGGATCTTCGGCGTGTATTTGAAGACCGATTCGTCGCGCTGGTGGCCGGTCGCGATGGGGCGGCGGCCGCGTTTGCGCGCGAGATTCGGACCGACGATCTCGAAGCCATGGGCGCGCTGGCGTCCACGTGGCATCAGGAAGGGCTGGCGACGCCGCTGCTCATGACACCCGGCGAATTCGAGCGTTCACTCGACACATTTCCCGGCGAGTACCAGGCTCTCATCGATCAGCACGTCGTCATCGACGGCGTCAGCCCGCTGACGCACGCTCGCGTCCCGCCGGACGACCTGCGCCGCGCCTGCGAGGCACAGGCGCGCGGCCATCTTATTCACTTGCGGCAGGGGTGGATCGACGAGAGCGGTGATGAGCACGGGCTCGCCCGCCTGATCGAACGGTCCGCGCCTCCCCTGCGCCGCGTGCTCATGAATCTCGCGCGCCTGAACGGCGAGGCCCTCGATGGCGATGCCACCCTGGCCGCGTTTGCCGAGCGGCGCGCGGGGCTTCCGGCCTCGCTCATCACCGGCATCCTGGCGCTCGAACGCGGTCACGGCGCGTCACGCGCCGCCGCCAGCCAGGCCCTCGTGCCCCGCCTGGGTGAATACCTCGCGGCGTCCGAGCGGCTCTGGTCGTACATCGACGCGTGGCGCCCCCATTGATCAGAAGCCATCTGATGATGCGCGCCGCGGCGCTGGTGACGCTGGTCCTCCTTGCCGATCCGGGGAGCGCGGCCGCGCAGACGTATCCCACACTCACCCAGCCCGTCAACGACTTCGCCGGCGTGATCGACGCGTCGAGCAAAGCCGAGATGGACCGGCGGATCCGCGCGCTCGAAGCGGGCACGCCCAAGCATGATGCGGTGGTGGTCGTCACCGTCGAGACGATCGCGCCGGCGCAGTCGATCGAAATGTACGCGACGAAGCTTTTCGAGCGTGCCGGCATCGGCCAGAAGGGACAGAACAACGGACTGCTGGTGCTGCTGGCCAAGACCGAACGCCAGGTCCGCATTGAAGTCGGGTACGACCTGGAGGAGTTCGTTCCGGACGGCTATGCGGGCGACACCATTCGCCAGGAGATGCTGCCGGCCTTTCGGCGCGGCGACTACGGCGCCGGCCTGCTGGCGGGCACGACGCGCCTGATCAACCGCATCGCCGACAAGCGTGGGGTGACGCTGGCCGATGTGCCCAAGCCGGCCAAATCCCGCGACAGTGCGGGGGACCTCGCCAGGGCCCTGCCGCTCATTCTGCTGGCCCTGTTTGTCCTGATGCGCGCGCTGAGCCGCCGCGGGCCTCGGTCGCGCTTTCGACGCGGTGGCTGGGGCGGCCCGTTTATCGGCGGATTTGGCGGCGGTGGCTGGGGCGGCGGGTTTGGCGGTGGCGGATTCGGTGGCGGTGGCGGCGGATTCGGCGGGTTCGGCGGCGGCATCAGCGGCGGTGGTGGCGCGTCGGGCCGCTGGTGACAGAATCTCAGGAGAGGGTCATGAACATGATGAAAAGTGTCCTGGCGGTCGTCGTGGCGGTGCTCGTGGTCGGGGCATTGGTCGGTGGGTGCTCGTACAACAAGTTCGCCACCCAGGAACAGGACCTGAAACGGCAATGGGGCGAGGTGGAAAACCAGCTCCAGCGGCGTCATGACCTGATTCCCAATCTCGTCGAGACGACCAAAGGCTTCGCGCAGCAGGAGAAGGACGTGTTCCAGGCCGTCGCCGACGCGCGGACGCGATACGCGGGCGCGACGACGCCGGAGGAGAAAATCGCGGCCGGAAACGCGGAAGGCTCGGCCATTGCGCGCCTGCTGGTGGTGATGGAGGCGTACCCGCAGCTCAAATCCGACCAGTTGTTCACGAACCTGCAATACGAGCTGGCGGGCAGCGAGAATCGCATCGCCACCGCGCGCGGCCGGTACAACGATCTCGTCGGGGTCTATGAGACGTCCCGCCATCGATTCCCGGCGAACATCACCGCGAGCCTGTTCGGCTTCAAGGAGTATCCGTACTTCACCGCGGCGGACGATGCGAAGGCGGTGCCAAAAGTGGACTTCTCGAAGGGCAAGTAGCGGCCTGGCGCCGACGAAGCTTGTGAAAGACACCCTGCTGCCCGAATTCGATCAGGAGATGGCCGCCACGCGACTGGTGCTCGAGCGAGTGCCCGATGCGGCGTTCGGCTGGAAGCCGCGCGCGGACGGGTACGATCTCGGCGGCCTCGCCGGCCACCTGGCGGAAATCCCGCGCTGGGGCCGGGCGATTCTGGAACGCGACACCTACGATCTGGCCGCGCCGCCTGAGACCGAATCGGCGCCACCGGCGGCGCTCACCAGCGCCGCCGCGGTCCTCGATCGGTTCGACGCGCGCGTCCGCGAGATTCGTTCGGCGCTCACCGAAGCTCTTGACGGCCAGCTCATGTCGCCCTGGACGCTCAAGCGCGGCTCGCAAGTGATTCTGTCGATGCCTCGCATCGCGGCGCTTCGGGCATTTGTCGTCCATCATTCCATCCACCATCGCGGGCAACTGACCGTCTACCTGCGCATGCAGGACGTCGCGCTGCCGGCGCTGTACGGGTTTACGGCCGACGAGTTGATGTGATTGCGCGCGCGTTCGCTGCCCTGGCGGCAGCGCTGCTGTTCCTCGTGCTGGCGACTGCCAACGCCGGCGGGTATCGCTACGGCGTCTCCGATCAGGCGTTCTACATTCCTGCCCTGGCCCGGAGCATCGACGCGTCACTGTTCCCCCGCGACGCGCCCGTCCTGGCGCCGCAGCAACGCGCCTGGCTCGGCGACGATGTCGTGGCGGCCGTCTCGCGGGTCGTGCCTGTAGACCTGCCTGCCATGGCCGGCGGACTGTATGTCGCGACCCTGCTGCTGCTCGCCGGCGCCGTCGTGTACTTCCTGCGCGGCCTGAAGGCGTCCTGGTGGGCCGTTGCCGCGGGCCTGGCGATCGCGTCGCTTCGCCATCGCATTCCCGAAACCGGCGCGAACACGCTGGAAGGCTATTTCCACCCGCGCGTCCTTGCCTTCGCGATCGGCCTCTGGGCCCTGGGCTTCGCCGTCCGTCTCCGCTTTGTGCCCGCGCTGGCGCTCACCGCGGCCGCGGCCGTCGTCCATCCCACGACTGCGTTGTGGATGGGGATTGTCGTGATCGTCGCAGCGTGCTGGCGCGTGAGCCCGCGCACCGCGCTGCCCATCGTGCTCATCGGCGCCGCGCTCGCCGTGTGGTTCGGCGTTTCGGGGCCGCGGATGGATGACGTGTGGCTGGCCGTGATCGCGGAGAAAGGGTACCTGTTCCCTCTGACGTGGCCGGCCTGGGCCTGGACGATCAACCTCTCCTACCCCATCGTCTTGTGGCTCATCTACAGCCGCCGCGTCACAATGGGCCGGACCATGCCGGGCGAAGCGGGCTTGATCGCGGCCACGCTAATCCTGATGCTGGGATTCCTGGTTTCGCTGCCGCTGACGGCGCTGCACGTCACGATCGCGGTGCAGTTGCAGATCACGCGCGTGCTATGGGTGCTCGACGGCGTCACGCTGCTGTATCTGGCGTGGTGGGCGGTGGATGACGTGGCGGCCGGCGTGGGTCTGCGCTGGCGCGGCGCCGCGGCCTCGCTGCTGTTCATCGCGTCATTCGTGCGCGGCTGGTATGTGGTGACGATTGACACGCCACGACCGCTTGTCGCGCGCGCGCTGCCTGCCGATGACTGGACGGCCGCGATGCGTTTCCTGCAATCGCAACCGGTGGGCATTCATGTCCTCGCCGACCCCGGCCATGCCTGGATGTACGGATCCAGCGTGCGCGTCGCGGCCCTGCGCGATACGGTGCTCGAATCGGTGAAGGATACGGCCATGGCCATCTACGATCGTAATGTCGCGATGCGCGTGGGCGAGCGCGTCCAGGCCCTCGAGGGCTTTGCCAGCCTGCCGGACGATCGCCTTCGCGAAATCGCGAGCCGGTATCATGCTGATGTGCTCGTGTTCGATCGATCGAGGCCCCTGGATTTTCCGGTCCTGTTTGAGAACGCCCGGTTCGTGATCTACGACGTCCGATGACAATCGTTGCGCCGCCAGCCGCCGCCCCGGTCGTGGACATCGAGCCGTTCGTCACGTCGCCGTGGCTCCGGAATGGCCACGTCATGACCGTCTACGCGTGGGCCCGCCGGCGGTCATTTCCGCATCTACCCGCCCCGGAATTGCGGTTCTTCCGGGTCTCGGCTGACACGCAGGTGCGCGCCGACTGTTTCTGGCAGCCCGACCGCGCCGCGCGGCCGGTCCTGCTGGCCCTGCACGGCCTGGAGAGTTCCAGCGAAGCGCACTACATGCGTGGCCTGGCCGATCACGCGCTGGCACGCGGCTGGAGCGCGGTACTGCTCAATCAGCGCAACTGCGGCGGCACCGAACACCTGACGCCGGGACTGTATTCTTCCGGCCTCACGGCCGATCCGCTGGCGGTGATTCAGGAACTGGCCGATCGCGACGGGATTCGCGACGTCGTCATCGCCGCGTATTCGCTCGGCGGCAATCTTGCGCTGAAACTCGCCGGCGAGCTTGGCGACAGCGGCCGCGTGCCCGTGCGGGCCGTGGCGGCGATCAGCCCGGTCGCGGACCTGGATCGGTGCGTCCGCGCGATCGAGCGGCGATCGAACTATCCGTACCAGTGGAACTTCGTGCGCAACCTGCGCGGCCGGATGCGGCGCAAGGTCGCGTGCTGGCCCGGGTCGTTCGACCTGGCGCCGCTGGGCGGCATCTGGTCCATCCGGAAGTTCGACGAGATCTACACCGCGCCCCACCATGGGTTCGCCAACGCGCTCGATTACTACACCAAAGCCAGCGCGCTCCGTGTGGTGGATCGCATCCGCATCCCCGCGCTTATCCTGACGGCCGACGACGATCCCTTTGTGCCGGGCGATCAATTCCGAGCGCCCGACTGGCCCGCCAATCCGCACGTGACGGTCCGGATCGAGAAGCATGGCGGGCACTGTGGCTTCATCGGATCCGGCGCAAACGGCCGCGATGCGTACTGGGCGGAAGCCACGGCCGTCACATTTCTGGCGGCAGCAATCGCCTCCCGGACTTAGACGGGTAAATTGCGCTTTTGAAGAATCTGAACAAACTCTCTGGCAAACTCCGGCCCCTTGCCCGCATCTTCGTGCTTGAAGTACACAAAGACATCCTGCCATCCCTGGCCGTGTTCGATGAGCCGGTCGGCCCAACGTTCCAGATCTGACGTCGTGTAGCCTTCGTCTCGCAGCCGCAAGTAGCCGTGGTTGGCGGTGGCCTCGAGCGGCGTCGTCTTGTCGCCAAAGTCCGCGATGCAGAGCGCGGCGTTTTTCGCCCGGAGGATCGCGTAAACGTCGTCATTCATCCAGGAGTCGTGGCGGAACTCGAAGGCCGGCCTTACGTCGGCGGGCATGGCGGCGAGAAAGGTCTCCAGCCTGGCCGCGTCGCACTTCAGGTGCGGCGGCAACTGGAACAGCAACGACGCGAGGTGCGCGCCCAGCACACGCGCGCTGTCACAGAAGTAGCCCAGCAGCTCCTCCGCGCCCTGCAGACGCTTGATATGCGTAATCTTCTGAGGCGCCTTCAGCGTGTACGCAAAGTCAGCGGGGGCCTGCTCGAGCCAGCCGGCGGTCGTCTTGGCCGTCGGCATCCGGTAAAAGGTGTAGTTGATCTCGACGGTGCGGAATCGCTGCGAGTAGTAGCCGAACATCTGCTTGGCCGGCAGATCGGCCGGGTAAAACGTCCCGCGCCATTCGGTGTAGTTGTAGCCCGAGGTGCCGACGCGGACGCGCATGGCTTCTGACTTTACACTCGTTTCGTCGATCGCAGCGCCGCCAGCGCCAGCACGGTGCTGCCCCAGACAACGAGGGCCACGAATTGCGGCCACAGCACGTCGAGCCCGACGCCCTTCAGGAATACACCCCGGACGATGACCAGGAAGTACCGCAGCGGGATGAGATACGTCACCCACTGAATCACCACCGGCATGTTTTCGATGGGAAACGTAAAGCCGGAGAGATAGATCATCGGCACCAGGAAGAAAAAGATTGCCGTCAGCATGGCCTGCTGCTGGGTGTGCGAGATGGTCGAGACGAACAATCCAAGGCTCAGCGTACACAGCAGGTACGGCAACGTAGCCAACGCCAGCACCGCGACGTTCCCCTGGAACGGGACGCGGAACCAGAACACGGCGACCAGCACGACCATGACCGCGTCTACAAGGCCGATGAGGCCGTACGGGAGCAGTTTTCCGAGCATCAACTCCCACCGTGTCAGCGGCGTCACGCTCAACTGCTCGAGCGTCCCGAGCTCGCGCTCGCGAACAATCGCCATTGACGAGAGATTCGCCGTGACGACCAGCAGCAGCATGGCGAGAACGCCGGGCACCATGAAATCACGGCTCACCAGTTCGGGATTGAACAGCACCCGCACGCTGACATTGATTGGCGAGACGCGCAGGCCTTTGGCGGCCATGAGCTCGCCGTTGTACTCCCGGACCAGCCCGGCCGCGTAGGCGAGCGCGATGCCTGACGAATTGGCGTCGCTGCCATCGGCCAGGATTTGCACGTTCGTTTGCACCGGCGGGCCGCCCTGCTCCAGCGCGGCTTCGAGGCCGGCGGGCACCACCACCGCGAGCCAGGCCGTCCCCCGGGACAGGTACCGATCGATCGCGTGCGAGTCGGTTTCGTCCGCCACGACACGGAAGTGCGTGGAGCCGGCAAAACGCTCGATGAGCTGGCGGCTGCGGGAGGACCGGTCGGCATCCACCACGACAATCGGCACGTTCTGCACATCCGTAGTCGCCGCGTAGCCGAGCATGAACAGCTGAATGATCGGCGCGACAATGAGCAGCACCAGGAGATGCGGGGTCTGCCGCAGCTCCAGAAACTCCTTCCGAATCAGCACGCCGATGCGTCTGCCCATATCGTCAGCCGGCACTCTTCAACGGCGCGCCAGCCTGAGTGCGGACAGACCGAGCACGGCCACGGCGAAGATCACGAGCGCGAGCAGCGGCATGAGGACGTCCGCGAGTCCCAGTCCCTTCAGCACCACGCCGCGCAACGCAATCAGGAAGTATTTGGCCGGCACGATGGTCGTCAGCCGCTGCAGAAAGACCGGCATGCTCGCGATGGGAAAGATGAACCCCGACAGCATGAACACGGGCAGAAACGCCAGCAGCATCGAGGTCTGCAGCGCCGTCTGCTGCGTGTCGGCGACGGTGGACACCAACAGGCCCGTGCCGAGACCTCCCACGAGAAACGCCGTGAGGACGATGAAGAGCGTGCCCCAATCGCCCCGCATGGGCAGGCCGAACATCGCCATCGCCGCCAGGACGATCAGGAACGCCGAGATCTCGGCGAGGACCAGGTAAGGAATCGTTTTGCCGAGGATGTACGACAATGTCGAAATCGGCGCCATCCGAATCTGCTCAATCGTGCCGTTTTCCTTCTCACGCACGATGGAGAGCGACGTGGATACGACCGCCGAGATGGTCGCGATATAGGCAATCAGCCCGGGCACCAGAAAGAGCGCGCTCCGGAGTTCGGGGTTGTACCAGACGCGCGGCATCACGCCGACGGTTGACGCCCGGATGGGGCCGCCGAGTTGCGCGGAGGCATCCGTGAGCACGCCGTTGACGTAGCCCAGCACGGTGGTGGCCGTGTTGGCGTTGTCGCCGTTCAGGACCACCTGGACGTCCACCGGCTCGCCGCGGAAGACGCGTCGCGCGAATCCTTCCGGGATGACCAGCAAGGCCCGGGCGTCCCCGCGATCCATCAGGGCCTCCACCTGCGCGTCGTGGTCAACCGTCGCGACGCGATCGAAATAGGCGGACCGCACGAAGGCGGCGACCAGCGCGCGGCTCTCGGCGCTGTGGTCGCGATCCTCGATCGCCATGGTGACGTGGCGGATGTCGAAGTTCAGCGCGTAGCCGTACAGAAACAGGAAGAAGACCGGAATGAACAGCAGAATCAGCAGGCTGCGGCGATCGCGCCGGATCTGGCGCAATTCCTTGAGCGCGACCGCCGCCACACCTCTCACGCCTCGCCTCCGGCGCGGCCCAGCCGATCGACGACATCGAGAAACACGTCTTCGAGCGACGGCACGACCGGCTCCAGGCTGTCCACGGCGCGCCCGGCGCCCGTCAATGCGCGCATGAGCTGATCGACCGACGTGGAGGCGCTCCGGAGCACGGCATGGACCGCCGTGCCGAACAAGCTCGTCTTTTCCACCAGCGGGCTCCTGTCCAGCCAGGACATCAGGCCCACCGGATCCGGCCCGCGCACTTCCATGATCGGCCGGTCCGCGAACACGCTTTTCAGCTCGGCGATACTGCCGAGCGCCGCCAGCTTCCCCACGTGCATGATGGCCACGCGATCGCACCGTTCCGCTTCGTCGAGATAGTGCGTGGTGACCAGCACGGTCGTGCCCGCGCGCGAGAGATCGTCGATGAGGCGCCAGAACTCGCGCCGGGAGACGGGATCGACGCCGCCCGTCGGCTCATCGAGAAACAGAATCGGCGGCTCGTGCAGCAGCGCGCAGCCGAGCGCGAGCCGCTGCTTCCAGCCTCCAGACAGATTCTTCGCCAGCTCGCGCTCACGTCCCGCCAGGCCGCCGATGTCAAGCGCGAACCTGCGCCGCCGCTGGTAGCGCTCCCCCGTCAGGCCGTACAAACCCGAGTAGAAGGCGATGTTCTCTTCCACCGTCAGGAGTTCGTACAGCGAGAACCGCTGGGACATGTAGCCGATGCGGCGCTTGACGCCTTCCGGATCGGCGCCGACGTCGAGACCGTCCACCGTGGCGCGGCCTGACGTCGGTTTGAGCAGCCCGCAGAGCATGCGAATCGTCGTGGACTTGCCGGCGCCGTTGCTGCCGAGAAAGCCAAACACCTCTCCCCGCCGCACGTCAAACGTCACGTCGTCGACGGCGCGAAACGCGCCGAAGGTGCGCGACAGGTGCTCCACCTGGATGACGGCAGACGGCTCGGACATGCGATCAGCGTTCTCCCACGGCGTGGATCAACTGCGCCTCAGTGATCCGGAGGGCGGCGTACAGGCGCGACCGTTCGAGCTGCGCCTCGAGCAGCGCCACCTGCGCGTCGAGCACTTCGCTGCTGAGCGCGACGCCCGCCGCAAAGCGCTCCCCCACCACGCGCCTGGCTTCCGCCGCGGCCAGGACGCCTTCCGAGGAGGCATTGATCTGCGCGCGGCCGAACCGCAGGTCCAGCAGGCGCTGCCGAATCTCGAGGCCGATCGCGCTGTCGAGATCATCCCGTCGCGCGTCCACGCCGGCGGCTTGTGCCGTCAGTGCCGCGGCCTGCGCCTTCGCGCGGCCGCCGTCGAAGAACGGCCAGACAAATTTCAGATCCACCGTCCAACTGGTGTGCCAGGCGTCGATGGGCGGCACGAATCGCGCGTTCGGGCGCGCGGGCTCGACGGCGGCCAGGCCGACGGCGTAGGGATTGAGGTTGGCGATCGCCGCCCTGGCCGACTGGCGCAAGCCTTCGCTCTGCGCCGTGAGGCCCTCATGGTCCGCGCGCTGGCCCGTGGCCCGCGCGATCAATTGGTCGGCCGTCATGCTCTCGAGCTCGACCGCTTGAGGCAGCGGTTGATCGACCGGGCTTGCGGTACGGATCGCGGTACCGGCCGGCACGCCGATGAGCCTCGCCAGTACGAGCTCCGCCAGCGCCTCGTCGTTCTGCGCCTGCAGCAACCGGACCTGCTGGCGCGCCCGCTGCGCCTGCGCCGACTGGACCTCGTTGGGAGGCAGCAGGCCGGTATCCACGCGCGATTGCACGTCTCCGACCCACGCATCCGTCCGTGCCAGCGATTGGACGAGGACGCTGACGTTCTCGCGTACGGTGGCGAGCAGCCAGTAGGCTCGCATGACCTCGTACCTGACGTCGGAGGCCGCCTGGCGCTCGCCGGCCTCCGCGGCAGCCACGTCTTCCCGCGCGGCCGTCACGTTCGATTTGATGCGGCCGAAGCTGTAGATCGGCGCGGTCACTTCCACGCGGCCGCGGTAGTTGTTCGGGATGTCCGGATAGAGGATCTTGAGCCCCCCGGCCCCATCCGGAATCAGAAACTCCGGTACATGACTCCATCGGAGGTACTGCATTTGCGCCGTGGCGGTCGGCAGTGCCAGGGCGATGAGCGCTCGGACATTCTGGTTGGCGGCTTCGGTCTTCGCGTGCGCTTCGATCACGCGCGGCGCGTGTTCGACTCCCATCCGCACCGCGTCGGAGACGCTCAAGTCCAGGGGGGCGGGCGCCTGCGCGTACGCCGGCACGGCAAGCGACCACGCGCCCCCGCACGCGAGCGCACACAGCCAGGACAGTCGGGTTCGTGCAGGGATCCTCATCACGGCCTCTTCTCAGGTTGAGCGTGAGCAGCCGCCTCGGTTGCCGCCGCGGGTGCTGCGGGTGCGTGGGCCAATCGATCGATAAAGACATCCTCGAGCGTGTGGGCGATGCGGCGCCATTCGGTCACCGGCATGCCGGCCTTTGCCATGGCGTCCCGGACGGGCGCGAATTCCGACTCGTCGTCCACGCGCACGTGCAGGCGATCGCCGAACAACTGCACGCGGTCAGGTCCGATTTGCGCGCGGACGACTTCGAGCGCCTGGCGCGGCTTCCCGGCCACGACCTCGATCAGCTGGCCGGCCGCGGCCGCCTGCAGTTTCGCCGGCTCGTCCTGGGCCAGCACGCGCCCCGCGGCAATCAGCGCGACGCGGCCGCAGCGCTCGGCTTCATCCAGGTACGGCGTCGCCATCACGATCGTGAGTCCCTGCTGGAGAAACTCGGCGAGCAATTTCCAGAATTCGCGTCTCGACACCGGATCCACACCGGTCGTCGGCTCATCGAGGACGAGCACGGGCGGCTCGTGCACGAGCACGCACGCCAGCGCGAGCTTCTGTTTCATCCCACCCGAGAGCCGGTCCGCCAGGCGGCCCCGGAACGGTTCGAGGCCGGTCAGTTGCAGCAGCCGGGACCGCCGGGCCGCGAAATCCCGCACGCCGTGAATGCGGGCAAAAAATTCGATGTTCTCGTCGATCGACAGATCTCCGTACAGGCTGAATCGCTGCGACACATATCCCATCGTGCGCGCGGCCTCGCGGCGATTGACGAACGGATCGACGCCCTTCACACGAACGGTGCCGGCATCCGGCTTGAGCAGGCCGCAGATGAGCCGCAGCGCGGTGGTCTTCCCGGCGCCGTCCGGACCGATGACGCCGAACATTTCGCCCCGGCCGACGTCCAGCGACAGGCCGTCCACCGCACGGGTCGCGCCGAATGACTTCCTGGCGCCGTCCATCCGGACGATGGGATCCGCCCCGGTCACTGCTGTTTGGCTCCGAATCCGAGATCCACTTCCACCGGCATGCCCGGCTTGAGCACGCCCCTGGTGTTGTCAACCGACACCTTCACGCGGTAGACAAGCTTGGCCCGTTCGTCGGGCGTCTGGACGTTCCGTGGCGTGAACTCGGCCTTGGGCGAGATGAACGTGACGCGCCCCTCAATGCGATCGCCGGCGTCGGTGATCACGGTGGCCGGCTGATCGATCTTCACCAGCGGCACCTGCGGTTCCTGGATGTACACGCTGGCCCAGGCGCGATCGAGATCGATGATCACAGCGACGGGCGTGCCCACGGCCACCAGTTCGCCGGGCTCGACGAGCCGGGATCCGATGATGCCG